>JAAVIA010000041.1 GCA_014799405.1 Lachnospiraceae bacterium
CTGCCACATTTCTCCCAGGGCTGCCATATTTGCGTCATTTCCTGCCTTTACAGGAAGCCCCGTTATACCGGAAAGCTCATTTGCAACATTGAAAATGCCCCAGCCTAAATTTACACATTTTAATACGGTTCCGTCCTCCTTCACAGGTCCCGGAACACCCATTCCTATACCTGCCACATCCGACTTTGCAATATCCATTTTTACCAGCTTCTTTTCTATGGACTTTGCAATATCGCCGAGAATATACATACCACCCTCGTCAACTCTTGTAGTTATCTCCCATTTATCCATAAGGGTACCGTCAACGGAAAAAATACCTATTTTAACGGTTGTTCCTCCAAGGTCAACTCCAATAACATAATTTGCCATTTTTTATCCTCCTACTACAATAATATTTATGGTTTATTTTGAATTTTTTGCAATATTTTGTGTAACTCTGTTATACAGCTCCTGTGCGGCATTATAGCCCATCTTTTTCTGTCTGTGATTTACCGCTGCGGACTCTACTATAACCGCTATATTTCTTCCCGGACGGATAGGTATGGAATGGCTGACAACCTTATTGCCGAGGAACTCCGTATATTGGTCCTCCAAGCCAAGTCTGTCGTAGTTTGCCTCCTTGTTCCATTCCTCCAAATTAATGACCAAATCAATATTTTTTGTATTTTTGACACACTCAACTCCAAACATTGTTTTTACGTCAATTATGCCGATTCCCCTAAGCTCAATAAAATGTCTGGTAATGTCAGGGGCACCTCCCACAAGCGTTTCATCACTTACCTTTTTTATCTCCACAACATCATCCGACACAAGGCGGTGTCCTCTCCTTATAAGCTCAAGGGCAGCTTCGCTTTTACCGATTCCGCTGTCTCCCATAATCAGCACACCCTCGCCATATACGTCAACCAAAACCGCATGGATTGAAATCCTTGGTGCCAGCTTAACATGGAGCCACTTAACTATCTCGTGAACAAACTCAGAGGTTGTCTCACATTTGTCAGTAAGTATGGGAATTCCATGTCTCCTTCCCGCCTCAATAATGAAATCAAAAGGTGTTATATTTCTGCAAAATATAAGGCATGGAATCTTGTATGCAAAGAGCTTGTCAAAAATCTCAACATTTTCCTCCTCCGTATGCATATTTGCTATATAGGCATATTCTACATTTCCGCAAATCTGTACTCTGGCGGCATCAAAATGCTCAAAAAAGCCTGCAAGCTGGACTGCCGGCCGATTCATATTAGGGTCCTTTATAAGTATTTTGTCCGTGTCAATTTCAGGTGTATGATTTACAAGCCTCATTTTCTCAATAAGCTCTGTCACTGTTACGCTGTATTCTTCCTCCATTTTATGCCTCCATACAAAAACTTAAAATCAAAAGGGCTGTCACATATCAAATCACATAATGTGACTACCAGATATTGCGGCAACCCTTTTCTTAAACAGGAACTTATCAATGTTCCTGTATTCATAGTCTGCTATTCTTCAGTTTCACTGGCAGTTTCCTCATACGCGTTAAGTATGAGTGACTGTATTTTTTCTCTGGTTTCTGAATTAATCGGATGAGCTATATCACGATACTCTCCGTCAGAAGCCTTTCTACTTGGCATGGCAATGAATAACCCCTTTTCTCCCTCAATGACCTTGATGTCATGAACGACAAATTCATTGTCAATAGTAATAGATACTATCGCCTTCATTTTACCTTCTTTTGTAACCTTTCTCACTCTTACATCCGTAATCTGCATACAAATCCCCCTTTAGTCATATACTTGTTTACAATGCGTACCTAAAGTTCTTTTCCACAATAACCTTGATATCATCCGGTTCGCCTGTCCTGACTGTATTGGCACGAAGTGTATCCCTGCTCTCAACAATACAATTTTCAATATAACAGTTGTCCCCGATATGAACGTCATTAAGTATAATGGAATTCTTAATCACGCAGTTATTGCCAACATATACCTTCTTGAACAATATGGAATCTTCAACGGTTCCGTTTACAATACATCCGCTTGCAATCAGACTGTTATTTACCACTGCATCACCATTATATTTTGCAGGAGGTAAATCCTCAACCTTTGAATAAACCTCAGGATACTCCCTGAAGAAGTAGTCCCTGATGTCTTTTTTCAGGAAATCCATATTGGTCTTAAAGTATGACTCAACGCTTCCTATGTTTCTCCAATATGACTCCAGCTTGTAGGCATATATTTTCTTAACACTCTTGTATCTTACAAGAATGTCATTAACAAAATCACTTCGTCCCTCTGCGGCACAGGCCTCAAGAAGCTCAATCAGCTGTCTTCTTCTCACTACATAAACACCGATTGATGCGGTGTTCGTCTCAGCCACAAGAGGCTTTTCCTCAAATCCGATAACCCTGTTGTCATCTGCAAGCTTTACAACACCAAATCTGCTTATGTCGTCGTCGCTCGGCTCTATATCCTTGCATACTATGGTTATATCTGCCCCAGTTGCAATATGCTCCTCAAGCACCTTATTATAATCCATCTTGTATACGGCATCACCTGACGCTATAACAACATATGGCTCATGTGCTGACTTAAGGAAATTAATATTTTGATAAAGTGCATCTGCCGTACCCTTATACCAATAGCTGTTTGTAGCCGTAATGGTCGGTGTAAATACATAAAGACCACCCTGTTTTCTTCCAAAATCCCACCACTTTGCGGAATTAAGGTGTTCATTTAATGAACGTGAATTGTACTGTGTATATACGGCAACCTTCTGAATGTGTGAATTTGTCATATTTGACAATGTAAAGTCTATAGCTCTATAGCTTCCTACTATAGGCATCGCAGCAACCGCTCTCTTTGCCGACAAATCTCCCATTCTATTGCTTCCGCCGCCTGCTAAAATAATACCGACTGCTCTCATATTTACTCACCTGCCTTTATTATGCTTGAACCGCTCTTTAATAATCCGTCCGGATACTCGTCTATAGTTGTCTCGCCAAAGATTGCAACGTTTTTACCTATTTTTACTCCGGCAGGTATGATTGAGTTTTCACCTACAGTTACAAGCCCATATGCGTAAATATGCGGTGCCAACTCATTTGGAGCCTCATCTCCAACTCCCATCTGAGTATTTTCTCCCACAACAACGTCCTCTGCAATAATCGCCTTGTCTATAACTGCACCGTCACCTATTTTAACACCGTTCATAATAATTGAATTTTTTACTATAGCACCCTTGCCTATGGAAACTCCCGAGCCGATAACCGACTTTTCAACTGTTCCGTAAACCTCAGTACCCTCACCCACAATACTCTTTGTAACCAAGCCCTCAGGCGCTACATACTGCGGAGGAAGAATATCGCTCTTTGTGTATATTCTCCAAAATTCCTCGTAAAGATTGAACTCAGGTATAATGTCAACAAGCTCCATATTGGCCTCCCAATATGAGCCGAGAGTTCCTACATCCTTCCAGTAACCCTTGTAATCATAAGCGCAAATCTTGCTTCCATGCTCATGACAATATGGAATGATGTGTTTGCCGAAATCACATTCCGGCTGATCCTTCATAACAACAAGCGCCTCACGAAGAAGCTTCCAGTTGAAAATGTAAATTCCCATGGATGCCTTATTGCTTCTAGGATTTTCAGGTTTTTCCTCAAATTCCATGATGCAGCCCGACTCATCAGTAATAACTACACCGAATCTGCTTGCCTCTTCCATAGGAACCTGATATGTTGCAAGCGTAACGTCGGCCTTGCTTGACTTATGAAAATCAAGCATATTCTCATAATCCATCTTATAGATATGGTCTCCCGATAAAATAAGCACATAATCAGGATTGTAATAATCAATGTATTCCAAATTCTGATATATCGCATTGGCAGTACCCGTGTACCACTGACTGTTTGTACTTTTTTCGTAAGGTGGAAGCACAGTAACACCACCTACGTTTCTATCCAAATCCCAAGGCATACCTATACCGATATGCTGATTAAGTCTTAAAGGCCTGTACTGTGTAAGGACACCCACAGTGTCAACTCCGGAATTAATACAGTTACTGAGTGGGAAATCAATAATCTTGTATTTTCCTCCAAAAGCTACAGCCGGCTTAGCAAGCTTGGACGTCAAAACACCCAAACGGCTTCCTTGTCCACCTGCTAAAAGCATGGCTATCATTTCTTTTTTAATCATATAGTCACCCCTTTTTAGCATAATTTAGTTATATTATAACATTAATAGTAAATATTTGAAATAGTTTTTGTACATTTTTTATATTTATTTTTGTACATTTTTTATACCTACATGGCTATATTCTTTCCCGCCTCCAGCATTTTTTCCAAAAACGGCAAAAAGTCAACCTCAAGGCACGCAGCTATCTTAATATCATCCTTCTCCTGAAGTACTTCGCCAAGTCTTCCGACCGCGACAGCCATCTTACTTTTGTCAACGTATGTTTTTTCTGTATTTATAAGCTGTTCGCAATTGTTAAAAACCTCTATCTCCCAGTTTATCCCTTGAATGACAAGATCAAACATTTCGTCTGTATCCTTTTTTCTTTCTCCGCGAAACTCTTTTATCACGTCCCTTGTGGCTTTCATTATATGCTCGCTGTAATCCACAAGCTGTGCAAGCGCCTCTTTTTGTAACTCAAGCTTATCAACCATCTGATGCTACCTCCTGTTATTTACGATTCACCTTATTATTGATATTGTTACCGGTATCATCGCCAAGCTCATCCCTTGAATGTACAATTCCTCTAAGTGTAAGTCCGATTCCTCCGAAGAAGGTCATCAGAATAAGCATTACCTCAAGGGCAGACATATACATTATGTGGAATTTCATGCTGAGTATAATAGAAATTATAAACAGTAAAAACAAAACTCCAAGTATAAGTCCCGTAACAAAGTTTGTATATACAATGTAGGCAACAAAAAATATACACATAAGCAACATAAGGATTGCCGTCACATTCACTTCCTTGTATCTGTAGAAAAATGTAAAGGTTGTGACTTTTACATTAGACAAAAACAACACTGCCCCCACAATTGTAAGCACTATACCCAGCAAAAAACTCATCAAGCTTTTCATATGTCCTCCTAAACAAAAGACCTGGAACCTATTATGCCTTAGGCTCCTTTTTATCAGTTGCTATTTCAGTAAGTGAAGATGCAAGTCCGGCAATGCTTGCAATCTCTGACGGAATAATAAGCTTTGTAGCCTTTCCGTCTGCGGCCTTGGAAAATGCCTCAAGACTCTTAAGGGTAAGAACTGCCGTTTCAGGTGCAGCCTCATTTAAGAATTTTATACCGTCTGCATTTGCCTTCTGTACAGTTAAGATAGCCTGAGCCTCACCTTCAGCACGGCGGATTGTCGACTCTTTAGCCGCCTCTGCACGAAGGATTGCGGACTGTTTTTCTGCCTCAGCAGAAAGTATAAGCGATTCCTTTTGTCCCTCTGCACGGAGGATTGCGGATTTCTTTTCACCCTCTGCAATAAGAATCTGCTCACGCCTCTCACGCTCCGCCTTCATCTGCTTCTCCATCGCATCCTGTATGGCTGCGGGAGGAATGATGTTCTTAAGCTCAACACGGTTGACCTTAATTCCCCAAGGGTCTGTTGCCACATCAAGGGTTGCCCTCATCTTTGTGTTTATTGTCTCTCTTGAGGTAAGCGTTTGGTCAAGCTCCAAATCACCGATTATATTTCTAAGCGTTGTTGCCGTAAGGTTCTCAATAGCCATGATAGGCCTCTCAACCCCATATGCAAAAAGCTTAGGGTCGGTAATCTGAAAGAACACAACGGTATCGATTCGCATGGTAACATTATCCTTCGTGATAACCGGCTGAGGCGCAAAATCCACAACCTGTTCCTTTAAGGATATTCTCTGTGCAATCTTGTCAATGATAGGCCACTTCATATGGAATCCCACCGACCATGTTGCCCGATAGGTTCCAAGCCTCTCAATAACATAAGCATGTGCCTGTGGTACAATTCTTATTGAGCTTGCCGCCCCAATAATTACAAGAAATACTAAAAATAAAATAAAAATCTGTCCGCCTGACATTGTTGACCCTCCTAATATTTTTAAAAACTATTTAAGCTTCCCTCTTTACTATCAGCTTAACTCCACTTATTGACACCACCGAAACCCTGCAATCCTTCTCGATGTTTTCTCCGTTTTCCGAACGTGCTGACCACTCCAAACCATTCAAGGAGACCGTTCCCTCAGATTTCAGGTTATCTATGGTGTCTGTCACTACTCCAATCATTCCTACAAGACTTTCAACATTTGTTTTTTCTGGCTGTCCCATAAAATGCTTTCTTGCCACTGGTGCCGTGAATATAAGGAATACAACGGAAATCACCGCAAAAACAATAAGCTGTACACTTATACCTGCTCCAAGAAAAGCTGCAAGCGCCGCAGCCAAAGCTCCTATGGCAAACCATATGGTAGTAAGTCCAAGTGATATAATCTCAGCAATAATAAGCGCCGCTGACACAACCAACCATACTGCTATCATATATAGACCTCCTCTCATTATTATTTGACGATAACCTCTTATCAAATCAAAAAATTAATTTTCCTTGTAGTAATTTATCAGACAACCTGAGAGTATTATGTCTCTCTCGTCATCCGTTAAATCACCAAGTTTAAGCTCAAGCTCCTTCATGCCCTTATTTACAACATATGCCTTTATAATTTCGTTCTTGTTTATTATGGCATTCCTTATTTCAGGCACAAATACATAATCATCAACCGCAAATTCAAAATCCTCCTCAAGGACAAACGGAAGCATTCCCCAATTTATAAGGTTTGAGCGGTATCTTTTTGTAGCGTACTCCTTTGCAATATTTGCCCAGCCGCCAAGCACCTTCTGGCATGAGGCAGCCTGCTCTCTTGCAGAGCCGTCTCCCGGTTTTACGGCAAATATCGTGCTGCCGTATCCAAGGTTTTTCCCCTTAACATCAGGGTATTTTTCCTTTATTGTATGGACAATATCATGAAGCTCATCACTTGTCTTGCAAAGGCAGTTACCTGCCTCACGCTCCCTTTCAACAGCCTGAACGGCCTTTGCACGTCCAACGTACATAGGGTCTTTTCTTGAAAGAGTAAACTCTGCAAGTCCCAAAGGATTTGACCTGAAGGATGAGGTTTCTCCCGAAGGAATAAGCTCATCTGTCGTTGTTACCGGGTCGTTTATAACCGAAGCTACCTTAAGTAAAAGATTATCCGTAAGTGCAATCATTTCCGGCCAATCCTTTATGTTAGGTCCGAATTTTATCTCCACGGAGCTGTCTGCCTTTCCAACTCCGTTATATACTCTGTTTTCATATATTGTTTTGTCAAAGAAATACTTTGGTGATGTGTACTCAACATCCAAATCAGTTGCTGCCGTAAGATAACCCTTGTTTACTGCCGTTGCCGCAATTGAACGGGCATCCATAAGTGCAACGGAGGATATCTGTCCGTTCTGTATTTTTGAGCCTTCCCTGTTAGGGAAATTTCTCGTTGAATGTCTTATGCTGAATGCATTGTTTGCCGGAGTGTCCCCTGCACCGAAACATGGTCCGCAGAATGCAGTTTTTACAACAGCACCCGTTCCGATCAGGTCGGCAAGACGTCCATTTTTTGCAAGTTCCATGTAAATAGGTGTACTTGCAGGATATACGCTAAGTGTAAATTCATCCGAGCCAATATTGTGACCTCTTAAAATGTCTGCGGCATCAACAATATTTTCATAACCGCCTCCTGCACAGCCTGCAATAATTCCCTGCTCAACGTAAAGTTTTCCATCTCTCACCTTATCCTTAAGTGTAAAGTCAACCTTTCCGTCAAGGGATACAAGCGCCTTTTTCTCAACATCATTAAGTATGTCCGTAAGATTTGCATTTAAATCCTCAATAGTATATACGTTGCTTGGGTGGAACGGCATTGCAATCATAGGCTTAATCTTTGACAGATTGACGTATACAACTCCGTCGTAATATGCAACGTCACCCGGCTTCATTTCCTTATAGCTCTCAGGTCTGTAATGTACATCGTACCATCTCTTAATCTCATCATCTGTTTTCCAAATGGAGGAAAGGCATGTAGTTTCCGTAGTCATTACGTCAATGCCGATTCTGAAATCCGCAGAAAGCTTATCGATACCCGGACCCACAAATTCCATAACCTTGTTTTTAACATAACCGCAGTTAAAGGTTGCTCCAATAATTGCAAGTGCTACGTCCTGAGGTCCTACTCCCTTCGCAACCTCACCATCAAGATATATAGCAACAACCCCCGGCTTTGCCACATCATAGGTTCTCTTTAAAAGCTGCTTTGCCAGCTCTCCGCCTCCTTCTCCGATTGCCATTGTTCCAAGTGCACCATATCTTGTATGGCTGTCGGAGCCAAGTATCATGGCACCGCACTCTGCAAGCATTTCCCTGGCGTACTGATGTATGACTGCCTGATGAGGAGGAACGTAAACGCCACCGTATTTCTTGGCGCAGGAAAGTCCAAACATATGGTCATCCTCATTTATTGTTCCGCCTACTGCACAGAGGGAGTTGTGGCAGTTTGTGAGAACATAAGGTATCGGAAACTCAGTAAGTCCCGAAGCCCTCGCTGTCTGTATAATACCTACAAACGTAATGTCATGGGATGTGAGCTTGTCAAATTTTATTTTAAGCTGCTCCATATTTCCCGATGTATTATGCTTCTCTAATATATCATAGGCCATTGTATTTTTTGCAGCTTCATCCTGTGAAATATTAATGCCTTTGGTTTTCAGTGTATGTTCGCCCTCGGAATCCGCTTTCACAAGCTCGCTTCCGTTTAATAAATAGGCTCCCGTGTCATACAGTGTAATCATTTTATATCCTCCATTTCTTGACTTGAACGTCAGCCCATTGGAATTTTGCTTTCAGCAAAGGGGCTGACGCTACATGTCAGTTTTCATAGAAAACTGACACATTTAATACGACATAATATATTTTCTTGCATCATCAACGCTTTGATATTTGGAATTTTTTATATTGTATTCGCTTTGATGTCCAAGTATAATCGTCCTCTGTGACATGTAGTTAATCTCATCCGACTCAGAATAGTTTACATAATACGTGCCACCCATATCCTGACAGCTTGAAGTCTCGGAAAGACTTTCTCCGTTGTACTCCTTTAAGCTGTATTCCGTTCCCTCACTTCTCGTAAATGCCACAGGGAAGGTAATGAGATAACTGTCCCTGCAAAAGCTTATTACGTTTGCAAAGCCCACATATTTCATGGTTGAGCCGTCATAGGTGTATATAAAACAGCCCACATAGTCACGGTCAAGCTGTGATGAGTTGAACAGAAAAAGCTCTGCCACTCCATTATCATCTATATCGTAAAGCAACACATTGTCGGGCTTATAGGAATCATACCTGTTTTCAAGTATATATGTGCCTGTTTCAGTGCCCGTAAGGTCAGTTTTTAACCGTTCCTCATAGTTATCCATATAATTCAGATATGCAAGCTGCCAGCTTTCAAGCATTGCCTCCTTTACGGAATCAAGATTAAAGTCTTCGCCGTAGACCTGTTCAATCTCCTCCATAAGCAGTGAGGCCTTCCCCTTTTCGTTGTCTCTTATCAGGGCATCAAGTTCTGCTTCATAATATGGCTTGCCAAGGTCGTATGCCTCGTCACGAAGCGCCTGTATTTTTGATTTATAGTTTTCATCCTTAGGGTCAATCATAATGTTGCCACATCCATTTATAACCTCAAGATATCTCTGCTCGTCCCGCATAGCAACAAGCTCATTATATCTTTCCCTGTAAACACTTACGCAAAGTGAATTGTGTGTTATAACGCCCGAATAATCGTATGCTTTGTAAAATGAGGAATTCGTGATTATTGTTGCAAAGGCTATCATCTGCTCATAGGAAATCTCCTCCTTCAGAAAGGCATCATACTTCTCATTGAGCATCTCTATCATTATCTGTTCCTTTTCCTCCACAAGCATTCGCTTTTGGGCATTTATGGACCGTTCATTTGCTTTGTGGGTAACGTCCACATTGTGATTTTGTCTGGACAGCCAATATTCATACATGGCATCCTTAAGCTCGTTATGATTTAAATCCGGACTATATTTTTGAAATATTACTCCCGTTTTATCTATGCTGTTTATGGCATCAAGGGAAGCCGCAGCCTCCAAAAATGTCCTGTCACCGTCAATGTAGCTTTGGCACACCCACGCTCCGTAGGAATCCAAATAACTCATAACCTCGTCCTTCTGCCTGTCATTAAGCTGTTCGTAGCACTCGCTCGCCTCCTGCCACCTTCCTGCTTCTATGTTGTCAAACACTCTCCTTACCCGATAATAAGGAGTTAGAAAAACTATACTTAAGACAAGCTCCAACGCAATAAGCACAAAGGATATGATAATGACCTTTCTCCACGTCCTCTTCATTATTCACCCTCCTTTGCTTCCGCATCTGAAGGAGATGCATCTGTATCCGTCATAAGCTCCAGCATGTCACTCATCTCATATGCGTCGGAGGCAGATGAGATTTGCGGGTAATTCAAGGGATAATGTTCACCGTTCTTGTCATAGTACGGATTAAATACCATAAAATAAACGCACAAACCTACAAGCACAAATCCCAAAACAGCCAGCGTAAGAAATAATATTCCTGCCGTCTTAAGTCCCTTTGACGCCTTCTCATTTTCATTTTTCTTCGGCTTATCAGCCTTTTTTTCAGACTTTGGAGCTTCTACCGTTACCCAGCCGTCATTTTCCGAAGTTTCATCTGTAATATCCTCACCTTTATCTGGGATGTCAGCATTCTCCATGCCGGTTTCACCGGTATCTGTTTCAACAGCCTCATCATCCCCTCCGATATCCTTGCTTATCTTATCAAGCATCGCCGTTATATCGTCTATATTAAATTCTTCGTTATTTTCATGAGCAATTTCTTCATTGAGAGGCTTTCCGCAAATTTTGCAGACCTGCTCATCATCAGAATAAATTATCCCACAGCATTTTTTACTCATTTTTATCTCCCATATAAGTTTATGAATAACAAACTTCCCTATTCAAATAAAAAATCCATACTATTATAACAATTTCAAAAGCCTTTATCAAGAAATATGTGTTTTTTATTGTATAAATATGTGTTTTTTTATCTGTTTTTTTGTTTTACGGTATTTACTTTTTCCCTTGTAATGATATAATGAACGCATAAATGCGAAGGTCTTGAGGTGAGCATTTATGCAAAATGTATATAGAATTTTTTATTTCTTAAGGGAGTAATTATATGAAAAAAAATATTGAAATCAGATGGCACGGACGTGGCGGACAGGGTGCAAAAACTGCTGCCTTACTGCTTGCTGACGTTGCCTTTTCCACAGGCATGCATGTTCAGGGTTTTCCTGAATACGGTCCTGAGCGTATGGGTGCACCCATAACGGCATACAACCGTATAGGCGACGAGCCCATAAGGGTTCATTCCAACATTTATGAACCTGACTATGTAGTAGTCGTTGATGAAACTCTCCTTCATTCCGTTGATGTTACAAACGGTCTTAAGAAGGAAGGCGGTATTGTCATAAACACAACAAAATCCAAGGAAGAAATTGTACCTCTGTTGAAGGGCTACGAGGGTAATATTTACATAATCGATGCTCACAAAGTTTCCATGGCAACGCTCGGAAAATATTTTCCTAATTCTCCGATGCTTGCGGCAATCGTCAAAATTTCAGGGGTTATAGACAAGGAAACTTTCCTGTCGCATATGGAGGCTTCCTACATGCACAAATTTGCGAAGAAGCCTGAGGTTATAGAAGGAAACATGAACGCTTTAAAAATGGCTTTTGAGGAGGTGAACTAATGTCAAAGGCAACAGATATAACAAAAATAAATGAACATAGTCCTTATTATGACATTACACCGGGTGACCAGATTTACGGCGGTGGCGGTTCAAAAAAATTCAACACGGGAGAATGGCGCACACAGACTCCTGTCATAGATTGGGATAAATGTACTCAGTGTCTCCTCTGTACTCCCGTTTGTCCTGACAGCTCAATACCTGTCTCAAACGGAAGACGTGAGGATTTTGATTATGACCACTGCAAGGGCTGCGGAATATGCGAAAAAGCGTGCAGCTTCGGTGCAATCACAATGAAGGAGGNAATGTAATATGTCTATTCGTGAAAGAATGTCCGGAAACGAAGCCGTNGCATATGCCATCAAGCAGATTAATCCTGATGTCATGCCTGCATTTCCTATAACTCCTTCAACAGAGATACCACAGATGGTATCAACCTTTATCGCAAACGGTGAAATTGACACAGAATTTATTCCTGTAGAGTCCGAGCACAGCTCAATGAGCGCAACAATGGGTGCAAATGCGGCAGGCGCACGTGCCCTTACCGCTACCTCCTCATGCGGTCTTGCATATATGTGGGAGCTTTTATATGTTNCGGCATCAGACAGACTTCCCGTTGTTCTGGCACTTGTAAACAGGGCTCTTACGGGACCAATAAACATAAACTGCGACCACTCNGACAGCATGGGTGCCAGAGATTCGGGCTGGATACAGATTTATGCCGAAAACAATCAGGAGGCATACGATAATTTTATACAGACATTCAGAATTGCGGAGCACCCTGACGTAAGACTTCCTCTTATGGCATGTCAGGACGGCTTTATCACAAGCCACGCAGTTGAAAATATTGAGCTTATAGAGGATGATAAGGTAAAGGCATTTGCAGGTGAATATCACCCTGAGAATTATCTTCTTAATCCTGATATGCCTATGGCAGTAGGTCCTTATGCAAATTCCCCATTTTATATGGAGACGAAAATGAATCAGCGTCTTGCAATGGAAAATGCCAAGAAGGTCATACTTGAAATTGCAGATGAGTTTGAAAAAATATCAGGCAGAAAATATGGTTTCTTTGAGGAGTACAAGCTTGAGGATGCCGACTATGCAATCGTTATTATCGGCTCAGCGGCAGGCACAACAAAGGACGCAATTGATGAGCTTCGTGAGCAGGGCATAAAGGCAGGACTTCTGAAAATAAGAGTGTTCCGTCCATTTCCGGGTGAGGAAATGGCAAAGGCTCTTTCGCATATAAAAGCCATCGCCATTATGGACAGAGCAGAAAGCTTTTCGGCATGCGGCGGTCCTATCGGCTCAGAGCTTAAGGCTGCACTGTTTGATTTTAAGTTTTCAGGTATCGCTGTCAATTACTTCTACGGCATAGGTGGACGTGATTATACCGTTGCGGAAGCAAAGGCTGTATATTCTGACCTTATTGCTTACACGGACGGCAGCAAACCTGTGGAAAATTACAAATATATCGGTCTTAGAAAGTAAACGGAGGGAAACGAGATGGCATTTAATTTTAAAGAAGTTATGAATAAACCGGAACGTCTCGCTCCGGGACACAGAATGTGCGCAGGCTGCGGCGCCACAATTGCAGTAAGAACGGTTCTTCGTGCACTTAAGCCTGAGGACAAGGCTGTAATTGGCAATGCAACAGGATGTCTTGAGGTATCCTCCTTCATGTACCCTTACACGGCATGGGAGGACAGCTATATACACAATACCTTTGAAAATGCAGGCGCTACCCTTTCGGGTGTTGAAACAGCCTACAATGCNCTTAAGAAAAGAGGAAGACTNAANGAAAACTACAANTTCATTACCTTCGGTGGTGATGGCGGAACCTACGATATCGGTTTTCAGTCACTTTCAGGGGCAATGGAAAGAAACCACGATTTAGTATATGTGTGCTACGANAATGGAGCATACATGAATACAGGTATACAGCGTTCATCCGCAACTCCNATGTATGCGGATACAACCACAACTCCTGTCGGAAGTCAGTCAAATGGTAAAATGCAGAACCGCAAGGATCTTGCGGCAATCATTGCAAGCCATGATGTTCCTTATGTTGCACAGTCAACCCTTATCGGGACAATGAAGGATTTATACGAGAAGTCGGAAAAGGCCATATATACTCCGGGNGCNGCATTCTTAAATGTTATGGCTCCATGTCCACGAGGCTGGAGATANGATGCTGCNGATATTATGAAGATATGCAAGCTTGCAGTAGAAACCTGCTACTGGCCTCTTTTTGAGGTTGTTGANGGNAAATGGATTCTAAACTATGAGCCAAANAANAAGCTTCCGATTGAGGACTTCCTTAAATCACAGGGTCGCTTCAAGCACCTTTTTAAACCTGAAAATGANCAGCTTCTTGTTCAGTATCAGGAGGAAGTTGACAGACGTTGGGAAGATTTGCTNTTTAAATGTTCAAGATAAATTAAGAGTCTGTTGCACGAAAATTTATAGCTTGCCCGTGACTGTCACATGCTGCTATATACATACAAAAACCGTTTGAAGACGTCGGTACTTGAGCTTGAGTTCGCGACATAACTGTATGNCACATAAAAACACGCTTTCGCTCATCTCCGACGTAACGGTACTAAAAATTGCCGNTTTAAGATACTTTCATATAAAGGAATCTTAGACCGGCAATTTAAGTACCGACGTCTTCAAACGGTTTTTATGTGCCATACAGTTATGTCGCGAACCCAAAGCTCTTAGTACCGTTACGTCGGAGACGAGCGAAAGCGTGTTTTGTATGTATATGGCAGCATGTGACAGCCATGGGCAAGCCATATCAAATCTTAGTGCGACAGCCTCTTGCATTTAATTTGTCCACAGGCTGTTTATTATGTCTGAAATATNTTTATCTATNGCCCTTGCNGTATTGCCACTGCTGTTACCACCGCTTACATGTATTCCTATGGCATAAGGTGTTCCGTCTATGTAATAGATTAAAGGAGAACCACTGTTACCCCCCTGAGGTATCTATACTGTAATTTAACAGCTTTTCTGCCTCAACATATGAGGTTATTTTTCCCATCTCCGTATACATATCCGCTGTCGTAACAGCTCTGACCTCCATTGGAAATCCTGCAATCTCCCCATCACGTCCTGTCACATTTGGTGATATACTTTCATCCATCCTCTTAAAGTTCATATAATGTGCGGTCTCCCCCGGCTTCACCGATACCTTTGCCACCGCCCAATCATATTTATCTGAACTGTCTGACTTAAACTGAGACGCAATCTGAGCATCATATACCTGGTACAAATCTCCGTTCCTATCCACAACATAAACTCTGTCACAATATTTATTTGCATCATGGTCATAAATGTTATGTCCTGCCGTCAGCATTACATTAGGCTTTACCATAAATCCGGTACCTCTGTACTCTACACCATCCACATCTATAAGCAGACGCGCTATGGCATTATACGGCTCAGCCGAAGTGTCAGCAACCATTGTTCTATTGTCACTTTCTCCTATTACCGCCCCTAATTTCTGTGTCATACTATAGGTCTGACGAACCGGCAGCTTAAGGTACTCCTCCATATCAATTCTAGGCATGACTTTTTCCTCCTTCATTTGGAACATCGCCGTCACACATGATAAAACATGTATGACGGCTGTTCTTCAACAGGCTGCAATATACCTGCCATCTGTTAGATGCGGCTCCACTTTTGGTCTTTATACATAACAGTGTCGGAACTCTTTCCTGTAAGATCGATTTCTATAGCATTGCTTCGCATTTCTGAAAACATTGTAGCGGTCTCCGCATTTGCCTGAAACCATATGAGTACCTTCTCCACAGGTTCATAGCTGCTTTCTCCCAAAATAACCTTCTCTTTTGACACATATATAGGCGTTGTTTCCATGTTCCCCTTGTCATTTACTGACGACTGAGATATAACAACATGTATCTTGTCATACTCATTTTTCACGTTGATAGAATTCTCGTTACCGCCGGTAACAGGGTCAGATAAATGACCATACTCATCTATCGTTGTCTTTTCTCCAAGACCGATATCCTGAGTATTCGTGGTAGTCTCGACCTTAATGCTGTCCTCAAATGTATTGGTTCCGCTAATCTGGTATACAGGTGTCCACTTAAACGTGTTATTTTCAAGATACTTATTCAGAGACTTCCAAATAACATTATAGGCTTTATCTCCCACCTTTTTTGCAAAGCAAAGGGCATATCCGGAATCCTTAAGGTCTTTTAATTCAGCCTGGTCAATCTTGACTGTAATACTCTTTGCGGTAGCCCCCAGCATAGACTTTAACTGCCTTGTGTTCTTTAAAAAATCTGAATGGTTTTTTCCCAAAACCACCTTGTCTAAATTCATGCTCATTGTAAATCCTCCTAAATATTTTATTTAATTTAAAAGCCTGACGTCATTGCTCTCACTTTTAATCCGACAGCTCGAACATATGTTCAATTATTTTTTTGCCATTTTCCATTTTCATATGTAAGCACAACTGTATCCGACTCCGTTGAAGCATCTATGAAANCATCCACATACGTGCTTNTTCCCGACATTCTTTTTTCACTAATGAAGTCCGTAAAATATGTNCCTGNCTNTGCAAACTGCTGGAACCANANCCGAATCTTATTCTCCGGTTCCATTGTAAAGATTCCTTTCACNGAAGCATACGNTGATACAANCGCATAACGCATNCTATCATCTGTTCCANATTTCACCTTTCGCCCAAATCCCGGATAAATGCTGCCATAATCGTTTACAATCTCCAGCCTGTCCGAATACTGTCCCTTGACCGGACTCCCAAAAAATCCGAACTCATTTACTGTAATCCGCTGCCCCAATTCAATATTCTTAACATCTGACGAAGCATCTATGACCTCGCCATTCTCCAGTGAATTACAAAAAAACACTGCATATTCATCCTCCACCTTAAATGTGTTGGATGCAAAATACTGATCTGTCCCTATACATACCANATCAAAGCCTATGCTTTTTTCTCTAAATGCCAGACACAGCTTGTATTTGTTTTTCTTTAATGTTTCTAAATCATTGTCTGATATATTTATCTTAATATTTGCCATTGTAGTTACCTGTGCNATGTATTGAAAATAAAATACATATGTAACGCTCCTTTCCAATATAATTTATCAGGCAATTTCGAAGCTCCNTTTTTGCCATCGTCCGCCGCATATAGACAAATAAACGNAGCCNTTCCTGCCGTGAACAGTTCTGCAATTTATAGCCCTATTACCTAAAATCCCCTGTAACATTTAGGTCTAAAACAAAATAACGGTATTTCCCGATAACACATCATCTCCCCAACAGCTTGAAACAGCAGACCTATTCCGTTACATAAATAAAGCAATAAAATAATTTAAAATAAAACTGCTCATATAATTAATCCGTTCNTNCGAATATATGTTCGATATTATGGTTAAAAAAAATATAAAATTATCCATTGACATTTATTGNCAGTCCTGTTAATATGATTATAGAACATTTGTTCGTNTCATTCAAGAGCAAATTTTCATTTCCCGATAATTCTACACATTCCTCCTGATTGCTTATTTAAGGAGGATTTACAAATGGATTATTCAATATGGATTAANAACGAGAAAATTCCTGTAAGCGAGGATGTTTACAGGGTATACTGGAAAGGTGCAAGGAAGGANCGATATTTTTCAGAGGGCGATATGCACAATCATGTGTTTTCATATGATGCCCTTGANACGGAGGACATAAACGGAGAGGATATTTTTTCNAATNNTCAGGANGTTCCCATAGACGAACAGGTCATTCTNAAGCTTGAGAAGCAGCAACTTTACAAAGCCATAGAAAAGCTGCCTCCTAAAGATTATATGATTATCTACAGTTTATATTTTCGCAGGNTTTCCTTAAGAAAGCTTTCAGATGANCTAGGNCTTGCCCCGTCAACCCTGCATTACAGACATCATGCCATTTTAAAAAGGCTTAAGGGGTATTTGGCTGCTGANGGNTATTCCTCNCACANNCCATAATCAAGCTTTCTTTTTCACCTCTTGATTTATAGGTGATGTTTTCGTATATGGCAGTTCAACCTTTTTCAAAAGGATGCAGGCTGNCATATACNNAANCTANCATATACACTTCGNCTATTTTCTTTTCTTGATTTTATGTTTTTTCAGATAAAAATGCAGCACCAGCTTTTCAGGAATACGTTTTAATACTATCTGTATTTCCTCATGCTTTGCTATAGGCTGCACAAGTATGCTTCTTATATGTGCGTTATTTGCTCCCCATATGTCAGTAAAAAGCTGGTCGCCCACAAACAGGGTATTGTCCTTGTTTGTCCCCATCATTTCCATAGCCTTGTTGTAGCTTTTTTTAAGCGGCTTGCCCGCCTTATATATATACTGTGCCCCTGCCGTGGCATTAAAATCTGCCACACGCTTTTCATCGTTGTTGGATAGAAAACATATGGAGTAGCCAAGTCCTTTCAGCTTTGCCATAAGCCTTGCCGCCCTCTCATCACACGGGGCATCATGCTCCACAAGAGTGTTATCTATGTCAAAAATCACACCTCTATAGCCCTTATTGTAATATGTTTTAAAATTTATTGAATATGTCGAATCATAATATTCCGTCGGGTAAAATATTTTAAACATGGCCTTTTCCTCTCTGATATAAATAATATTAGGTGATTGCAAATACAATCAATTTGGTTNATCATTCATGAAAGAAACTATAAATGGCTTTTGCCACACTTTCAGGTATTCCTTCAAGCTCCGCGAGCTCACCCACGGACGCATTCTTTATATTTTCCACGTTTTGAAAATGCTTCATTAAAAGCTTTCTCCTTGCGGCTCCAACTCCCGGTATATCGTCCAATATGGATTTTACCTGATTGGCATTCCTAAGCTGTCTGTGGTACTCAATTGCAAAGCGGTGTGCCTCGTCCTGAAGTGCTGTAACCATGTGCATTGCCTCGCTGCCTCTCTTAAACTCCACTTCCCTGTTATTGTAGTAAAGCGCTCTCGTCCTGTGGTTATCGTCCTTAACCATTCCGCACACAGGTATGGATAGTCCCAGACTGTCAAGCACCATAAGTGCTACATTTACCTGTCCCTTTCCGCCGTCCATCATAATGACATCAGGAAGTACATCAAGCTTTTCATCCGTAAATCTCCTGCTGAGAACCTCCTTCATGGATGCATAGTCATCAGGTCCCGTGACAGTTCTAAGCCTGAATTTTCTATAGCCGTTACGTTTTGGCTTTCCCTTTTCAAACACTACCATAGAAGCAACAGAGAGCGTTCCCGAAATATTTGATATATCAAAAGCCTCCATCCTGTCGGCAGTAGGTATTCCAAGTGCCTCTGCAATCTCCCTTGCCGCTCCCGCTGTCCGTTTTTCCTGCCTTTTTATGCGTTCCATGTCCTGCTTCAAAACAAGTGCTGCGTTGTCTCGTGCCAACGATACCATTTTGCTTTTATCACCTTTTTGGGGAACGCTTATCCTTACACGGCTTCCTTTTCTTTTTGTGAGATATTCCTCCATAACCTCATAGTCATCAACGGCAGCCTGTACAACAATTTCCTTTGGAAGATACGGCGTACCTGTATAAAACTGTTTTATAAATGTTCCAAGTATCTCCCCCGCCGCATCCTCGGCAGTTCCATTCATATGATGATTTTCCCTGCCTAAAAGCTTGCCGTCACGAACAAAAAATATTGTGACAACAACATCATTTTCATTTGCAGCATAGGCGATAATATCCCTATCGTCATTTCCAAGGGAATCAACCTTCTGCTTATCGGCTATACACCTTATGCTTTCAAGCAAATCACGGCATTCAGCGGCCTTTTCAAATTCAAGCTCCTCGGAGTATTTCTTCATGTCAGCATTAATTTTGCTTACGATATCCTTATGATTGCCATTTAAAAATGCAATTGCCTCATCTATTCTTTTTCGGTATTCCTCTGCCGATACGTAAGCATTGCAGGGTGCCATACACTGCCCAATCTGATAATAGAGACACGGCCGATCCTTCCCGATTTCCTGAGGCAGCCTTTTATTACAGGTTCTAAGCTTAAAAAGTTTATTAAGAAGCTCTATTGTATCCTTTACCGCTTTGCCGTTTGTATACGGTCCGAAATACTTTGATTTGTCTCTTTTCATTGTGTGACTATATATAAGTCTCGGATACTCCTCCTCAAGCGTAACACGTATATATGGATACCCCTTATCGTCCGTCATCATTGTATTGTATTTTGGACGGTGTTCCTTTATAAGATTACATTCAAGTATGAGTGCCTCCATCTCCGATGATGTCACAATATATTCAAAATAGTTAATCTGCTCAACCATCTTAACTATTTTAGGCGAATTATTGTGTCCATGGCCCGTTCGGAAATACTGCCTTACCCTGTTGTGCAAATTTATTGCCTTGCCAACATATAAAATATTATCCGATTTGTCATGCATTATATATACCCCCGGAGAATTGGGGAGCTTCTTTAATTCCGCTTCAATATCAAAGTTTAACTTTTCTTCCATTACTGCCTCCGCAACCTCTAAAGCTTTAAAGAAAGAAAGGAGGTATCCTTATAAGAATACCTCCAATTATAATAAAGGTTTTTTTGTGTCTAATTAAAGAAGATCAACTCTAAGCTTCTTAATAACCTGAAGTGTCTTTGCCCTAAGTTCCTCTGCTTCATACAGGGAAAGCATAGTACTCTTGTCAAGCTTTGCATCCACTATAACCTCAAGCCAATCATTGATGTATGATTTTACATATTCAACATTCTCGTCTGATTTGTCCTTAAGTGCGACAATAATATTTTCTATACTCTCAATAATGGAAGGTGACGCTATAATGTTGGATACAGGTGCCTGGCTTCCCTCATCAGAAAGCTCTATAACCTTACCGGTTTTGGTGATAATAACCTTTTTGTTAGGCGCAGCTGCCGGCTTAGCTGAGGATGCCTTCTTATCCAAAAGCTTTTCAGCAACCTTTATAAGACATGCCACACTGTAGGTACACTCCTCAGGAGTCTGCTTTGCATTTTCCTTTCCCTCATGCTGGAACCAAAGCCATTCGGATTTAAGGAGCATCTCCTCAATCTTGGCATCTGATAGCAGTCTCTTAAGGTCAGCATCCATGGCAGGCACTGCATTCTTTCCGAAAAGTTTTCCACCTGACTGTACTTCTGTCCTCTTATATTTTGCAGGGACCTGAATGTCAGCATATGTCTTAATAAGATACTTTTCAGCCTTCTTAGGGTCGTAATCACTGTTTATTATGTTCACTCTACCGCTGTTAAGTCCATTTACAATCATGTCCTCGGCAGCCATAAATACAAGTGCCTTCTGTCTATCATCAATAAGCTTCTTTATCTCATAATTCGTCTTTGACTTCTCGACAATTGAGTTTTTCCTAACCTTAAATGCCTTAATCTTCTCCTTGACACTGAAGAAAAGCTTAAGCATTGTAGGATTTGCATTTACATAGTTTCCAATCCATGTAAGCTCAACATACTGATGCTCAATTTTATTTGAAATTTCATATACGTTATATCCGTCAAATATTACATTGAGGGTTGTATACAAAAGCTCAAGTATCTCGTATTTTTCCTCCCATGAACGGCTTGATAAATCCTGATTCACAAGCTCCTTAATGCCACATTCATAGAATACGAGGTTATACTCATAAAGTCCCTCAAATATATTAGCCTTGTCACGAAGCGCCGCTCCTGCACCAAGTATCTGAAGATTTTTCTTCATATCAGGCTCATTTTCGATGTACTGATATACCTTCTTAACAAAGCCCGAAACCTCGCCAATAAGAGAGTCTATACGCTTGTTGTAAATCTCCTGCTTTGAAATGGCATTGATAACGCTTCTGCTGAGCACGCTTGTATTCTGTGGTGAGTTTGTATTTCTGATAAGCTCCTTAAAGCTCTCATAAACCGCCATGTTGTCAATCGGAATATACTCTGCATTAAGACCATAAAACTCAAATGCCTTATTAAAATCCTTATTGCTTATGTATGTGTTAAATAATCCTATACTGAACTGTATCTTGTAGTCATTGCCAACATGTGGATCCTCAACAACATAGTCGAACAGTACCTCAAGATTATTCATGTATGCATCGGCATTCGGTCCCTCAGCAGGTATCCCCATCTCCATGATAACATTTATCAAATCGAGATAACCCATCATTGCCTTGTCGTAGTTTTTAGGTCTGTCGTCATCCTCCAGTATCTGATAGCTTACGTTAATAAGAAGCGGTGCGATCCTATCTCCGATAAGTCTCATAGCATCCGAAAAGCGCTCTCTCTGATACAAATATATAAGCCATATACTGTATCTGTATAATCCAGAGGTGCTTATAGGTGCATCAACATCCGATGGGTCAATTTCACCATACACAAATCTGAAAAGAGGCTCAATCCACTCCTCTATCTCATATCTGCCTGTTGCTTTAATGTTCTCGTCAACAAACTCTCCAAGCTCATACAGCTTGCTGCACTGTGCCTTAACATCCTCGTCTACCATCATGTTTGCCAGATCGAAGTTATTGTCCTTTAAATAGTCAATTACCAATGCATAAAAGCCATCCTCAACCTGCTCATTCAAAAATCTTATGAGCAAGCCCTTATTGTTAGATGCTGCGATTGATAAAACATTGTTATCTGAACCAGATGTAATGTTTGCCGGTAAAGCCATAGGTTACTTACCCCCTTATCAATTATATAATAATCTAGGCTTATTCTATACCAAATGACTGCAAGGTGTCAATAAACTTTTTGTAACTTTCACATAATCAGCATTATGCATAATGCACAATAATTTTTTCACAAGTTAAAAGTTTATTTTTGTTAATTTTGTATATCAAAGCCTGCCAGTCTAAGAATTTCCCTTGCATTTGTAGTTGTACACCTACCCGATTTTATTTTGTAATCAAACCTTAACTGATTTTCCTTATAGTATTCCTCAAAGTGATAATTTTCAGCCTCATGCCCTGCTTTGTTTTTCAAAGTACAAAGTTCAAAATCATGAGTTGATACAACCGTGATACAATTACCATCCCCAAGGTTTGTAATAACATGCTTTGCACCCACTATACGGTCAGCAGAATTTGTGCCCTTAAATATCTCATCAATAAGACATATCATCGGAAGCTTCTGTTTTTTAAACTCAGCCATGGCCTTTATACGCAATATCTCTGCATAAAAGGTTGATATTCCTCCTGCAATGTCATCCGTTATTCTCATGGAGGTAAATATTTTCATCCTGCCTGCCGAAAGCCTTTCGGCACAAACAGGCGCTCCTATATATGCCAGAACAAGATTTATTGCTATTGTTCTTAAAAATGTTGTTTTACCTGACATATTTGAGCCCGTAATGATTGTCACACCGCCCTTAAGTGATATTGAATTTGCCACTGCGTCATCGGGCTTTATAAGAGGATGATATAGACTTTCTCCCTGCAAATAAACATTTGCTTCATCTTCAATATGCGCATAACTGCATTTTCTTACATTTCCGATTACGGAAAAGCTTAAAAGCATTTCAAGCTCTGCAATTACATCAAAGCAAAGACCCAATGCCCCACCGTATTTTTTTTTCCATCTTGAAACCAGCATGGCAAGCATGTAATCCCACAGCACAAATCCGCTTAAAATCTGATGAACAAGGGGATTGAAGGAAATATTGTAAGCCTGAACTATTTTACCAAGCTGTTTAAAGCCCTGTGCCGCGCCTGTATCCTTTGCAACGGTTTCCTGAAGCTTTTTTAAATATTCCGCTTTAAACTCCTGCTGACTTAATAACTCCAGCATGCCTTTGTAGCCTTCCACAACATTATTCAGGGCAAAAGCCGGGAACATACTCTTATCAATAACAAATTTTGTAATCCATGTGAAGGATAAGTTGAAAATAAAACCGGCAAGGGGCAGTCCGTAATTTACAACACCTAATATCCAAAGCACTAAAAATATAAGTTCCATCAGAGGCAGTATAATTACAAAAGGCTTACACCATGAAGGAAGTAGTCCTGCCGCTTCATCACCGCAATATTTCTTAAATCCCGAAACATCCGGCTTCTTTTTTGTCTTTTCAACAATCATGCCCGCAGCCTCAAAATCTATTGCAAAAGCCTTTTTTTCTGAAAGCTCGGCTATGGCGCTGCTTCTTTCGGCATGTATTACACCGGACTCTTTTAGCTTTAGCTCGTCACTAAAATACTTCTTTCCAAGCTCCGTGTGACATACATTTATCATCTGATAAAGAGAGTTTGGTCCAAGCAAATCCACATCATGGGCAACAACGTCCTCTGCCGTCATAAACTGTTCTCCGTTGTCAGCAAATTTTCTCCAACCTTCTCCAAATCTCTCAACATATCTCTCTGCTGACAAAAGGGCACTGCCCACATACTCCGTTTTTGTATAAACCTTATTGTGCCAATATATAAGGTATAAAAAAAACACAAATATGGCAGCCCCAAAAACAACTGCAATAATGTGTTTGTCACCAACGCCAATTAACACAAGTATAAGCGCAATTAAAAAGCTTGCCATTCTCATTGTTGAGATAATAGAAAAGCTCCTCTCAAGGTTTTTACATTCCTCCTTAAGACGAGACGCTAAATCGCTGTAATATTTATATTCCTGTTCCATCTGCATATATTTTGCCTTTCAAAAAATTTATATAAGTATACCACAAAAAAGCAGTTTCAACAACGTATGGTATCTTGATTTTTATATTTTAATGTATTAGAATAATACCTAGTTTACTTGCGTAAAATATATATGAAAAAGGAGATTTAGACATGGGAAAATTAGTAAAGGGACTTGTAAAATTTACTGTAGCTGCCGCAGCAGTGGGCGGAATCTGCTACGCATTTAAGGACCAGATTAAGGAATCTAAGGTTTATAAGGAACACAACGTGGATGAAAAGCTCAAGAAGGTCACAACAGCAATAAAAGAAAAACTGCCAAAGACAAATGAGGAGGATATCGTTGACGAAGATGAAATCTTCTTTGAAGACTCCGAGCCTGGCGAAAGGGATTATGTTACATTAGAACAGGAGGGCGAGGCTTCTTCTGAGACAAGCAGTGACGCTGCTGAAGATGACGAGGCGTAGCCATAAAGCTTAAATTAAAAATATCAAAACTAAAGGGGACTGTGTCAGCAAGGATTTAAATCCTTACCGACACAGCCCCCTTTTTAAAAGTCGTGTCATGGCAACAATATCAAAAGAGGAATAAATTTACTCTCTTAAATTAATTACACGAAAGTCTTTTCCATAAGCATATATTAATCATATATACTACAGGAATTAATATTACTGCATTTAGGGCTGTAACCATGTTAAGGGTGCACAGCATGAAATCCTTATCCAAATTCACACTATATATCCATGCCCAAAGCTTTGAATTTACCATTTCCTTTAATGCAAGAGGAACGATTATCGTAAAAAGACTTAAAAACACTCCTGTTTGAAGTCGTTTTATAAGCATTCCAATCAGACATATCACAAGCATTGTTACCACATTCCATAAAACATTAATCCCACCCCTCAAGAAAATATACTCTCCAACGGATATGCTCCACCTCAATTTTGAGAAATCAGTCATACTCCTTATAGGCAAGGACAAAACCTTCAAATTTCCCGAAATAATAATATGCAGATATTCTATTGCCAAAAACAGGGCAGAAACAAATACGGCAATACACACAAGCACATTTTGCTTTGTAAATATATACTCGGTATCCCCCTTATATGAGGATTTTATAACCGCATGCCTTTTTTCATGAAAATCCACTGTCACGGAATAAAGTGCAATTACAACCAAAAGAAATATCTCAAGATAATTTGCCCTGCTGTTTTTAAAAAAATCCTGCATGTCAAGATCATCATAAAAAACGCAGTCTTTGGCATTCTGCATTGAAACCATGTTCAGATATCTGTCATATACCATTTTCCATGCTATTTCATGCTGAAATGCATAATACAGCTTATCGAAATCTATCCCTGTTGTCGGGCCAACAGCGTTTTCCCGTTCAATAACAAGATTCACACGCTGATATTCCTCCGCTATATATGCTTCCTTTTCCTCATTTAATGGTCCATCCAAAATCTTAATGTACTCATTATAAAAATCCCGCACGCTGGCTTCAATTTTGGAATGATTAAATGTCAATATCAAAAAATATACAATCCCAAACATGCAGACTAAAATAAAAAGTGCTCCCATGTATTTTTTTAATTCATATTTAAACACTTAATCATCACTCCCAAAATAATACATATAAACATCCTCCAGTGTAGGATAAACAGACTGCACTTCTTCCTTTGGTTTTTCATCTCCTATAATTCTTACCCTGACATGTTCCCTGTCTATATTTATCGTATTGACAACCTTGTATTTCTCCGTATATCCAAGTACATCCTCATTTTTAACATCCAAGGACCATACGCAATCCTTCTTTTTTTCAATAAGCCGGTCACATTTATCCTGCTCAAGCAGTCTACCCTTATCCATTAACACTATATTATCCGCAATATGCTCCACATCAGAAACAATATGGGTGGATATTATTATTATGCTTTCATATTTTATTTTGCTTACGATACTTCTGAAACGTATTCTTTCCTTTGGATCAAGCCCCGCCGTCGGTTCGTCCATAACAATCAGCTTAGGATTATTCAGCAGTGCCACGGCAATTGCCATACGTTTTTTCATTCCTCCTGAATATCCCCCAACCTTCTTATCTGCGGCATCAAGCAGATGAACAAGCCCCAGAAGCTCATTTATCCGCTCCTTTGACCCATCCACATCCTTTAATTTTGCAAAATAAGAAAGAAGCTCCCTGCCCGTATAAAACGGGTACAGTCCCGGATACTGAGGAAGGTATCCTAATATTTTTCTGTACTCCTTCCCCATTTTATATATATTTTTACCATCAAGCAAAACCTCACCGTCACTCGGCTTCATAAGGGTTGTAACTATGTTCATAAGCGTTGTTTTTCCTGCACCGTTGGGACCCAGCAGTCCATAAATACCATTTTCAAAAACTGCATTATAATCATGCAAGGCTTCTGTTTTGCCATATTTTTTTGATATATTTAATAATTCCAGTTTCACTTGAGCACCCCCTTCTGCAATACAGGCATGAATTTATAATCAAAACAGAAACAATTAACAGCCACGCAAATGTAAGCACAAAGTAAAGTCTGTGTACAGGCATGCCAAATAAATTTATTGCATCATATGACCTTGTATAATCCTGAAGCCATAATAATGATATAGGCGAGTAGGTTTTCAGCCATATAAATATTTTATCTAAAAAAATTGATTTCTGCTCATACAAATTTAAATCCATCTGCGCCGTATATATTGTAAATTGTAGCAGGCCAACACCTGCCAATACAGACGCAACAATTGACGCCATTGCATTCCTAAGCCATACGGCCATCCATGCACTTATGTTCGCCACAAAATAAAGCGCAGTGAATTTCATAAAAAATACCAATAGAACATATTGACCAAAGGTAATGTTAAAGGGACAAAACTGCGCAATGGCCCCATTTGGAAAAAAATACACTAACTGAATAGGCTGACTAAATGCCCCGAAAAATCCGCCAAACCTCCATTCCATTATAACAGCGTCAATCATGCAGCTTAACAGTGTGAGAAACAGGGTCGCCACAAAAACAATCCTGTTTTTCAAAACAAAAAAGTATATCCTGCCCTTATATGCCGTATATGTCAGCTGATGCATTCCACCCTCATATTCACTTGTAAAATAAATCGAAATTATACAGCATAAAAATATAATCAAAAGCTGATAATTAAATTGATTTATTCCTTCCGACTCACTCCAGCAGTACATATAAGCGCCCCGGGTATTTGCTAATTTAAGCTTTGTATTTTCCCGTATACGGGTATAGGCAGAAATTACGGCATCTGCTTCCTTATCCTTATATGTATCACTGTATTCGCCAAGATATTTATTGTTTTCCTTTACCTGTTCCGCATTATAAATCACATCGCTTAAGCTGTCCTTAAATTCCCCCAGGTATGTCATTGTGGCAAGAAGCGTCTCATAAAGCCATTTATCATATTTTTTTGCAGGTCCGAAGCGTCCCGGTTCCTCACCCTCGCTGTCCGTACCCACATAAAGACTGTTGGATACCAAAAGCATCTCCTTATATTTTTCTTCGGAAAATATAATTCCGGTGTGAGCGTCCAACAATTTATTTTCATATTTTGTTGTATCCTCACCATCACCAGATTCTATTCCCTTTTTATACTTATTCAATAATCCCGCATTATTTATCGTATTAAGGAACATACACATTATAATTAAAATAATGGATATGCCTATTCCCTTTATACCGAAAAACTTTTTAAGCTCTGAAAAAAACAATTTCATCCATCCTTTTTTTGAATTATCTGTGCCAGATGAAGATTTATCATTCCCGTTTGATAATCGTATACCAAAAATTTAGCTATATGCTTCTCATCATCATCCACAATATCATTTATATCCATCTCAAATACAACGGTATCATTTTCCGAAAAAATATTACATGTCAGACAGTATTCTTCCCCATAAAACAAAACAGGCTTATCGTCAACAAGCAGGTATATGTCGTATCTTCCCCTATTACCGCAAAACAAACCATAACATGGTGTATTTTCATCAAATACAATATTCCAGCGTTCCTGTTGCACCCCTATAGGAAGACGGTCCGAAATTACAGCAAAGCCTTCCGACTTCCAACCATTAATGACCTCCTCAATATTTCGTTCGTCTTCACCTATTTCACATGTATAAACATCCCTGAAAACTGAATTTCCATCCATTTCCGATTTTCTTTTTTCTTCCAGCTCGTATCCATCTGTCCTCTCATATATGAAGCTTCTCTCTCCTATAATTTCATTATGAGCATAAAACACCTCAAAATCATCCTCTATTATCGAATCCGACAAATACGTTCCGATTATTACCTCATTGGCATAGGAGGAATTACCGATTGTAAACTCAATCTCGGCACTCATATTCTCTTTATTTTTATATGGAATCGAATTGATAAGCCTTTCCTCATTTCCGTTTACGGATAAAGGCTGAAAAATACCGCCGCACAAAACAAAAATATATATTTCTCCCTCCTCGGGATAGCCCTCTACCTCCACATAATATTGATATATTGTTTTCTGTCTGCTGCCGTCCACCTTAAAAGGTATATTATACTGCGTAATTAATGTTTCATTTCCTGTAAGCTCATCTATACTATAGGAATAAAAGCCTTCTCCCATAGAAAAACTTTTTGTTTGAGGCGGGATTTCTTCCTGACTTGCTTCCCCGGTTGCTTCGACCTCCTGTGTAGTTTCCACGCTTACCATACTATTCACGTTTTGGTCAAGAACATATGTATTCCACGTTTTATTATCTATACTGTACAGGTGAACAGTTTCCCCTTCCTCAAACTGCCCCATTTCAAGGAGATATAATGCCTTATCCCTGACAAAAGCCTGCATATTCGGATTCAAAGAAGCTTCATTCAGCTTTTCCTTGCCCTCACCATCCGTATTACAGGAATACAAATCACAAAAGGAATACTGTTTCGTAATAGCGTCCAAATCCGTATACATATAATACAGCTTTTCCTCTGCCGCCCCCAACAAAATATTTTTTTTATTTCTCTCCGTCAGAAAAACCTCTATGTTGTTATCCTTATCAATGCTGTACACGGAACCTCCATCTGTATTGCAATACAAAACGCCATTGATACAGCAGCAGGGATACATGAATTTTGTATCAGCAATTGCATTACTTTGCATAGTAGCCGTGTCAACCTTAAAAATTCCACTTGCGTTGTCATAATAGTATACGTTTTCATCATCTCCGCATACCATATAGGATATTGCATATGCCTTTTCGCCCGTGTCCAAGTTATAGATACAGCTTCCATCCTGACACGAAACATATACTGTGTTGTCAGAAACAGGCATCACACCTTCAATTTTGACCGACTCATTCAGGGATATCCCATTGCTTCCTGTATCAAACACGGCTATCAGGCTTTTCTTTCCCTTATGGTCCAATTCGTATAAGCTTGTTCCCTCCGTATAAAAGATTCTGTCTTTTCCAGGGAAAATTTTTTCCTTATACACAAATTCAACGCACTCCGAGCTATTATGGCTACATCCCGGAGTCTCGCAAAGCCCTATGACCTTTCCCGATATTTTATTGATTTTAAAGCCGCTAAAATAAATATAAGTGTCGTCCTCAAAAAATCCGGAAAGAAAGCCCTCCTTATATGCTCCCGGCGTTATATCGCCATATCCGCCAAGGAAATTTTTTTTGTCAGCATTTTTATCACATGCAGCAAGAGAAATAAGAAGCACAATCCCTAATATCACAAGCAAATTTTTTTTCATAAATATTTTCCTTTCAGATCAAGTATTGTCCCTTCATGTTATGTGGCACAGTCATACAATAAACAAGTAATTATATAACACATACTTATTGTCTTGTTGTACTGAATGTATATTGATTTCCTGTGCTTGACGTAACCCTATAAGAAAAATATCCCTTCATAGTATAATCATCGCCTACAAAAACAGGTGTTCGTAATGACAGAGACATGGAGTTTCGTGCAATTCCAGAAATTACAGGTTTGTTCTCTCCTGAACCTGATTTTAACCTTACGTATTCATATAACTCATTAGGCGCTATACTTGCCCTTATTGCCAACTCATAATAGCCAGTTGGTCCACCTGCGCCGTAAAATGTAATACTTCCAGTATATGTAACATTCTCATATTTTTGACTTGCTACATCCATTGCATTTGCTTTTATGCCATACATACACATAAACATGAACAGCATGGATAAAATAACTGCCATTGCTTTTGTTTTTTGTTTTCTCATTTTTCTCATAAATTTGACCCTCCATAAACTTTTTCCCTGTCAACAGTTACATTTTTATTTTAACGTCTTATATTCCCATATCAAGTAATTTTAAGTGAAACGACATATTTATGCGTTTTTTGTTGATTTTTCCTTTTGGTGGTAATAAATCCCCACTAAAATCAAAAATCAAATGTGTAACAGATTTTTACACTGCATAATATGAAGGTTTTAATCATTTTGCCAATAACTTCTCACATATATTTTTTCTCCCCACACAAAATAAATGTATGGCAATTTTTTAAATTGTTTCATTTTATAACGAAAGGAGAACCGTTATGAACAACGATAAATGCTGCTCCTGCCCTGAAAGCCTTGCCATGGCAACCGTGCCAATGCAGGAATGGTGTGAGCCTTATGACTTTGAAACAGCTCTTATGGAGGGCACGATATTCCCTTGCCTTAACATGCCGTTTTTCAAGGCTGACAAAGGCGAAAGTAACTTAAAATCCACCTCCCTTTCAGGTACTCCCGCAGAGGCGGACAGAGAAGCAAAAATGACCGAGCTTTCAACAATAAGCTTTGCCATAAATGACCTTACGCTTTATCTGGACACACATCCTGATTGCAAGGAGGGTCTTACACTTTTTAAGGAGCTTTTAAATAAGCGTCTTGATTTACTTGCAGAGTTTGCAGGTAAATTTTATCCGTTGACACAGATTTCCATGATTACAGGTAATCCTGACAGTTGCTGCTATGACTGGGGTGAAGGTCCTATGCCTTGGGAAGGAGGTAAACTATAATGTGGAGCTATGAAAAAAGATTACAATTTCCTGTTAAAATAAAAAACACGTGTCCGAAAACGGCGCAGCTTATTATAAGCCAATATGGCGGTCCTGACGGCGAATTGTCAGCATCCATGCGTTATCTGGCACAGCGTTATTCCATGCCTGTCAAGAAGGTGGGCGGTCTGCTTACAGATATAGGCACGGAGGAAATAAACCATATGGAAATTATATGCGCAATGGTTTACCAGCTTACGAAAAATCTTACGCCCGAACAGGCAAAAACCGCAGGCTTTGACGCATACTATATTGACCATACCACCGGACTTTGGCCCCAGGCTGCTGCCGGCATTCCTTTCACGGCACTTGAATTTCAGTCAAAAGGTGATGCAATGGCAGACCTTTTTGAAGACCTTGCCGCAGAACAAAAAGCACGTACCGTATATGAAAATCTGCTTCGTGTGATTGACGACCCTGACGTAAGAGCTCCGCTTAAATTCCTGCGTGCAAGGGAGATAGTCCATTTTCAAAGATTTGGCGAAGCGCTTGAAATGACTAAGGAAAAGATGGACAGCAAAAATTTTTATTATTTTAATGCGGAGTTTGATAAGAATATGTATAAACAAACTTTATAAGAAATTCAAGGAAATTCCTATAAAACAAAAAATCCCTCAACTGTATTAGCTCACAGTTGGGGGATTCCGTTCTTTGTCAGCATAGACCTTTTATCAACTTTTTTAAATCACCATAAAATTCCGGATATGATATGTCCACACATTCACTTCCCAGTATGTCCGTTTCTCCGTCCGCATTTAATGCTGCCACTGCAAAGCTCATTGCTATACGATGGTCAAGCTTACTGTCTATAACTGCTCCATGTAGGGATTTTCCTCCCTTTATTATCATTCCGTCATCTGTAGCTTCTATGTCGGCTCCCATTGCCAAAAGGTTTGACACCATTACATCAATGCGGTTTGATTCCTTAACCTTAAGCTCCTGGGCATCCCTTATTATNGTTTCTCCCTCCGCAAAGCAGGCAAGAATAGCAATTGCAGGTATCTCATCAATAAGTGTCGGAATTATGTCTCCNCCTATNACNCAGCCCTTAAGNTCTGAGGTTTTNACNGTAATGTCNGCTGTCGGCTCGCCTATGTCCGCTGACGTTTTCTCAATNTCTATGTCNGCACCCATCATTTTCATNACCCGTATAATTCCGTCTCTTGTGGGGTTGATACCCACATTTTTTACGGTAACACAGGAATTTGGCGTAACGGCTGCCGCCACCATAAAATACGTGGCGGAGGATATATCGCCGGGTACATTTATCTTTCTTGCAAATAACTCCTGCGCGGGTGCAACGGTTACAGTGTTACCCTCGGTTTTTATATCAACACCAAACTCCTCAAGCATAAGTTCTGTATGGTTTCTGCTTAAGGCAGGCTCTGTGACGGTCGTTTCTCCCTCTGCATAAAGTCCCGCAAATAATATTGCTGATTTAACCTGTGCNGATGCAACNGGCGAAGCATANCTTANTGCCTTAAGCTGCCTNCCNTTTATAANAAGCGGTGCGCAGTCATTTCCATTTTCACTTTTTATGTCTGCACCCATCATAGCAAGAGGAGTCATTATACGTTTCATTGGTCTTTTTTGTATTGAAGCGTCACCATTTACCCTTGATGAAAAGCTCTGTGCCGCCAAAATTCCTGACATAAGCCTNGTTGTCGTCCCNCTGTTNCCNACNTCAAGGGTATCNTNNGGNGNTAAAAGACCTCNTAAACCCCTGCCNCAGATTACNACANTTCCATCACCNTTNTTTGTAATNTGAACTCCCATTTTCCTGAAACAGTCTATTGTGGAAAGGCAGTCCGCNCCCTGCAAAAAGCCTGTGACCTCAGTATTCCCCTTTGCAAGTGAGCCTAACATAATACTTCTATGGGATATCGATTTATCTCCGGGAACCGTAAGCTCCCCGTTTATACTCTTTACTCTTTTAAATTTCATATTGCTTCTCCTGTAATGTATGTTGTTGTATATTATACCATATCGTCAATCGAAGATTGACAATGCGCTATTTGCGATGTTCTTTCGCAAAGTATAATGTGCGTTTACGCACATTATACCAACGATACAATACGATTGGCAATGTAAATTTATCGTAAGTCCTGTTTGTCAATATGCAAAATCAAACCCCGTCCTTATAATATTGCTGTTGTTCATATCCTTTAATTGTCCGTTTTCAAATCCAATGCTCAAATACATATCATCGATACTGTTCACATCCACCTTTGTGATTTGATTTACATACCCGGCAAAATTATCGTATGCTGCTTCTTTAAATTCTGACGGAACTTTGGACGATTTCTGAATGCTTTTCTNAAATATATCTAAAATATTATTTCCGTCCCCGTCTATAAGACCATCTTTCGTTTGTGTAAAATTCCGAATATCCAAGTCGGTGTACTCCCNTAACAGACTTGCCACCCTATATTTTGCCAATACGTTTTTATTTACATTTGCACTTCCAATACTGTTTAGGATATGGAAAAATAACTCTTTTGAATTTCCATTTTCGTTCAGCANCGCTTCCATTTTNGANATAANAGATTNATCAGCATNNCCTTCAACAGTAAGCCGNTATGTNTATGGNTTNATAATAAANNAAAAGCTGCTGTTTNCAAAAATAGACCGACTGATACCATTATTGATAAAAATATTATTTATTTGATTATTCACACATTGACGGTTATAGNTTTTTTTCTCCTCATCTGACTCACAATGAACCGGTCCGTNCANTCTNGGNTCNTTCATNTTACCACAATTTCCAAATGCACTCATTTCCAGTTCATTTTGATACATTGCGTGTCGTTCAGTAGCAGTATATTTACNATAATATTCTGNCGAAGAATATTTTTGAGCTATGGCATTGCTCAATTCCTCATAGCTTGAATATTTTGCACGATTAGCCNCTCCNAAATCATAATAAATATTCTCTAATTTTACATANGCCTTATATAATTCNCTGTCTTTNTTGCTGTTATTCCCCTCGATTCTGTCCTCCACGCTTTCATATCTTTCTGCCCATCCTGTGCTTATAGGTTCGGATGTCTTATATCTTCCTTTGACATTGTAATAATTGTAATAATGCGACCTTACTTCAATTCCCATTCATACATCTCCTTTTCACCCGGTAAATCCGTTTCGTATCATTGCATATCCGTATATTTTATCGTCTCACCGCGCCCAATATATAATGATTTATCATGTTCCTGTCACGAACAACCTATCTCTTAACTTTTAAATACATATATGGTATAATGTGCATAAACGCGAACGCAGGAACGAAGAACATTTGTTGGCTGCTTGCAGCCAGACGAATGTTCTCGGACCTATGTGAGTGTAACGAACACCGAAAAACCGAAGGTTTTGAGGTGAGCGTTTATGCGAACTGAAATTATGGCATAGTGCATAAACGCNTGATTTAAAAACCTGATTGTACACGAACAATGGATTGAAGGAGAATCTTTTTATGAAAACAAGTAATACCGTATGGGTAATTGTACTTATTATATTTATATTTTTAGGGAGTATGGAAATTATGTTATGGAAACAATACAATAAAAATATGGAAGAACGAACTGCGGGCACAGCTACGGTGACGGATGCAAAAAAAGGCAGTATCCTGTATGAGGAAAACCATGACGCTCTTACAGACGCCTCGGCAAATGATGTGCCTGACAATCACAAATATATATTCGTAGGCGATTCAAGATATGTTGCAATGTCAGAGTATGCAGAGGCTTACGATGTTTTTTTCTGTGAAAATGGTGTGGGGCTTTATTTCCTTAAAAACCGCATGGATAAAATTGTTGAGGCATCCGATGATAACACACGAATCATTATCGGCTTGGGTGTAAATGACGCAGGCGTCGGTAATGCAGGTTATGTTGACGCAATTATGGATTTATGCCAAAAAACAGATGCAGAAGTATACTATATGCTTGTAAATCCCGTAAGCGACAGTGCATGCGCCGCAAACGGATATTCACTTACAAACTCCATGGTAGACCGCTTCAACACATCTATGATTGAGGGCTTAAACGACACTGAGGTGAAAATAATAGACACGAATACGTATCTTATGTCAAACGGCTATAACACCTTTGACGGTCTTCACTATGATGATGAAACAACGGAAAAAATATATAATTTCATAAAGCTGTGTATCCGCAATCAGTAAACCATTGCTAATATTCCTTAACAAGTCTTTCAAACCAGTCGGTGATGAGACTGTTATTTGCATTATAAATAATTTCCTTTGCCTCATAGGGATTATCAGAAATCACACCATCCACATTCATAAGCAGAACCTTCTTTATGCTTTCCTCCGTATTTATTGTCCACGCATAAATAAGCTTTCCATTTTTATGGACATTGTTTACCATTTCCTTACTTATAAAGTTGTGTCTTACACTGAAGGCATCAATATATTCCATATCTCCGAAATTTCCAAATGCCATTTTCATAATGTAAAGCGTCTGAACGTCCTCATTTAGCTGCTTCATTCTTTTAAGAAGCTCATAATCGGTAGAGGCAAGCATACAGTCGTCAATATATTCGTATTTTTCTATAAGAGCCAACACTCCCTCCTCATAGTTTTCATCCGTGTCCGCAGGCTTAAGCTCAATATTTAGAAAAACATCGTTCTCCTTTCCGTAGGCAAGCACCTCCTCAAGAGTAGGTATTCTTGTATTTTTGTATTCCTCGGAGAACCATATACCTGCATCCAAATGCTTAACAAACCCGATTTCCACATCCCCTACAATTCTGTCTACCCCTGTAGTCCTTTCAAGACTTTCATCATGCATTATAATAAATTCCCCATCCTTTGTCTGCCTGACATCTATCTCCACTATATCCGCATGGTTTTCAACGGCAAGCATTATCGCCTCCATCGTATTTTCAGGTGCATGCTCTGAATCTCCCCTGTGCGCCGTAACGCTTGCATTTTGAGGATATGCAATATTTAAGCTGACCTTATTGGTTATGCTTAAATAAATATAAAATCCATTCAGAATAAGACCAACGCTTATCATGGACACCATTGTAATTCTGTCTCTTTTTCTTTTTTTCTCCAAATTAAAATTGGTATTTTCCCTTTTTTTCTGTACCTTTTCATACTCTTTATAGCCATCCTCCTTTTCAAGCTCGTAAAATGTGGTGCATATATAGGAATAAATAAGAGGTGTTGAAATAAGAGAAAACACAATATACAAAATCATAAAGCCTATCTGAACAACATTTCTTATAAAGAAATATGTTCTTTTGACAGGGAGCACTGTCTTAAGAAGTCCCACAAATGCAGATGCCAAAACACCCTCAAACAGGAACAGACACAGCGTTATAACAAGGTTCCACATGATAATTCCGAATAAAACCTTAAACCGGTGATGCTTTATCAGCTTCTTTCCCATAATAACCGATTCCCTGTAGCTAAGCTTGTAAAGGGAATAGTAATTAATGGTGAATATAACGAATACCTCTATAAAGCATATAAGCATGTACACTGCAATAACACCAAAAAAAACATATTTATTTTGTCGGATATACTTTAGAAAAACCTCCGGTACTTTAAAGCCCGCAAGAGAGCCTGAAATTGTAACCGTATAGGTAAAGGGTAGGACAAGAAGAACATAAACTGCTATACCCATATTTTTAGGATTGATGATTCTTATTGCATTGAAAAAGCCCTTTAACAAAAGCTCCACAGGATTTGTTTTCTCCTTCCTGTGTGATGCCTCCATAGCATAAATCATAGCCGAAATATTGATTAAAAAATATATAGCAAAGATAAGTATGGCGACCACAAGAAGTGCATATGTGGATGATGACGTAAAATACTTATCCATGTTATATGATGTAAGATAGGGGATTTCCGCAAGCTTTACCGAATAATTGAGCAGCATGTAAAAAAGCGGTACAAAAAGGGCAAGCGCCATTATTTTATATATTAGCTGAAATAAAATGATGGCAGACATATTATATCTAAATAATCCTAAATTTTTCTTAATAGATTTCATATACCCGCCATCCTCTTTCTCATCAAAGTATCATCATTGCATCACCAAAGGAAAAAAATCTATATTTTTCCTCCACTGCCGCCTTATATGCTTCAAGCACTCTTTCCCTGTCATAAAATGCCGAGACAAGCATGAGCAGGGTAGATTCCGGCAGATGAAAATTTGTAATTAGTCTATCCACCGCCTTAAATTTATATCCCGGATATATAAATATATTTGTCCATCCGCTGCATGACTTTATATATCCGTTTTCATCGGCAGCTGTTTCCAAGGTTCGGGTGCTTGTTGTTCCCACGGATATTATTTTACCACCATTTTGCTTTGTTTTGTTAATTAAATTTGCGGCATCCTCATCAATGACATAAAATTCGCTGTGCATATGATGCTCGCTTATATTTTCAACCTTTACGGGTCTGAATGTGCCAAGCCCCACATGAAGGGTTACCCTTGCTATATTAATACCTTTTTTTCGGACAGCCAAAAGCAGCTCATTGGTAAAATGAAGTCCTGCCGTAGGCGCTGCCGCCGAGCCTGTATTTACCGCGTACACAGTCTGATACCTGTCCTTATCAGCAAGGGTGTGGGTTATATAAGGAGGAAGGGGCATTTGCCCTAATTCATCCAAAATCTCCTCAAAGATTCCCTCAAAGCGAAAATCTATAATACGATTTCCTTCCTCCACAATATCAGTAACAGTACCTACAAGCATTCCGTCACCAAAGGATATTACCGTCCCCGGCTTTGCCTTTTTTCCGGGTTTAACAAGTGTTTCCCATCTTGTGTCATCCAGTCTTTTTAAAAGAAGCACCTCTATTGAGGCTCCCGTGCCCTCCTTAACTCCAATAAGCCTTGCAGGAATTACCTTTGTGTCATTAATAACAAGACAATCGCCCTCACAGACATAATCCAAAATATCACTAAAATGCCTGTGGGTAACGGAATCGTCCTCCCTGTTTAAAACCATAAGCCTCGAATCGCTTCGTTTTAAAAGCGGGTCCTGGGCTATAAGCTCATGGGGAAGCTCATAATAAAAATCCTTTAATTTAAAGTTGTTTTCCATAGCAATCTCCAATCAAACATTGCCGCATCTTATGTCCTATGCCCTTAGGGTAATACCCATTTTGCCAAGCTCTGCAATAATTTTTTCAATTATCTTTCCAACCTCGGCGTCCTCAAGTGTTTTATCCTTTGCCCTAAAGGTCATGCTATAGGCAACTGACTTCTTTCCATCGGCAACCTGTTCACCCTCATATACGTCAAAAAGTTCAACCTTCTCAAGCAGCTTTCCTCCGCATTTTTTTATAACTGCCTCTATCTGTCCGACAAATATTGATTTGTCCACAACCATACTCAAATCTCTTATTACAGCCGGGAATTTTGCAATTCCTTCATACTTTCTGTCAAAGGTTGAAAGCATTGTGACAACGTCCATATTTATGACTGCAACGTATACATCCGCCTTTATTCCGTAATTATCTCCAGCCTCAGGGTGAAGCTGTCCCATATAGCCTATCTGAAGCTTTCCCTTTTCGATATCTGCCTGTCTGCCCGGGTGCAGGAAGGTATGTGCGCCTGTAGGCTTAAAAGTTACTTCCTTTCCAAAACCGAGCTTTTCAAACATTTCCTCAAGAACACCCTTCAGGTCGAAGAAATCTCCGCTTCCGTACATAGCCATCGTAAGCTTCATCTTCTCATCGGGAAGCTCGGTAAGCGGAAGCGATTTTGGAATATAAACATTGGCAAGCTCGTATAATCTTGCATCTTTATTTCTTCTGTTATAGTTTGTTGCAATTGAAGTAAGTATTCCGTTTAAAGGAATTGTTCTCATTATTGAGAAATCCTCCCCTAATGGGTTTGATATTTCGATTGCACGTCTCGCCTCATCATCGGCAGGAATAAGTAGCTTATCAAATACCTTAGGGCTTTCAAAGGAGTAGCACATTGCACCCGAAAAGCCGTTGCCCTCGCATATAATTCTTACCTCGTCCTCAATTCTTTCGGCATATCCCTTTTTGCCGGCAGTTGCCTCTCCCTTTGGAAGCGTTGTAGGAATATTGTCATATCCGTAAAACCTTCCTACCTCCTCCGCAAGGTCAGCCATACATTTTATGTCCTGTCTGAAGGTCGGAATAGTAAGCATATTTGTTTCCCTGTTGTATTCAATTCCAAGTCTGTCAAAATATTTAAGCATCTGCTCATCCGGCACGTCCGTTCCGAGAAGCCTGTTCATTTTTTCAGGCTCAAATGGCAGCTTAATCTCAGAAACCGGATTCGGATAAACATCAACGACTCCGTCTACTACTTTACCACAGCCAAGCTCCTCAATAAGCTGACACGCTCTGTTCATTGCCTCTATAGCAAGATTAGGGTCAAGTCCTTTTACAAACTTGGCAGCAGCATCCGTCGTAAGTCCGATTCTCTTTGTTGACAATCTTATATTTGTTCCGTCAAAGCAGGCGGCCTCAAACAAAAGTGTCTTTATATCGTCAGTAACCATGGAATTTTCACCACCCATGATACCTGCAATACCGATTTCTTTTTCCCCGTCGCAAATCATAAGGACATCCTTGTCCATTTTTCTTTCCTGTCCGTCAAGAGTAGTAAACACGTCTCCATCCTTTGCACGTCTTACAACGATTTTGTTGCCTGCAATGGTAGCCAAATCGTAGGCATGCATAGGCTGACCATACTCCTCCATCACATAATTAGTTATGTCAACCAAATTATTGATAGAACGTATACCCTGTGCGGCAAGCCTTTCCCTCATCCATTTTGGGGAAGGACCGATTTTAATGTCGGTTACAACCCTTGCAGTATAACGTGTACAAAGGTCCGTATCCTGTACCTCCACGGATATATAGTCGTTTACGTTTCCACCGCTTCCCTTTACTGTAACAACAGGAGGAATAAACTCTTTATCAAATGTAGCCGCAGCCTCCCTCGCCATTCCTATCATTGAAAAACAATCAACCCTGTTTGACGTAATCTCGTATTCTACTACCGCATCATTAAGTCCCAATGCGGCAACCGCATCATCTCCCGGCTTAACATCTGCATCTTTAGAAAATACATAAATTCCGTACTCAGGCGCCTCAGGATAAAAGTCCCTGCTTGAGCCAAGCTCCTCAATGCTGCACATCATGCCATAGGATTCAACTCCCCTAAGCTTACCCTTTTTAATCTTAATTCCATCCTCAGGAAGAGGCTCGCCGTCATGTCCGCCTGCAACTTTTCCGCCGTCAAGCACTACGGGTACAAGATCGTTTTCCTTTACATTCGGTGCTCCCGTCACAATCTGTACAGTCTCATTTCCCACATTCACCTGACACACGATAAGCTTATCTGCATCCGGGTGCTTTTCTATTTTTTCAATACATCCCACAACAATTTTTTCAAGGTTTTTGTCCTTTTTCTCATATCCCTCAACATGGGAACCTGAAAGCGTCATTGCGTCAACAAATTCATTTATATCCACGTCCAAATCAGGAACGTATGCCTTAAGCCATGATATTGGTGTATTCATATGCCTTTACCTCATCTTTCATAAACTAAAACTGATTTAAAAATCTCATATCATTTTCGTAGAGAAGACGCATGTCATCTATCTCATACTTAAGCAGTGTAACACGCTCCAAGCCTATTCCGAAGGCGAAACCCGAATAAACCTCAGGGTCAATGCCACACATTTCAAGTACATGAGGATGAACCATGCCGCAGCCTAAAATTTCTATCCAGCCGCTTCCCTTACATACACGGCATCCCTTTCCTCCGCATTTAAAGCATGTTATGTCAACCTCTGCTGAAGGCTCAGTAAACGGAAAATGGTGCGGTCTGAATTTTGTCTTTGTATTTTCCCCAAAAAATTCCTTTGCAAACTGGTCAAGTGATCCCTTTAAATCTGCCATTGTTATATTTTTATCTATTACAAGTCCCTCCATCTGATGGAACGATGGTGAATGTGTTGCATCCACTTCATCTGAACGGAAAACCCTTCCCGGCGAAATAATTCTAATCGGAAGTTTTCCCTGCTCCATAATTCTCGCCTGCACAGGTGAGGTCTGGGTTCTTAAAAGAATATCCTTTGTAATATAAAATGTGTCCTGCTCATCCTTTGCAGGGTGATTTGCAGGTATATTAAGAAGCTCAAAATTGTATTTGTCATATTCTATCTCAGGACCTCTTACAACCTCATAGCCCATACCGATGAATACACGTTCCAAATCCTCAACGGCAATCTGATTCGGATGTCTGTGTCCCTGAATTTTCTTTACACCGGGCAATGTTACGTCTATCGTCTCACGCTTCATTTTTTCTGCCCGCATGGCATTGTTTATACTCTTTAGCTTTGCCTCTAATTTTTCCTCAATGCTTTGTCTCGCCTCATTTACAAGCTGCCCCACCTTCGGTCTGTCCTCCGGTGCAACGTCCTTCATACTTTTAAGCACCTGTGTAAGCTCACCCTTTTTTCCAAGTATGGCTACCTTAATGTCATTAATCATTGAAGCATCCTTTGCCTGCTCTATACTTGCAAGAGCCTTGTCCTTGATGCCCTGAAGCTTTTCCTTCATTATTTTTTCCTCCTTAATAATAATCCGAAATAAAAAACGCCCCTTAACAAAGGGACGAAAATAATCCGCGGTACCACCCGTCTTCAGCCATATATGACTGCTCTTTAAAATGTGTAACGTACATATCACGTCACGCCCTACTACAAGTTCAGGCATGCAGCTCCGGTGTGAAAATGAGACTTATAATTATCTTAAGAAAGGCTCTCAGCCAGCGACCTTTCATCTCTGTAGGAACATATAAGTCCTTGTTGCACCATCATAGCTTTTAAATATTCACATAAAGGTATTCTAGCATAACTTTATTTCTTGTCAAGTAGTTTTTACTATTGAAAAATGTCGTAAAATGGTTTACTCTTACAAGAGTAAATTTGTATTTGAACGAAAGTGGCAAAGCTACTTTGTCCCTGTATACCATCGGAGTTTAGCATGAGAAAAAAAAAGTATCAGAAAATGTTATTAAAAAATACCCTTGCCATAGCAATTCCTGCTATAGCAGTTTTTCTTGTGCTTGTTGGTCTATGTATTCAATATCCTATATTTGACTATATAGAGTGCAAGGAAATAATCAACATGGAAAATATGGACGAGACGCTTGAGGGGCTCTATGCCGCACAGACCATAAACGTAAAGCTTACAGCCGATAATTTAAAGTATACCGGTCTGGACTATTATGAGGATGGAAAACAAAAGGGTTCCTATTATTACATGTCAACAAATAACAGACTTATACTTTTTCTTATTAAAACCGATGCACCTACTCCAAGCTATGAAGTAAAGAGCCTTAAAGGCACCATTATCAGGGATAATGTTTCCTCCACATATATTATGGGACAATTCGCAGATCAGGCGGGCATAGACAAAAATATCCTCGCAGGATATTGCAGTGATTATATTATAAGCGAGGTAGGCTATCCCTTTAATTTCATTGTAATGGTATATATACTTTTTATTGCCCCAATCGTAATCAGCATTATCATCCTTATGTACACTGTATATATAAGGATAAATCCACAGGCTCACCCACAGTCCAAACAGCTTTCAGCATATGGCAGACCTGCCGAAATAATATATGATATAAATACACAGCTTGCAAATCATCTGCTTTACAAAAAGAAGAATATTTACATCACAAAAAAATATATGATTGTAAACTATCTTTCCAAAACGGATGTTATAAAGCTTGATATGGTAAAATATATTTCAAAAAATATTATTGAGCGTTCAAAACACTTTGGACATTTTAATAAAATATTCAGGCTTACGCTTTCTAATCCTGACACGCTTTTTTATGAGGTAGATTTTAGCTCTGAGGAGATTATTGACACTGTTATTGAGAAAATCGGCAGTGACCAATAACATAAAGAATATTGTTATTCCCAAATTTTCTGTTTTCTATTTTCAGGTGTACCTTTAAATCATCATTTATCACAATATAATATTTTAACAACTTTCCTCCAAATGAATAGTATAAAGCATAAGAATATTTTGGAGGTAAACACATGAGTGATTTATCAGCTACACAGTGTGGTTGTGGCTGCGGAAGCGTATTCGGCGGAAACGGCAGCAATTGCAGCTGTATATGGATTATATTAATATTACTGCTCTGTAATGGAAATTGCGGCAGTGGTCTCTTTGGCGGTGACGGCTACGGAAATGGCGGATGTGGATGTGACTGCATTTGGATAATCCTTCTTCTTCTTTTCTGTGGCGGCGGAAACTGCGGTGGCAACGGCAGTGGTTATTCTAACAACTGTGGCTGCTAATAACGGTATTTTTTCTTAGTAAGCATGGACCCGCCATGGGATTGTTGTACATATTGTACGACAGCTCCATGGCGGTAAATTCTTATATATGTATCAGCCGCTATTCATAAGAAAAAAATACGTGCATATAATGTACAGAGAAAATATTGCCTTATCGGAACAAAAGCTTCCAATAACAAAAACGAAACAGGCAGGATACTTTTATGAATAATTTCGGGCGTGTCCATCCCCTTGATAAGTTAATAGATGATGATTCCCTTTTCCTGCTTGAAGCAATGGTTCCTTTTGTAGATTATCAGTACAAACTTCCTTTAATTTTTTTCATCAAGTACAGGGAGCTTACAATGATAATGCAGCGGATGAATGACAGGAACTATATTTCCGAATGCGGCTTTGACTGCCACCCAAAAAATCAGGAGGAAATGCTTGGAAGCATGCTAAGCTTTATGCCCGGTGATTATGCGAACACTTTTAAGCAAATGAAACAGATGATGTCCATGATGGAAATGATGAATTCCATGCCTAAACAACCGCCGGATTATAACGAACACCGCGAAAATGAAAATAACAGCAGTGCTTCAGATGATTTATATGAAAGTGTAATGTCAATATTAAATGAAAGGACTTAAAAATGTATAATAGACCACAACAAAGAAATAATGGGTACCAACAACAAAACAACTGGGCTTCACAAAATCAAGCCATGGGCGGACATATGCAGTGGGACAGCCCAAGCAATGACTCCTTTGAAAACAATCCTAAATTGAGGGGAATCGACCCTTTAAAGCTGAAAATTATATTGGAAATTAAGAATAAAAGCAAAAACAAATCAATGGATGAGCTTCTTCCTGAAATAATGAAAATAAATCAGGAACTAAACCGCCGTAATATGAACTTTACAAAACAAGAGAGCGAACTCCTCCTTGACGCAATAGAGGAATCACTCTCTCCTTCTGAAAAACAAAAATTTAATATGCTAAAATCGCTGCTTTAATGACATACTATGTTTACTATCCTGTTTGGAACGTAAATCTCCTTAACAATATTACCTGTAAGCCTGTCACCCAATGCCTCCTTAGCCTTGGCAATAACAGTGTCCTTGTCGTCATCAACGGAAATGTTTACGGTGACTCTTGTCTTTCCATTTATCTGAACGGCAATTTCCTTTTCATCATCCTTCATTTTCGCCTCGTCATAGGAAGGCCACTGATTATGGAATACCGAATTCTTTCCTCCAAGCATCTCCCACAGCTCCTCACCTATGTGAGGTGCAAACGGAGCAATAAGAAGTACCATTGTTTTAAGAGTTTCCTTATCAACGCCCGTGGTTTTTGTAAGCTCCAAAAACTTGTTGTTATACTCCATAAAGCCCGATATAACGGTATTCAGGTTAAACTGTTCCAGTCTTTGGGTTATATCAAATACAAGCTTATTGCGAAGCTTTACAAGCTCCTTTGTCTCAGGTGCGTCTTTTTCAAGATTGGAGGTAACCATTGCATAAAAACGGTTCAAAAATCTGTATATACCTTCCATACCGCTGTCGTCCCATATGGAGTCAAGCTCAGGAGGTCCGATAAACAGCTCATACATTCTTAATGTATCGCAGCCATAATCTCTCACAATGTCATCAGGTGATACAATATTTCCAAGTGATTTGCTCATCTTTGTGGCTGCGCCCGTAACCTTGTCCCTGCCGCATACCATACCCTGATTAAACAGTCTCTTAAACGGCTCCTCAAAATCCACAACCCCAATATCATAGAGAAATTTAGTGTAAAATCTTGAGTAGAGCAGATGTAAAACAGCATGCTCAACACCGCCTATATACATATCAACAGGAAGATATTTGTCTGCCTTCTCACGGCTTACAAGCTCATTTTTATTTTTGCTGTCAACATACCTTAAAAAGTACCATGAGGAACCTGCCCACTGAGGCATGGTATTTGTTTCTCTTTTTGCAGGCTTTCCACAGCACGGACATGTTGTGTTTACCCACTCCTCAATGTCTGCAAGAGGCGACTCGCCGGTTCCTGTAGGCTGATAGCTTTCAACCTCAGGAAGAAGAAGCGGAAGCTCCTCCTCAGGAACGGGAACTGCACCACAGTCAGGACAGTGTACGATAGGTATAGGCTCACCCCAATATCTCTGACGTGAGAACACCCAATCACGAAGCTTGTAGTTTACGGTCTTTTTACCGTAACCCTTTTCCTCTATCATTGCAGGAGCATCCTTTTTCAGTACGGCAGATTCCATACCGTTCCATTCTCCTGAATTAATCATCGTTCCTGCTGCCTCCGTGTAAGCCTCAGTCATATTTTCTATTTCCTTGCCGTCCTTGGCAATAACCTGAATAATCGGAAGCCCAAATTTCTTTGCAAATTCAAAGTCCCTGTCATCATGTGCAGGAACACACATGATTGCTCCCGTACCATAATCGGCAAGTACATAATCCGAAAGCCATATCGGTGTTTTCTTTCCGTTTAAAGGATTGATTGCATAGCTTCCCGTAAACACACCTGTTTTTTCCTTATCCTGCATACGGTCTACATTTGACTTCATGGAAGCCTCATAAATATATTTGTCAACTGCCTCCTTGGTCTCAGGTGTGGCAAGTCCTGCCGCAAGCTCATGTTCCGGTGCAAGCACCATAAATGTAGCGCCGTAAAGTGTATCCGGTCTTGTTGTGTATACGGTAATTGCCTCATCCCGTCCGTCAATCTTAAAATCTACCTCTGCACCATAGGACTTTCCAATCCATTCGCTCTGCATCTTCTTAACCTTTTCAGGCCAATCAAGACCCTCAAGGTCAGCTAAAAGTCTCTCTGCATATGCCGTAATCTTAAGCATCCACTGACGAAGGTTTTTCTTGGTTACATCAGCACCGCATCGCTCACATTTACCATTTACAACCTCCTCGTTGGCAAGTCCCGTTTTACAGGAAGGACACCAGTTAATAGGCATCTGCTTCTCGTATGCAAGTCCTTTCTTAAACATCTGCACAAAAATCCACTGTGTCCACTTGTAGTATTCAGGGTCAGTAGTATTAACCTCCATATCCCAATCGTATATGGCGGCAATCTGATTTATCTGTTTTTTTATGTTGGCTACATTTTCCGCTGTTGAAATACTTGGATGAACTCCATTTTTTATGGCATAATTCTCAGCGGGAAGTCCAAAGGCATCCCATCCCATAGGGTGTATCACATAATGCCCCTGCATAAGCTTATATCTGCTCCAAACATCAGATATAACGTAGCCTCTCCAATGTCCTACATGCAGACCGTTTCCTGACGGATACGGGAACATGTCAAGACAGTAATATTTAGGCTTTACCCCGTCATTTACATTGATAGGATTTTCCTCCCATTTCTTACGCCACTTTCCTTCAATCAGCTTATGATTATATCCACTAGCCATTTTTAAATTCCTCCGGTATATTTAAATAAATTTTCTAAGCTCCTCATCATAATAATAACCTATTTGCTTAAGAGTGCCCTCAACAGCTTCCCTGTCTGCGCCAAACTGCTCACACAGCTCCGTCAGATTAATATTTTCATCCCTCATTCTTGTATTTACAAAGCTAAGCAACATCATAGGATCCTTAGGTAATGCATCTATCGCCATTTACTGCACCTCTCCCGTTATAAGCCAAGGCGACGGCTGTGTCACAAACACACTGTTCTTATCCGTCTTGGAAACAGTTATCTGCATAACCTCCATATTGCCTATGCCGTACTTTTCAAACAAATCCTTTATACCTGAAAGTATATCAAGCTCAAGGGTATATATAACAAACTGCATTTTAGGATTTTTCATAAGAAGCCTCTGTATGTCCTCCTCAAGATGCTTGTTTGCCACTATAAATGAGAGTCTTGGAACGGGAATACTATCCATGGATTCCTTATCAAGATCAGGAATAATCTTTACGTTATGAACACCAAACTGCTTTACGTTGTCCTCCATGGTTTCCTTAGCTCCCCTGTCGTTTTCAACGCATATAATTGTGCCGTCAACAGCCACAAATGCAGCCTCAACGGCAATACTTTCCGCATCAACAAGACATATTGTATCCTGTGAATCCACACCTAAAAGGCTCATAATAACCGCTCTTATTTCCTTGCCCACATATTTGATGGGACCCTTGGAAAACATATCATTTTTTATGCCGATTCTGTAGGATTCCCTTGTATTTTCATTTAGAATAAATATGACAGTAGGCGCAGTTATCTTCCTATTGATAACCTCCTTAATCTTTACATGCCTTACCTGTCCTTCCTCCTTTATGCCGACACCGTACCACATATCATACTCGCCAAAGCCGGCCTCCCAAAATTCATAAAATAAATCCTCGTGAAGCTCGTCTGCAAATATGATTACCCTCTTATGGGTTTCGACAATAGGTATGACATTTTTCATTTTGCCGCAAATATCTAAAAGTTTGATTTTCTCAGGACTTGTTTCCATTGTTTTTGAAAAATAGCCCGTCCATTCAAGTATCTGATTGGTTGTGTAACTTCCCTTTGCCATATCTACTCCTCCTTTTTGTCACTATTTTCTCCGGTATCATCTGCTTCGCTTACAGTTTCGTACACGTCACTTTCCGCCATGCCAATCTCCTCAAGGGTATCCTTGTCCATTGTCTCCTCATCAGGAAATTCCTGTCTTTTTCTTACAAGCAGCTTTGCCTTAATGGTGGCAAGATAACCCTTTTTACGTTTTTTCTTTTTAAGAGATCTTCTTCCATAAAGCTTTGCCGCATATTTCGGTTCTCCCGTCTCCTCATCAAAGCCGATAAGTCTGAAATAATCCTCAGTTTTGGAGGACATATTTTTTGCACGAAGACCATCCCGAAGCTGTACTGCAAAGAATGCATAAATACATGCAAATACGGGAACACCTAAAATCATGCCCGGTATGCCAAACAAATCTCCTCCGACCAATATTGCAACAAGCACCCATATTCCCGATATACCGGTCGAATCTCCAAGAATAAGCGGTCCAAGTATGTTGCCGTCAAACTGCTGAAGAACAAGAACCCATATAATAAATATAACAAACATAATCGGATCGTCCATAAGGGCAAGAAGCGCTCCCGGCACAGCACCGATAAAAGGTCCAAAGAATGGTATTATGTTTGTAACGCCAACTATGACGCTTATAAGCATTGCATACTCCATGTGTATTGTCTTCGTAAAGATAAAGCATATGATACCGATTATGATGGAATCAAGTATTTTACCGTTTATGAAGCCCCCAAATACGGAATTGGCATAGGCAAATCCGTCAAGTATTTTATTTCCATGCTTTTTGGAAAAAATACAGTAAACTATTTTCTTGCCCTGTGCAATAAGCACATCCTTGCTTCCGAGGAGATAAACCGTGACAATAAGTCCGATAAAGAAATTCAGGACCGCCTTCACTCCTACAATAAGTCCTGATGAAATCTGCACCATAATTGTATCTATATTCGGAACTATTTTTTCCTCAACAATTGTCATTACATTATTCTGTACATAGCTTATTACGTCGGACAGCTTTCCCTCAAGATATTCATTTTTTGCAAACACCCTCTCAACCCAATTTTGAGCATTATTAAGATAGTCTGGCATACTCTTCACAAGGTTTGTGATGCTTATTTCAATCTGAGGAATAACAAGCCATAAAAAGCCTGCCACAATCCCAATAAAAAATAACAGCGTCAGTATAAGTGCCGGTACCTTCGTCTTATGATACAGAACATTGTAGCTTTTCTTCTTCCATATTTTTGTATAAATAAACGTAAGGCCCCGCCTTATGTATATCATGATCGGGTTAAGCATAAAGGCAATAACAAAGCCTATGATAATTGGTGTCATTGCAGAAAAAATCTTTCCTATGGTTTCCGCTATAACCCGCCACCCATTAATCACATGCGCAAAAAGAATACATATACATACGGATACCGTAAATACAACTCCGGCACGTATAATATTTTTATTCCATTTCTGTCCCATAAAACATCTCCTAAATACGTCATGTCCCTACTTCTGCAATATTGACATCAAACTAAAATTTATATACTTGAAAATTATATCAGATTTTCCTTCCTATTTCTACCTATAACTTAAAAAAGAGCTGTCGCACTAAAATATTTGTATCATAATATAAATATTATCAGTGCGACAACCCCTTTTATAAGCTTTCTTTACTCTGAAACGCTTTGGATAATTATATCTCTGATTTTCTCCTTGTCGCTGCCTGTTGCAAGCGCAAGCTCCGAATACAGTCCCTCCTCAGCCATTTTCAAGTATCTTTCATCCGTGGCAGTTATTTTTTTACCGTTTTCCTCACGTTCCTTTTTTCTTATAAGGAGCGTTTTTATAATCTGTATCCACTGCCTGCAATCCCCGCTTTTCATGACACTCTTATAGCTGTCATCGCGCATTCTTTCATTTGTTATACAAAGCGGTTCAATGGTTTTTGATTCGGCAATAATCTGCTTTGCCTCCTCGCAGCTGATTACCTTTCTGATCATAATTCTGTCATTGTCCGCCGGACAAAAAAGCTTACTGCTCCTTGCTTTTTCCGGAATTAATACATAGTACAATCTGTCCCCATCTGCTCCTGAAATGTCCGGATGCGTAATATCCGCAACCCGACATATTCCATTAATTCCGTAAACGATATAGTCTCCGATATCAAACATTACATCCTCCATTTCCAAAACAATATACCATAAGAAAATTGCTTTTTTACTAACGAAAACCTGTTGTAACAAATATTTTAACAAATTTAAAACTTAAAAGTAAATATTAAATTTGTCCAAAAAAATTTTTTGTCACTTTGCTCATTTTGATGCCTTGTTATTTTGTAATATTTTACAATGTGATAGTCTAATTATTCCCAACAAAAGAATTTCTTAAACAAATCCCTTGAAGGATGATTCCACTGTTTTTCTCGGTATCATGACAGAATGGCTGCACAAGGTGCATTTCAGGCGAAAATCCATACCCATACGCTGAATTTCCCAACAGTTTCCCCCGCAGGGATGCGGTTTTTTCAATTTTATTTTCTGCCCCACCTGAAATTCCATTTTATTTCCTTTTTAACTGTAGCATTACGCTTCTTCTTGTTATAATTCCAATAAAAATATTTCTGTCATCTATAACTGAAAGAAAATTTCTGTCAATTATCTTGTCCATTATTTTATCCGTATCCGTACTATTAAGCACAAAGTCATCCACGGAAAGATGCACAATATCCCTGACAGTCATGTTTTTCATTTCATCGCATCCATGCTGTATGGCTACGCGAAGAAAATCACCTTCACTTACAATACCCTCAAGCCTTCCAACCTCATCCACAACAGGAATGGCAGTAAACCCGCTGGCAAGCAAAAATTCAACCGCCTTATCCATTTTATCGCTTCCGTTAAGATATGTAAGATCCTGTTTAGGAATAAGAATATTAAATATGTTCATCTTATGTTCCCCCATCTTCAAACGTCAGTTGTCACAAATTAAAGTTGCTCTGCCATTGAAAGAAGCAAAGCCTCCGATTTTTCCCAGCCCAGGCATGGGTCTGTAATAGATTTACCGTAGCAGCCTCCGCCTATAGGCTGATTGCCGTCCTCAATGTAGCTTTCCACCATAACGCCCTTTACAAGCCTTCTCACACTCTCAGAATGTCTCCTGCTGTGCAGTATTTCATTTACAATTCTTGGCTGCTCATCCCATTTCTTGCCCGAATTATTGTGATTTGCATCTACAATGCAGGCAGGATTTACAAGATCAAATTTTGCATACATATCACTTAAAAGCTTTAAATCCTCGTAATGATAGTTTGCAAGGGAACGTCCGCTCTTACTTAGAGAACCTCTCAAAATACAATGTGCGAGAGGGTTTCCGTCAGTCTTTGTCTCATAACCCATAAATAAAAATGTGTGCTTTGCCTGTGCTGCCACACAGGAATTGAGCATTACGTTGTAATCTCCGCTTGTAGGATTTTTCATTCCCACGGGAACGTCTATCCCGCTTGCAGTAAGCCTGTGGGACTGATTTTCAACACTTCTTGCGCCGATTGCAACATAGGAAAGAACATCCTCAAGATAAGGCCAATTATCCGTATAAAGCATCTCGTCTGCAGCCGTAAGCCCTGTCTCGTTAATTGCTTTTATGTGCATCTTTCTTATCGCCTTTACGCCCTCAATAAAATCCGGCTTGTTTTCAGGATTAGGCTGATGCAGCATTCCCTTGTAGCCCGAACCATTTGTCCTAGGCTTATTTGTGTAGATTCTAGGGATAATCATTATTTTATCTTTAACCTTTTCCTGCACCTTTGCCAGTCTTTCGAGGTAATCCAAAACCGAATCCTCGTAATCTGCCGAACAAGGTCCTATTATAGCGATAAATTTATCTGATTCTCCCGTAAAAATTTTTTTTATTTCCTCATCTCTTGCAGCCTTTATATCTGCAAGTGATTTGTCCATTGGGTGCGCCTGCCTGATTTCATCAGGAGTAGGTACACTTTTTACCATGTGTAGTGCCATTTTTTATACCTCCTTTTCGGGTCTGTCCTTAGGACAACTCATCTAATGTCTTTGAAAATGCCTCTAAACATTCGTCCACAAATATATCCACCTCCGGAAGCTCCTTCGCAAGCCTTTTTACACTTTCTTCCGTCGATTTCTTTGCAACAACAAATTCCTTATTTCCGGTTTTTTCTTCCTCTATGCACTTAATGAGTGCCGATATTTTGTCAGCAGCCTTAACAAGCCTCCACTCATAGGCTTTTTCCTCCGGCTTTACAAAATACTTTTCATACTCTGTCCGTATATCCTCCGGCAGCTGTGAAAGAAGCTTTTTATTTGCCTCATCCTCAATTGATTTGAATGCCTCATTAATGCTTCTGTTATAGTATTTTACCGGTGTAGGCATATCGCCTGTTATAATCTCGGAAGCATCATGATAGATACCGACCATAGCCGCATAATCGGCATCAAGCTTTTTTTTATATCTCACATTTCCTATAATACACAGGGCATGGGCTATCATACTTACCTCAAGAGAATGCTCTGACAGATTTTCAGATATGGTATTTCGCATAAGCGCCCATCTTTCAATATATTTCATTCTTGAAACAGTGGCATAAAAATTACAGCTCATAATCCGTCCCTGCCTTAACATCATCTGCCGCACTCTTAAGCTTAACATTTTGATGCTTTTCATAAAGCTCCATAAATTCATCACCTGTAAGGTTTTCCTTTTCATAAAGCACCTTTGCAATAGCGTCAAGAGTAGTCATGTTTTTCTTAAGAAGCTTAATTGCCCTCTCGTAGGAGGCCTTTATCATATTTTTAACTTCTGTATCAACCTTGGTTTCAGTCTCTGATGAGCAGTTAAGGACACGTCTGTTGTCAAGATACTGACCTGTTACACTTTCAAGCTGCACCATTCCGAACTTGTCCGACATACCATACATGGTTATCATTGTTCTCGCAATGCTTGTTGCCTTTTCTATGTCATTTGCCGCACCACTTGTAACTGAATCAAACTTCAGCTCCTCCGCCGCACGTCCTGCAAGACAGATAACAATTTCCTCCTCAAGCTCCTTCTTGCTTTCCAGTTGCTTTTCCTCCTCCGGAACCTGCCATACATATCCTAAAGCTCCACCGGTTCTCGGCACAATGGTTATTCTCTGTATAGGCAGAGTATTTTTCTGAAGTGCCGACACAAGGGCGTGTCCAACCTCATGATAGGCAACGATTTCCTTTTCCTTCGGGCTTAAAAGCTTTTCTTTCTTTTCCTTTCCCGCAAATACGACCTCCACAGAGCCAAGAAGGTCAGCCTGCGATACAAAGTCACGTCTGTTTCTTACTGCAAGCAATGCCGCCTCATTTATAATATTGGCAAGGTCTGCACCAACCGCACCGGCAGTTGCAAGGGCAAGCTCCTTTAAATTCACCGTCTGATCCATCTTTACATCCTTGGAATGAACCTTTAACGTATCGATTCGTCCCTGCAAGTCAGGCTTTGACACTATTACTCTTCTGTCAAATCGTCCCGGACGAAGCAACGCCTTGTCAAGCACCTCCGGTCTGTTTGTAGCTGCAAGCACAACGATACCCTTTGAGGTGTCAAAGCCATCCATCTCTGAAAGAAGCTGATTTAATGTCTGCTCCCTTTCAGAATCACCTCCTGAATGTCTTGTATCCCTGCTTCTTCCTATAGCATCAATCTCATCTATAAATATAATACATGGTGCCATGGCATTTGCGCGCTTAAATAAATCCCTTACTCGTGAGGCTCCCACACCCACATATAGCTCAACAAAATCTGAGCCTGAAAGTGAGAAAAACGGAACCTTCGCCTCTCCTGCAACAGCCTTTGCAAGAAGGGTCTTTCCTGTTCCCGGAGGTCCCACAAGCAGAGCTCCTCTCGGAAGCTTTGCGCCAATCTGAAGGTATTTCTCAGGCTTTTCAAGAAAATCAACCATCTCGGAAAGCGATTCCTTTGCCTCCTCCTGACCTGCCACATCCTTAAAGGTAACACCCGTTTCCGTCTGAACATACATTTTAGCATTGGATTTTCCGACGCCCATAACACCACCGCTCTTTGTGGCACTTTTCATAATAAGCATCATGAGAAGATAAAATGCAACAATCATAATACCATAGGAAAGAATTGTCTGCACAATAACACTTCCGCCCTCGTCTATCTCCTCGAAGGTTACCCCCGCCTTGTGAAGCCTTTCAATAAGGTTGTAATCGTCGGTTCTGACAACGCTGTAAGAAACCTCATAAACTGCATTTTCATTTTGCTCGGCAGGCTCAAAGGTTATTTCATTTGAATATATTTTTACGTTCTGAACATTGCCCTCGTCCAGCATTGCAAGAAACTCATCATATGTTATCTGCTCCTTGCCCGAATCCTTAAATTTACTGTACGTCTGCCAAAAAGCAAGGGTCATTAAAACAGACAATATAAGAATGATAAGCGTAGCCGAAGGTTTTTTCTTATTATTGTTGTTACCGCCCTGATTGTTGTTTGAATTGCCGTTATCGTTATTGCTCTGATTATTTTCCATATTTTTCTCTTTTCTCCAAATTAACAATGAGCCGTCCCAGAATACACTGCAACAGCCCATCTAAATAATAAAAATTATTTATATAAAGGATATTTGTCAGTAATACTCTTTACTAATGACATAGCCTTATCGTTATCCTTATGAATAACTGCCGCTGCTATTGCATCAGCTATGGTTACCATATCCTCCTCGTTAGCGCCTCTCGTTGTAACGGCAGGAGTGCCAAGTCTTATTCCGCTCGTCACAAAAGGTGATTTAGGGTCGTTTGGAACCGTATTCTTGTTACATGTAATGTGTACCGTGTCGAGAAGCTTCTCAACTTCCTTTCCTGTAAGGTCAAGGTTCTGCAAATCCACAAGCATAAGGTGATTGTCAGTGCCTCCCGAAACTATCTTAAAGCCCCTCTCGGTAAGCTCCGCTGCAAGTCTTGCAGCATTTTTAACAACCTGCCTCTGATACTGCTTATACTCATCGGAAAGAGCCTCCTTAAGACACACTGCCTTTGCAGCTATAACGTGCATGAGAGGTCCGCCCTGAATACCCGGAAATACAGCCTTGTTAAAGTTATACTTCTCATTTACCTCATTGCTTGAGAGAATCATGCCGCCACGAGGTCCTCTTAAGGTCTTGTGAGTTGTGGTTGTTGTAACATGTGCATATTCTATAGGGCTTTCATGGACACCTGCCGCTACAAGTCCTGCTATATGCGCCATATCTACCATGAGAACCGCTCCCACGCTGTCGGCTATTTCCCTGAAACGCTTAAAATCAATTGCTCTTGCATAAGCGGAAGCGCCTGCCACAATAAGTTTTGGCTTACACTCCTTTGCAATGGCAAGTACACTGTCATAATCTATAAATCCGTCGTCATTTACGCCGTAAGGCACAACATTGAAGTATTTTCCCGACATATTTACGGGAGAACCATGTGTAAGGTGTCCGCCGTGTGCAAGATTCATTCCCATAAATGTATCACCCGGCTCCATAATGGCAAAAAATGCGGCCATATTTGCCTGTGCTCCCGAATGCGGCTGCACATTTACATACTCACATCCAAAAAGCTTCTTAGCTCGTTCCCTCGCTAAATCCTCCACAACATCAACGTGCTCGCACCCACCGTAATATCGCTTTCCCGGATATCCTTCAGCATATTTATTTGTAAGAGGACTTCCCATTGCTGCCATGACAGCCTTCGAAACAATATTTTCAGATGCAATAAGCTCAATGTTGTCATTCTGTCTGTTAATCTCGGCAGTCATTGCCTGCGCAACCTCAGGGTCAAAGCCTTGTATCTCATCAAAACCGTACATTTTATTTACCTCCCTATTGGACATATACTCTAAGCATTCGCCATGATATTATACCATATCGTTTCCATTATTGCTATCTGCATTTTCATCTTTTTGAAAAAAAACCGGACGAAGGGAATTAAATTCCGCACCGTATAAAATAATCTGCATACCCACATACAGCCAGATTAAGATAACAACTATGGAGGTAAGACTTCCGTACATATAGGACGCCCTTGTTGCAAACCTCATGTATATTGCAAAGCCTCTTGTCATAACCATCCAGGCAAATGCCGCAAATACAGCACCCATTATTTCATCCTTGAACCGCCCCTTACGATTGGGGAGCTGATAATAGATGAGAAGAATAAACACAAAGAACACCGCAAATGTAAGCGCTCCCTTTACACTTAATATAAGCGCCGTGGCATTGGCAAGCTCAGGTCTTGCCCTGACAATCCTTTTAGCTATATCATTTCCAAAAGTGTTTAAAATCATAAGTGCAATACAGATAATCATAAAAATAATTGTATAAAGTGCACTTATAAGCCTTGTAAGAATAAAGCCCCTTGCGCGTTCCACCCCATACACCTTATTAAGTCCATAGGTGATAGCCTGTATTCCTTTTCCCGCTGACCATATGGTAAAAAGAGTAGTTATGATTGTAAATGAACCTCCACCGGAGTACATAATATCATCAACCATATATATTATGTATGAGTCAAGCTCATCCGGCATAATCTCAATAAGCTCAGATACTATATTCTGCCTTGCAAAGGGGAGATGCATCGCAGCCATTATAATCATTATGACAAATGGAAAACAGGACAATAGAACAAAGAATGCCGTCTGTGCTGCATAAGCAGGAAGACTGTCATCCGAACCCTTTTCCACTATACGCACTATATTTTTTATAAAAGCCTTCACTTATTCTTCCCCGTCTTCTTCTAAAAATTCATATATCATTGCAAAGTCAGCAGATGAAAAATAATGCTTTATGATATATGTATAATTATACCCCTTGGCAGCTAAAGCATTTGCCCCATTCTGACTTAAACCGACACCGTGACCGAAGCCTCCTCCGTATATTGTAAAGCCCCCGTCACTTTCCGTTATATAATAAAATGTACTCGGCAGTGAGCTCCAACCCGTTACGACAGAAGCATCCTGCCTTACAATATTTTGATTAACGGGTGTTATAAGATTTCTTATATTAGTCTGCCCTTTAACCAAAATCGTCCCTTTGGTTCCCTCTATCAAAAGTGCAAGCACCATGCCGCTGCTGCTTCTTTCATTAACCTCCACGGAAACAATGTCTCCTATATCCATAATGTCCCCATCAACAAAATCACCATTGTCGTTTTTAACTCTTATGCTTCCTGCCGCAGTGTCAAGCCGTTCCGAAAGATTACGGTTTACGGCTTTGGATATATCGTCTCTTGTATAATATATGCTCCATCTGTAATATGGCAAATCCTTCTCGATAGTGTCATATCCAAGACTGTCCTCCATAAACTGCACAAAAGTGTCCTCATCTGATAAATCAAGCTCGGATTTTTCCATGTCCTCTACATTGGAGGTAAAATAAGGATATGATGTGCCTCCCCACACCTCTGAATTTGTACATGTCATACCGCATGAGGTTGAAAAGTAAAGAGGAAAAACCACCTTGCCCTCATAAGCCGGAACAATTCCATAGGTTTCATCAACTGCCCTTATGCTCTCCTGTGTCTTTAAAACGTCATTGTACATTTGACAAAAAACCGAATCATCCAAATCAGCATTATACTCGTCAAAGCTTCCATCATTCATTTTACCATAGGCATATGCTCTTGTACAAACGGCAATTGCCTTACGCGCCTCATTCTCATACGAAGACGGAACCTCACTTGAAACAACACCATACAAATACTGCTCAAGAGGCAACTCATTGATGACATACATGCTGTCATCCTTAATATCAAGCTCAATAAAACCGTCATAAACAGGATTTCCACATTCTCTTGTTATGTTGTGGACGGTAATTCCTTTCCCCTTACCGGTCTGCTCTATAATAATTTTATCACCATTTTCATAATCCTCGTATTGTATTGTAAACATCTCCCCTGCAGGAAATGTTTTTTCACCGCCGTCAGGATATATGACCTTAAGCATTCCCTCCGATGAAAGGGTTAGCTTTGCCATCTTGTATGATGTAAAATCATTATTGCTCAGTATTACCCTTATTGTTTCGCACTCTGCATTTCCATATGTAACAGCGGCACAGGCTTTTTTATCCTTTACTAAAAGCTTCACCGTCCCATATCCCAAAAGAGGCCGCCTGCTTTCCACAAAGCTTACGTCATCCGATACGTTATATACTGCAAAATTATCATCATAGGAATATTTCGGTGTACCTTCTAACCGTATATCTCCCTCAATCGAAATGGCTCTGCCTTCCATAACCTCGTACTCATCATCAAAATTCACAATACCTGCATCTGTTATAAAAAGCGTTCCCACACAATCCTTTTTTACCACAATACTGCCGTTTACGGGATAGCTTTTTGTTATTCCCTTATATAAAAAAGTACACTGCTTATTGTTCACATCAATAATCCATACATGTTCAAGAGGTATTTCCGTATGTCCAAAGCCGTTGACCTTAAATATTACGCTATTTTTTACGTAAACATCCAAAACCCGGTCTAAATATTTTTCTTCATAGGAGGTTTGAAAATCATATCTTTTAGCGCCATCGCTCACATATATTTTTTCCCTGTTTTCCTCATCCTCCGTCTTAATGACATTGAATACAAGAATTTCCCTGCGCTCCAAACCGTTTACAACATCAGAATCCACCATATTGTGGTAAATCTCATCAAACTCCTCACGGCTGACAACGCTTTCATCACTCCTGCCCTTAAAATAATCCTTATATACAGTGTCAGGAGCACCGATTATTTTAACAATATTTTTCACATATGAAACTGTAATGGGATTACTTTTTGACAGTGGATCCACCAATCTTGCAAGCTGAGTGCCGGATTCCTCCGAAGCTGCAAGATAGCTTACAACCTTTTCGACATCGCTGTAGGAATAACAGTCTGCATCCGTTTTTGTTGATACATCCTCATATGAGGCATCCATACCGGTGCTTACAGCCTCATCCTGCCAGTCTTCTTCCTTTGTTTCTTTTGCCATTCTATTAACCTCACCTGCAATAACAATGATTAATGCAAGCGAAAAAAACAGCCCTAAAAAAATGTATATTTTTCTTTTCATAAATACAATTCATCCGTAAGCTTAAATATAAATCACATGTATTCAAGTAGTATAAAGAACAAAGCGTCTTCGACGCTGCAGTTCGTATCTTAGCAGGGCCCGTAGGGACCGTTATTGTCCTCAGGGCTCCGTCTGCTTCGCAGACACCTCAGGACATATGCCAATGGGAAACGAAGTTTCCTATCAGACAAAAAAATATATATCCAGAATGCCGGTTCCTGCCTTTTGACTCCTAGCAAAGCTAGGTGGGCAACCGCACATAGTTTTTTTGTCTTCCACTGCAATCGGAGGCCTGACATATTACTACGCTGTAGGAATCCCGTTTAAAGTAAATGTAGGTTCAAAATAAACAGGAATTATCGAGCATTCCAGATATATATGTATCAATAAATCAACCTGACAACATCCATTATCATAATTGATATTGCCTTTTGTTAATTATATAATAATTATATGCCATTTTCAAGTAAATATTAGGGAAATTAATGGATATTAATATAAAATATATTTTGTGTCAAATTTCAGATTGGCTGTAGCTATTTTTTATAGAGTATGCTATCCTTTATCTGTCAATAATTATTATCAAAAGATTATTGGTATTACACGTTGTAACATGATGATATACAGATAAAGCAATGGAGATTACTATGAAAAAAAATTGTATTGTTGCCCAATCCGGTGGGCCTACAGCTGCTATTAACGCCTCCCTTGCAGGAATTGTGCAGGGAATTACAGACAGTGGTTATTTTGAGCATATATATGGCTCAATTCATGGAATACAGGGAGTAATAAGGGAGCAGTTTCTTGATTTAACATCAAGCACTCCTGAATTTATCAACCAACTCAAATGCACTCCTGCCATGTATTTAGGTTCATGCCGCTTCAAGCTTCCGAACTGGAAGGATGATACAGATTCATACAAAGAAATTTTTGATATTTTTGAAAAAATGAATGTTGGTGCATTTTTTTATATTGGCGGCAATGACTCTATGGACACTGTAGACAAGCTGTCTCAGTATGCTGCCGAAACAGGCAGCAATATAAAAATTGCCGGTGTACCGAAAACGATTGACAACGATTTGGTGTGCACTGACCACACACCTGGCTTTGGCTCTGCCGCAAAATACATTGCAGGAAGCATAAGGGAAATTGCTTACGATACATATATATATGACGTTGAAAGCGTAACTATCGTTGAAATTATGGGAAGAGATGCCGGCTGGTTAACAGCTGCATCCGTACTTGCACGCAATGGCAAAAATCTGGCTCCCCACCTTATATATCTTCCCGAGGTTGCATTTGACGAGGAGGCATTTTTATCTGACTTAAAGAATTTAATTAAAATACATCAAAATATTATTGTAGCGGTATCAGAAGGTATACATGACGCAAGCGGAGCTTATCTGTCCGCTACAGATGCAGCAGCTGACAAGTTCGGACATGCCCAGCTTTCCGGTGCCGGAAAATATCTTGAAACTCTTGTAAAGAATCGTCTTGGTATAAAGGTCCGTTCCGTAGAAGTTAACGTGCTTCAAAGATGTGCCGGACATATGGCATCAAAAACAGATTTAGATGAATCATTTGAGCTTGGTAAAAAAGCCGTTCAGCTTGTTCAGGATGGCAAAACAGGATTTATGACAACGCTTAACCGCACACGCAATGTCCCTTACAGCTATGAGCTTTCCTCCGTGCCTGTATGTGAAGTTGCAAACAAAGCCAAAGCAGTCCCATTAGATTGGATAAATAAAGAAAAAAATAATGTCACGGAAGAAATGGTTGCCTATTTAGCACCACTCGTCTTAGGCGAGGTTCCAATTGAATACGAAGCCGGCATTCCAAAATACCTTGATATATCACATTTGCTGTAAAAATAAAAGGGGCTGTCGCATTAAGATTTTAGTGTATGGCTCGTCTGCGGCTGCTACATGCTGCTATATACACATAAAACCGTTTGAAGACGTCGGTACTTAGGTGACGTATTTTGGCACCTTAGTACCGTTACGTCGGAGACGAGCGAAAGCGTGTTTTATGTGTATATAGCAGCATGTAGCAGCCGCAGACAAGCCATATCAAATCTTAATGCGACAGCCCCCTATAATTATCCTACTAATTTGCGTATTGTTTCCTTAATTTTTTCTATATCGGGTGGTTTTACAAGATAACCGTTTGGTTTAAGTGCCACAAGGCCCATAATTTCCCTTTTATCCTGTAACCCCGTAAGGAAAACAACCGGCAGATTTTTTAATTTCTCCGACTGACGCACTATCTCAAGTACCTTTTTTCCGTTATAGCCAGGCATTGTATAGTCCAAAAATACTATATCAGGATATTCATTGTTCATAACCTCAATTGACTCTTCCCCTGATACAGCCATAAGTACTTCATAATCACTCATCAAAGCGCCTCTAAGTGCCCTTAACTGAATCGCATTATCATCCACCAAAAGAACCCTTATCTTCTTGTTTACTGCTGGCAGAACTTCCTCTTTTGCCAGTTCAGACACCGATACAGCTCCCTCCACCTTTTGTGGTTTGGTTTCTACATTTTGCGCAGCCTCCGTTCTCTGGATTGTTTTAGCTTTATATGCAGCCTTAGTCTGTTTTGCAAGAGCCTCATCAATCCATGAATCGTCCAAATCATCATCAACAGTGCTTTGGCGGTTATCCCTGAATGTGACGGTTCTTTTCTCACGTTCATCCATTGGCATTTGGGTTATTTCTTCCAGCTCACGCTCAAATTCTTCAGTTTTTGTATCTGAGTATGCCTTATTTGCACTGTCAGTTTTTGACCTTTCTGATATATCAAGTATTGCCTTTATGTGTGTCCATATGTTTCTGTTCGTGCAGGGACGAGTTATGGCCTGATACTGAGCAGTTTCTAAAAATGCCTCAAAAGGTTTTTGTTCAGCCTCCGTTCCTATACAGAGTACAGGAATATTTCCATATTTAAGTTTGATAAATGCAAAAAGGTTCTGATACTCCTTATCTAAGTTTATTAGACTTATTATAATAAGACCCGGATTTGTCATTTTTATGATACTTTTAATTGATTCTATGTGTTCCGGGCATGCCTGAATATGGATAAACGCATCCTTCTCATCGAGAAAATCGTAAATATCCTTAAACACAGTGTTGAATTTTCCTATCAGCACAGCTTTTTTCATGTTATTTTTCCCCCATAATTTCCATAATCTCCTCAAATGTCTCATCCGCTTTTTTCATTTGAAGATTTAAAACCTGCTTTGCAATTGTATCAATCTTTTCCTGAAGTTCCTCCTCGTAAGAATATTCACAAAGCACCCCAACAAGTTCATCTGTCTTATCAATGTTTCTTATCTTAAGCGCCTTTTCAAGCTCACCCAAAATGGAACGCATTTTGTCGTAATCTTCCATAGGCGGCTTATCACTTTTACTGCCCACCCATTCGTGCAGTATACCTTTTATCTTCTCAAGCTCATCAATGATAATGGGAGTTATGCTTTTTATCCGCTGCACATCCTTATTTATGGCATATACCTCCGCAACCCTTGAAACACCCGACAAACTTAACGCCCCTATCATTTTGGTTGTACTCTTTAACGAATGAACTTTTATCTTATATAGTTCCATTATATCAGAATCTTCAATATTTTGATACATGTCATTTAAGTTTTGAATCTCAGAATCTATTGTTTTATAAAAATCCTCAGCGGTCTGCTTAATAAGCTCCGGCGTTTTTAGTACCGTAATGGCATATGTCCAGTCAAATTCAGCAAGTTCAGGCAGCTTAACAGTTTTTTTCTTAACAGGCTTCTTAGCTGCCGGTCTCTCAAAGTTGAGTTTTTCATGGGGAAGCATATCCGCTATCAGCGTTTCAAGCTTATCCGGAATAATCGGTTTTGATAAATAATTATCAAAGCCCTCTGCTATATATTTATCCCTTGCACCTACTATCGCATTTGCAGTTAAGACTACCACCGGTGTACTTGAATTTACATTATTCTTTGCATTTCTTATACGATGGAATGTCTCCACCCCGTCAAGCTCCGGCATCATATGGTCTAAGAATATAATATCATATTTTGTGTTTTCTGTTTTTTCTAGGCACTGCTTTCCGCTGTCCGCCTCCTCAACCTCTATCTTTGTTTCTTTTAAAAGGTTTTTAAATACCTTTCGGTTCGATTCATTATCGTCGACAACCAAAACCTTCACATCAGGCGCCGTGAACAGCTTACTGTACTCATATTCCTGGGACATATGCTTCATACGATTCTCAATATCACCTATGATTTCCTGTCCCATTACCTTCTGCTCCAGAACAAATGAAAATGTCGAGCCTTCCCCATAGACGCTTTCCACCTCAAGCTTACTGCCCATCAGAAATAAAAGCTGATTTGTTATATTCATTCCAAGACCAGTACCCTCAACATATCGGTTTTTATTTTCATCAATTCTCTTGAAGGCTTTAAACAATTCAGGGATATCTTCTTCTTTTATGCCAATACCTGTATCAGCAACCTTAAATACAAGCCTTACCTCACCATGTTCCGTGTATCCGCCGCTTGTTATGCTTAACGTAACTCCTCCCTGTTTTGTATATTTTACTGCATTTGAAAGAAGATTAAGCAGAATCTGCCTTATTCTTACGTCATCACCAAAAAGTATGTTTGGAAGGTCATGTGAAACCTGTACGTCAATCTTAAGCTTTTTTGCCTCGGCAGAGCTTTGTGTCATGTTTACTACATCATTAATCAATGAGGAAAAATCATACCTGACAGGAAGCAGCGTCATATTTCCTGAATCAAGCTTTGATAAATCAAGAATATCATTTACTATGCTGAGCATGGATTTCGCTGCAACATTAATATCCGTGGCATAGTTACGGATATTATCCTCCGTGCATTCACGCATAATCATTTCATTCATTCCGATAATTGTGTTTATGGGAGTTCTTATTTCATGTGACATCTTGGCAAAAAATTCAGTTCTTGCCTGCATTGCAAATTCAGTATCACGCCTTGCTTTATTGGCAAGATAACGACCGTAGGCAAGATTGGACAAAACCTCAGCGATATTGCCAAGTGCCTCAGCGGCGTCGTCAATTCGCTCCTTATCGATAACCTCAACCTTTTTTACTGCCTCTATGTATTCATCCTCGTCTATTTCAAGCTCCCTGGCAATTTTTCGGAATTTATCAAGGTCAGGCTTCTTGGAAAGTACCTGTCCTCCAATAAATGAGCCTATCATTTTTCCATGTATCATAATGGGAGCCGCATAATCAATAAGCCCTCCATGGCAGGAATATGCATAGGGTTTTCCATTTTCTATGCATATTTCAGCTCCCATTTTGTCACACTGTTCACACCTTTCAGCTCCCTTTGCTGACTGACGTGTGTATTTCATGCAAAAGTCAGTAAAATTACTTCCCTTCGTAATCGGTGTACCGTCCTTATCCGTGGTTAATGCTGCCATGCCTGTAAGTGAAGAAAAGCTGTCCTGTATTTTTTGCAGTAATTCAGTTTCAATTAGCTCTACTAGCTTGATATCACTCATATTTTCATCTCCCTATAGTCCATTTGCCACGTCTACAAGATACTGTCCATATGCTGTTTTCATTAGAGGCTCGGCAAGAGCAAGAAGCTGCTCCTTATTTATAAAGCCCCGTCTATATGCTATTTCCTCAATACACGAAATATACATACCCTGTCTCTTTTGGAATGCGGCTACAAAATCAGCGGCATCAAGAAGCATATCATGATTTCCCGTATCAAGCCATGCAAAGCCTCGTCCCAACGTCTCCACCATAAGAGTGCCTCGTCTTAAGTACTCATTGTTTATGCTGGTTATCTCAATTTCACCTCTTGCCGAAGGCTTTACGTTTTTAGCTATATCAACAACATCATTGTCATAGAAATAAAGTCCCGGAACGGCATAATTTGACTTTGGATGCTCCGGCTTTTCCTCTATTGACAATGCTTTTCCGCTCTCATCAAATTCTACCACGCCGTACTCCCTAGGGTCCTTTACATAGTAACCGAATATTGTTGCACCCTTTTCCCTTGAGGCTGCGGCTCTTAAAACCTTTGAAAAACTCTGTCCATAAAATATGTTATCGCCAAGGACAAGTGCAACGTTATCATTTCCAATAAAATCCGCACCGATTATAAATGCGTCCGCAAGTCCTCTCGGCTGTTCCTGCACCGCATAGCTAAAGCTCATTCCAATCTGTTCACCTGTACCAAAAAGCTCACGAAACACAGGCAAATCCCTTGGAGTTGATATTATAAGCACCTCCCTTATTCCCGCAAGCATAAGAGTTGAAAGCGGGTAATATATCATAGGCTTATCATAGACAGGCATTATCTGCTTTGAAACTGCCTTTGTGAGCGGGTAAAGGCGTGTACCGGAGCCGCCGGCAAGTATTATTCCTTTCATGTGGGACCTCCTTGTTATATTTCATTTTTATTCATATCTTTTTACTCCGAACTATCACCGTTGCACTTTCATAGGTATATAGAAAATCGCTTTCGCTCCGACGAAATCGTAACAGTGCTAAGCTCGATAAAACCTCGCTAAGCACTGACGATTTCTAACTGTTTTCTATATACCTATGAAAGTGCAACGGCGATAGTTCTCACTCAAAGAATATACAATTTCATAATGTATCTTGCAGCAAAATATCATGTAATAGCATTATCATATAAAGATAATTTATACCTTATACATTTCATCGTAGTATTTCTGGTAGTCTCCGCTTGTTACGTTTTTCATCCAGTCCTCATGCTCAAAGAACCATGCTATTGTTTTCTTTATGCCCTCGGCAAACATTGTCTCAGGATACCAGCCAATATCCGCCTTTATCTTGTCAGGCGCTATTGCATATCTTCTGTCATGTCCCTTTCTGTCCTCAACGTATGTTATAAGGTCCTTTGACACAAGTGCCTTTCTAGGGTCATCGTCCGAAAGCATTTCCTGAAGGGTGTCGATTATTATATTTATGATTTCTATATTCTGCTTTTCATTGTGTCCGCCTATGTTATATGTCTCAAAAAGCTTACCCTGCTCCTGAACCATGTCTATCGCCTTGGCGTGGTCCTCAACATAAAGCCAGTCACGGACATTTTTTCCATCGCCGTAAACAGGAAGCTTCTTGCCGGAAAGCGCATTATTTATAATAAGAGGTATGAGCTTTTCAGGGAACTGATACGGTCCGTAATTGTTGCTGCAATTTGTTATATTTGCAGGAAATTTGTATGTGTCCATATATGCCTTTACAAGCATATCCGAGGACGCCTTGCTTGCAGAATACGGGCTGTGCGGGTCATACGGTGACGTCTCATAGAAAAATGCGCTGTCATCATCAGGAAGCGAGCCATAAACCTCATCCGTTGATACATGGAGGAATTTCTTTCCCTCCTTAAAGCTTCCGTCCGGAAGCTCCCACGCAGCCTTTGCACAGTTTAACATAGTTGCCGTTCCAAGCACGTTTGTCTGCACAAAAATCTCAGGGTTTTTAATGCTTCTGTCAACATGTGACTCAGCTGCAAAATGTACGACACGGTCTATGTCGTTTTCCGCAAATATTTTTGATATAGCTTCCCTGTCACATATATCCGCCTTGACAAATGTATAGTTGTCCCTTCCCTCAACCTCCTTTAGGTTTTCAAGATTTCCTGCATAAGTAAGGACGTCAACATTTATTATTCTTATTTCATTGTCATATTTTTTAAACATGTAATGAATGTAGTTGGAACCGATAAAGCCGGCACCGCCTGTTACAAGATATGTTCGCATATTTATTTTCCTTTCTATCTTTCCATTTATAGACAATTGCTTATTTAGACAATATTTCCTTCAATATACGGTTTACCTCACCCGGATCTGCCTTGCCCTGCATTGCCTTCATCGTCTGTCCCACAAGGAAGCCTATGGCCTTTTCCTTGCCATTTTTATAGTCCTCCACGGATTTCGGATTTGCAGCTACGATTTCCTCTACCAGCTTGGTAAGCGCTCCCGAATCATTTACAGTCTTAAGCCCGTTTTCCTCAACATATTTCTCAGGGTCGATATCGTCCGTAAATATTTTCTCAAACACTTCCTTGGCAACCGTTCCGTTTATGGTTTTTGCCTCAACAAGGGCGATTAGCGCTGCAAGATTTTTAGCAGAAAATTTAAGGTCATCCGCATCAAGATCATGCTCCTTCATAAGTCTCATTGTTTCCACCATAAGCCAGTTTGATACCTTTTTAGGTGAAGCTCCAAGTGAGATTGTCTCCTCAAATATGTCTGCCATTTTCTTTGAGCCTGTAATAATGTCTATGTCATATTCAGGAATGTCGTATTCTTCCTTGTACCGGATGCGCTTTTCATCACGAAGCTCAGGCTGGGCGGCACGGATGCTTTCCATCCACTCATCACTGATTATAATCGGAACAAGGTCAGGGTCAGGGAAATATCTGTAGTCCTGTGCGTCCTCCTTAGAACGCATAGGATAGGAGTATTCCTTCGTGTCGTCCCATCTTCTTGTCTCCTGTATAACCTTCTCTCCCGATTCTATAAGGTCTATCTGACGCTCACGCTCATTTTCAATTGCCCTTGCAATCGCCTTAAAGGAGTTAAGGTTTTTCGTCTCTGTTCTCGTGCCGAATTCCTCACTGCCAAGCTCTCTCACCGAAAGGTTTACATCTGCTCGCATGGAACCCTCGTTTAATTTGCAGTCGGATGCTCCAAGATACTGTATTATAAGCCGAAGCTTCTCAAGATATGCAATTACCTCCTCGGCAGAGCGCATATCAGGCTCGGAAACAATCTCTATGAGAGGCACACCTGAACGGTTAAAATCTACTAAGGAGCTGTCTGTAAACGGGTCATGCACAAGCTTTCCCGCATCCTCCTCCATGTGTATCTCATGTATTCTTACAAATTTCTTTTTTCCCTCAACCTCGATTTCCACCTTTCCATCACGGCATATCGGATAATAAAGCTGCGATATCTGATAGTTCTGTGGATTGTCAGGATAGAAATAATTTTTTCTGTCAAATTTACAGTTTCTTGTTATATTACAGTTTGTAGCAAGTCCTACGGCGATTGCTTTTTCCACAACAGCCTTGTTTAGCACAGGAAGCGAGCCCGGCATTCCCGTACATACGGGACATGTGTGTGTGTTGGGAGCGCCGCCAAATTCAGTGGAGCAGCCGCAGAATATTTTTGTTTTCGTCGCAAGCTCTACATGAACCTCAAGTCCTATGACTGTTTCATATGTTTTTGACATTCCTAAAGCCCCCTTTCAGCAAGCAGTGCAGGTCTTTCATATTTTCTGCTGCACTCAAACGAATACGCCGCCCTTATAATCGACTTCTCATCAAAGGTCTGTCCCAAAAGCTGAAGTCCGATTGGCATGCCATTTTTATCAAAGCCGCAGGTCAGTGATATTCCCGGAATACCTGCAAGATTTACGGAAACAGTGTAGATGTCTCCAAGGTACATTTTAAGCGGGTCAGAAAGGGATTCACCTATTTTGGGCGCTGTGGTCGGTGCTACAGGTCCCAGTATAACGTCATATTTTGCAAATGCATCATCAAAAGCCTTCTTGATAAGCGCCTTTGTCTTTAATGCCTTAACATAGTATGCATCGTAATATCCCGAGCTTAAAACAAATGAGCCTAACATTATTCTTCTTTGAACTTCAGGTCCAAAGCCCTCTGAACGTGACTTTTTATACATATTGTGAAGGTCAGTATATTCAGCCGTTCTATAGCCATACTTAACACCATCAAATCTCTCAAGGTTTGAAGATGCCTCTGCTGATGCAATTATATAATATGCAGGTATCGCATATTCTACCATTCCAAGGTCAAATTCCTCGACAGATGCACCCTTTTCACGAAGAAGGTCTGCTGCCGCAAGAACATTTTTCTTAACGTCCTCGTCTATTCCCTCACCAAAATAATCTCTCGGTATACCGATTTTCATTCCCTTTACATCATCAACAAGTGCAGAGGTAAAATCGCTTCCCTTGTCAGTAATTCCATCACCTGTAATGTTCTCATTATATGATGTGGAATCCTTTGGGTCATGTCCGCATATGATTTCCAATATTGTTGCACAGTCCGTTACGTCCTTTGCTATAGGTCCAATCTGATCAAGGGATGAGCCGTAAGCAATAAGTCCGTATCTTGACACTCTGCCATAGGTAGGCTTTATTCCCGTAACTCCGCAAAATGCGGCAGGCTGTCTTATTGAACCGCCTGTGTCAGAGCCAAGGGCATATGGTGCAAGCTCCGCCGCAACCGCCGCTGCGGAACCTCCTGAGGAGCCTCCCGGAACCCTGTTTAAATCCCACGGATTTTTTGTGGCACCGTAATAAGAGGTTTCCGATGTGCTTCCCATTGCAAACTCGTCCATGTTTGTCTTTCCGATAATAACGGCTCCCGCAGCTTTAAGCGCAAGGACAGCCTCAGCAGTATATGTTGGAATAAAGTTACTTAGTATTTTGGAGGAACAGCTTGTAAGCAGCCCCTTCGTACACATGTTGTCCTTTATTGCAACAGGCACTCCCGCAAGTGGTGAGGAAAGCTCTCCTGCATCTATTTTCCTTTGTATCTCCTCTGCCTGTNCCATTGCATTTTCAGNATCAACAGTGACAAATGCNTTTATGTCNTTTTCTAATTTTTCTATNCTGTCAAGGTATGCCNTTGTTACATCCNNAACCTTAAGCTCACCTGACTTTATTTTNTTTCCAAGCTCTACAGCCGTAANTTTNGATATATCCACTCTAAGCACCCCCTAATCAAATGTTTTNGGCACCTTGTAGCAGCCGTCCTTCTGCTCAGGTGCATTTGAAAGAAGCTGCTCNCTGTCATCNCCNTTTGTGACGNCATCCTCCCTGAATACATTTTTTACGGGAAATGCATGGCTCATGGCAGGAACGTTGTCCGTATCTAATTCATTTAACTTGCTTACATANTCAAGCATGTTGGACATATCCTTTTTNGCCTGCTCACGCGCNTCGTCNGAAAGTTCAAGCTTGGCAAGAATGCCTACATACTCTATTGTTTCATCCGTAATTACCATAAGGTACCTCCTGTTCTAATTTCTTACNTTTATATGCACNTCNCNAAGNTGCTGCTCGGTCACCTCGCCCGGTGCTCCGCACATAAGGTCCTGCGCCGTTCCACTCATTGGGAATGGTATTACCTCACGTATGTTTTCCTCGTTGCGAAGGAGCATTATCATACGGTCTATGCCAGGTGCCATTCCTGCATGAGGTGGTGCACCAAACTGAAATGCACTGTANAGTGCGCCGAATTTTTCTTCCAAAACAGACTTGTCATAACCTGCTATCTCAAATGCCTTTTCCATTATTTGCATGTCATGGTTTCTTACGGCNCCTGATGAAAGCTCAACTCCGTTGCAGACAATATCATACTGATATGCNAGTATTTCAAGAGGGTCCTTTTCATTTAACGCTGTAAGTCCTCCCTGAGGCATTGAAAACGGATTGTGGGTGAATCCTATGCTCTTTGTCTCNGTGTCGTACTCATACATCGGAAANTCATTTATATAACAGAAGCGGTATGCATTTTTCTCAAGCAAATCAAGTCTTACGGCAAGCTCCGTTCTTATCTGTCCTGCAAAAATTGCCGCCTGCTTCTTTGTATCGGCAATGAAAAATATCGTATCACCAACGTCAAGTCCTGCCTTCTGGGCAAGCTCCGTTTTCATNTCATCAGGGATAAACTTGTCGATTGGTCCCTTGTANGTNTTATCCTCAAGNACCTCAAGGTAGCCAAGTCCNCCCATTCCNATTGANGTNGCAAANTTGAGCATTTTTTCNTGCTGTCCCTTTGAAAGCTTTGCATGTACATTGATGGCTCTTACGGTCTTGCCATGAAACGGCTTAAATGTACATCTCTCAAAAAATTCTGAAAGGTCAATTATCTCTAAAGGATTTCTAAGGTCNGGCTTGTCCGTNCCNTACTTNAGCATTGCCTCCTCATAGCTTATTACAGGATATGGTGCCTCTGTAACCTTGTAGCCCTCNGGTGCAAATTTAGTAAATGCTGCGGAAAGCACATCCTCTCCCACCTTAAATACATCCTCCTGAGTTGCAAAGCTCATCTCAAAATCAAGCTGATAAAATTCTCCGGGTGAACGGTCAGCCCTTGCATCCTCGTCCCTGAAACAAGGTGCAATCTGAAAATATTTGTCAAAGCCTGACACCATAAGCAACTGCTTATACTGCTGTGGTGCCTGTGGCAGTGCATAAAATTTACCTTTGTATTTTCTTGAAGGAACAATATAGTCTCTTGCTCCCTCCGGTGATGATGCACAAAGTATCGGTGTCTGTATTTCAAGGAAGCCNAGCTCNGTCATTTTCTCACGCAGGAAGCTTATTACCTTTGACCTGAAAATCATGTTGTCCTTNACCTTGCGGTTTCTTANNTCGAGATAACGATACTTAAGNCTTACCTCCTCACGAACCTCCTTTGAGGTTGTAACCTCAAANGGAACCTGCTTATAAACCTTTCCAAGTACATCAACCTTGTGCGCCTCAAGCTCTATGGTTCCCGTAGGAATTTTAGGATTGTACGTTTCCTCGTCCCTGTGCTCCACAAGTCCCTCTACGGATATACACTCCTCCCTTGTAAGACCGTCAAGAAGACTTGTATCTCTCATAACAACCTGCATCACTCCGTACATGTCACGAAGGTCAATAAATGATACCCCTCCGTGNTCACGTATGTTTTCAATCCATCCTGCTATGCGGATTTCCTTTCCAACAAGCTCCTCACCTATGTTTTCCATTGTCATGTCTCTGTAAATGTTTGAACTCATTTTTTTCTTCCTTTCCTTAATACATTTCTTACTCACTGTAAATACAAAAATCCCGAGGCTTATAAAGCCTCGGGACGAATAAACAACAGTTATCCGCGGTACCACCCGCATTAAAATGTATATGTAATACATTTTCTCTCTTTCTCCGTAACGTGGATAAAACGTATATACCTAGACCAACCGGCTTCAATATATCAGCTCAGGTAGCGTTCCGCCGTGTAGGGTGTCATGTTATAGCTCTCAGTCTGCGACTATATTCCCTGTCATGTCCTTTTACCGGCAGTCTCCGTCATCGCCTTTTTCTTTTAACTTTTCAAAAATTATATGCTAATTATTCCCAAAAGTAAAGGGGTTATATGCATTTTTTTAGCCATTCCGGCAAATCTGTCACCTGCTATATTTTATTATCCCATTTATGGCATAACATATATTACACCAAATTGATTTCCAAAATCCGTATCCCGCATATCTGTAGGTTTTAAAATTCATAACCGCCGATTTAATCTTATTGCCGGATTTACTTCCGGGTGTCATCCTATAAAGCAAAAGCGGCTCCTGTATTCCCACTGCATATTCGTAATCCTTAAGAATTTTCAGCCATGATAGATAATCTTCATGTGCATCACTGTGCTGCATTGGATATTTAAGCATCACATCTCTTTTTATTAACACGGACGAACAGTTAATGCAGTTTGTTTTCTCAATATCCTTAAGCGTTATTTTTAATGGGGTTGTTATTATTTTATCAAGCATATCCCCCTCAGAGTCCACAAGCATCCGTGATGTATTACAAAGCGGTGCAGCCTTATACTTCTTCATGACTTCAAGCTGCTTTTCAAGCTTTTTTTCTTCCCATATATCATCTGCATCAAGAAAAGCCACATATTTTCCTCTTGCAAGCTTTACTCCCCTGTTTCTTGAAATCGCAACCTTTTTATTTTCCCTATTTGAAAAAATGTATACAGGAAATTTTTTGTTTTTCAGACTTTTGTCACATACAATCCCTGCCCACTTGAAAACAATGGCTTTTTCATTCAGTCCGCTAATGGAGGTCTTTTCCTCCGAAACATCATATTTCCACTTAACCTTTGAGAGAAAATCATCAATCCACGCTTCTCCTGAATGGTCATCAACAATAATAATTTCCTTTTTCACGTCCTGAATAACCGCAGATGAAAAAGCGTCCATTATATACTTACTCGGATTGTATGCCGGAATAATTACTGATACCATTTATACCGCCTCTTTCATTTTTTTCTCATTTTCTCAAGGCTGTCTCCCATAACGAGCCTCATAATCCTCTTTGTTGCATGCCCGTCACAGGCACTCATATATCTCTCCTTAAACTGCGTTACAGTATCTTTGTCAAAATCTGTTTCCACAGCTTTGATGCAATCAAGAACCTCTTTGCCTGACCTGCAAATAGGTCCCGGGACAAACTCGTCATATTTGTAGTAAAAGCCCCTCCAGTCAAAGTAATCCTCCAAGTCATAAGCAAAGAATATCATAGGTCTTTCAAAAAGTGAATACTCAAATACAAGGGAGGAATAATCAGATATACAGATATCGCTTACAAAAAGCAAATCCTCTATGGACAGCTCCTCAGTAACATCCCTTGCAAAATCTGAAAATGCATTGTCTATAACGGGACGATTTTTCACAAATGGGTGATGCTTAAAAAGCATGACATAGTTTCTTTTAAGCGCTTCGTTCATCATCTGCATGTCGAATTCATCCGGTGTTTTTGCCGATGCAACCCTTCCCCGAAAGGTGGGGGCATACAAAATAATTTTCTTTCCCTTTGCCTGTGGAAATACCGAGTAAAGCCTGTCAAATGCAAGTTTTTTCATTTCAGGGTCATAAAATATATCCGTTCTTGAAATGCCCACAGGCTTTACAATGTTCTCCTCATGCCTTAAATTCATTGCCTCCTCATATGCCCATACAACCTCAGGCGAGCTTACGGTAACGTGAGTGTAATTACCGTGATACGGATATTTATCCAAAGTCTTTTTGTCATCGCCAAACTTAAGCTCGGCAATGCTCATTCCAAATTTTTTAAATGCTCCACATGCATGCCAAAGCTGGGTAACAACTGTTTCCTTCCTTAGAGGCAAACAGCTAAATACATTTGATGAATCATTTAAAAACACATATTTTGCATCTGCCACATCAATAACCATTTTTTTACAATATCTTTCATATTCACGCCAGCGTGAAAAGCTCATATGCAAAAAGTGTGTAGAAATTTTATAAGTATAATTATTTTTTAATTCGTCATATATATACCTAAAATTATCACTTATTTCAGGCATGCGTACCTCAATAAAAACAACCTTGCCTTCGTCAATTTCTTTGGCAGAATATTTTTTGTAAAGGCGTGGATACATGATTCTAAAGGAATAAAAACGATACAGTTTTTTTGCCCCTTTTAAAAAAAACTGATATATATGTGATTTGTATATTGTTCTTCTCCATCCTGTCAGCATAATCGTTACCTGCTTATTTCTTTAACAATTCTTTCCGCCACATGTCCATCACAGGCAGACATATACTGCTCCCTGAATTTCTGCCTTAAAACACTCATCTGACTTTCATTTGTGACGTTCATTCCTGTTCCATCCTCTCTTACAGCATTATACAAAATCCTTACTGCCTCATCAATATTATTATTTTTCACAATATGCCCCGGCAGACTGTCATAATCGAGATAAAAGCCTCTGTCTCTTGCATAAACCTCATAATCAGGTGCAAAAAACACTATGGGTCTGTCCAAAAGAAGATACTCAAAAAATATGGAGGAATAGTCTGTTATAAGTACGTCAGCACATACAAGAAGCTCTGAGGAGGACATATAAAGGAGCAAGGTATCCTCCGGCTTCGCCGGGTCCCTCCGCGACATTTGGTCGCAAGGCATCCCCCCTGCTTCGCGGGTCCCCCCTTCCGACATAGGGTGCAAAGATTTTATGACATACAACTCATTTTTATACATATCGGCAAGCCGGTCTATATACTGCTCGCCAACAACATTTGCATCTCCTGCATTTCCCCGAAAGGTAGGTGCCCAAAGAACCACCCTTTTACCTTCTGCATCAGAGTGTATATGCTTAAATTTTTCCCTGCATAAACCTAAATATTCCCTGTCAAACAGCCTGTCAGTAATACAGCATCCAAGAGGCTTTGCTATTCCCTTTCCAAGCCTCATGGCTGACTCAAAAAACGGCACACAGTATTCACCGCTTACGGTTACAAGGTCATAATTTTTATACACATTTCCCCTATATCCCTTTGGTATGTCGTCCAATGCATCATAACCGAATTTCTTGAATGCACCGCAGCCATGCCAAAGCTGTATAACTCTTGTTTCCTTTCTTTTTTTGCAGGCCGCCACAGGGAGAAAATTGTTACAAATTATAACGCAACCACTTACGGCATACAGCCTCATAAATCCAAGCATTTTTTTCATGCCCGAAAATGCGCTTATTTTTCTCAAATCAAAAAAGCACTCCTCAATGTCAAAGCCCAAATGAAAGAGGGCAGCCCTTACCTGCCTCATATATTGGGGACATTTCTCATGGTGTGCATCTGCAAGAATAATTTTATTTTTATTAACCGATTTAAACCTATTAAGATTATATACAAGAGGAAACAAAACATGCTGGGAAAACATTTTCAACAGCTGTTTTATTTTAAATTTTAGATTCCTCATAAACATTACCTCGATTTTTCAGACAGCCGTTGTACAATATAGACAAATCGCCACAAGGCACGCTTTCGCTATGTGTCGCACGTAACGGTACATAAGGTGCCAAAATACGTCACCTAAGTACCGACGGCTCCACAATGCCTTGCTTGCGATATTGTCTATATTGTACAACTACATTTTAGAAATAGTATGTTTGGCTCATCTCTATCAAATAGAAATTTTGTCACTAGTTATTTCGTCATATTCTCATATACAGATACGGTTTCCTCCATATCACCGTATTTTATAAGCCTTCCACGTTCAAGAATTACAGCCTTATTACATATGCGCCTTACCTGCTCCATGTTATGTGAAACAAACAAAACCGTAATACCTTTGTCCATCATGTCCCTTATCTTTTTCTCACTCTTTTTCTTAAATTTGGCATCGCCTACGGAAAGCACCTCGTCAAGTATAAGTATGTCAGGAGAGACGGCAGTAGCAATTGCAAAGCCAAGCCTTGCCCTCATGCCCGATGAATAATTTTTGAGGGGAACATCAATAAATTCACTGAGCTCAGAAAATTCAACAATTTCATCATATTTTTCCTTCATGAATTTTTTGGAATGTCCAAGCACCGCACCATATAGAAATATATTTTCAGCACCCGTATACTGCATATCAAAGCCTGCTCCAAGCTCTATCATAGGGGCAATTACACCATGTTTTTCTATGGTACCCTTTGTCGGCTTAAACACACCCGCGATGACCTTCATAAGAGTGGATTTTCCCGCACCGTTCAGACCGAGTATTCCTACCCTGTCTCCCTTTTCTACTGCAAAGGATATATCATGCAACGCCCAAAATTCATTAAATGCCATCTCACGCTTTATGCGCTTAATAAAATATTCCTTAACGCTATCTACCTTTTCCCTGCTTAAATTGAAACGCATGCCTACATCCGTAAGCGTAATGATATTATTCATACATTTATACCTTTTTCATGTTAAATGACTATTATATTATACTTAAATATTTTTAAACGGACAAGCGCGTTGCAGAAATATGTATATCTTATATATACAAAATAAATTCATTCTGCTTTTTGGCAAATACAAGACCACCTGCAATAACGCTTACAAGAGCAAACAGGCTTGCGTATGCCAGCATCCCCATATCCATCGCCTCGCCAAAAACACAGCTTCTGAAATTTGAAATGATGCAGAACAGGGGATTATATTTTAATATCCAGCCCACACTGCTTGTCAGTATCGTATCCGGATAATAAAATATAGCGCAGGTATACATTACAAGCATAAGGGCGACGTTCCACAGATATTCCAGGTCACGGAAAAAAACACCTGCCGTTGCAAGTATAAGTCCCACTCCGACTGATAATACAAATAACACAAGCAATGGCACTACTGCAAGCAGCATGTAGAGTGTAGGATAAACCTTAAGTGATATGGACACCGCAAAAAGCACAACAAGGGATATTAAGAAAAGCACATAGTTATATGCTATACCCGACAGAGGGTAAAGGTATTTGGGTACATACACCTTTTTTATCATTCCCTGATTTGTCCTTATGGACTTTAATGCATTTGTGGTTGACTGTGAAAAAAGGGTATATATAAGCCGTCCTGCAAGAATATAGACCGGAAAATCCTTCCCGTCATGTCCAAGCAGAGTTCCAAATACAACGGTAAGTACAATCATGGTAAGCAACGGCTCAGCCATGGACCATATAATACCAAGATATGACCGTCTGTATTTTAATTTTATTCCCTTTCTTACAAGCTCCGCAAACAGATTGCTGTATTGCTTAAACTCCTGAAAAAATGTTCTCATACTGTTTTATACCGCTTTTCTTAAATAAATTCCTTTAAAATATCAATAGTCCTTTTCAAACCATACTTCATGCCATATAATGATTTCCAGCCTGTACTCTTTATTTTCTCACAGTCAAGCAGAGCTTTTGTGGCCTTGGAATAGCCTGCGCGTTCTGCTTTATCCGGAAGCTCAAAAACAACATTTTTACCAACATAGTCCGCTATTGTTTCAGCAAGCTCCCTGAGCGTCAAATCGGAAGCATCNGACGCAACATTGTATGCCTGCCCATTTTCTCCCTCAAGCATAAGCTTTATAATTGCGGAGGCTGCATCNGNCACATAAGCGTACGAATAAAGCTGCGTGCCCTCGCTTTTTAACACGATATCCTCGCCGGAAGCTCCCTTTAAAATAAACTGGGATATGGCCTTCGTGTCCGACATAAGCATCGTAGGTCCGTAAGTTCTTGAAAGCCGTGGAATAACTATATCAAGGCCCCGTTGTTTAATATATGCCTGACAAAGCGCCTCTCCCGTTCTCTTACTCTCAGGATATCCTGCTCGAAGTGTATTGCAGTCTATATATCCAAGGTAATCCTCGGAAAACTTATCTGTATCNCCCTTGTTTTCACCGTAAATCTCCACGGATGATAAAAATACGAATCGTTTACAATCTGCCTTTTTGGCAAAATCCAAAAGATATTTTGTTCCAAGTACATTTGCGGATATTGTACCTATGGGGTCGCCTGCATAGGCAGCAGGATGTGTATTACTTGCAGCATGTATGATGTAATCAATACGAGGCTGCGACTTATCCGTTGCATCCCGCCCCACATGCATACTATTCAAATCCACAAATTTGTCTATATCCAACTGCTCATTTATATCATGGCAGACAAAATGAAGCTTGTCGCAATCCTTATATTTTCCAAACCTGTCCCAAGCCTTTTTCTCACTTCGCCCAAGAACGTATATATGGNTATCTAAGTCCATGACCTCATTTTGATACATAAGAACATCAGTGATAAAGCTTCCTATCATGCCTGTACCNCCTGATATTGCCACGGATTTTCCACTAAGCATTTCCCACTTAAAATTACAATCGGCAACAAGCTTTATATCCTCCATATAAAGCCTGCTATCATATAATGACATAACAAAACCTCCGCCATGTTTNCCCTAAATTTACTTTAACCACTTGTCCTTTTCCGCAGTCAGATAGCCCTTAAATATCTCCAAATCATCCTTTGTGGTAAGTTTTATGTTTTTATCAGAGCCTTTTGCAAAATAAAGCCTCTCTCCAAGCTCCACCATCATTGTATTTGTGTAGGAGGAGCCGTATATTCCTATTTCCTCCTTAAACGCCTTCTCATACGCCCANATAAGCTTGTCCATCTTATACGCTTGTGGTGTAGACACCCGTCTAAGCGTTTCTCTCGGAATATATTTTATTGTAGATTTTTCGTCGTCAACAACAAAAATCTGCTCATTATATGGCAGAGAGGTCACACCATTTCCATACTCATTACATTTATCAATAACATCATTTAAAACCTCATCATCAACAAGAGGCCTTATTCCGTCGTGGATTATAATGTTATCGCTTCCCTCACACTTATCCTTTAAATTATAAACTCCGTTTCTTATNGACTCCTGTGCNCTGCNNCCNCCTGACACAACCCATTTAAGCTTTGTTATGTTAAACTGCTTTGCATATGCCCAAAGTATATCATGCCAGCCATCTATACAGACAACTTCAATAGCATCAACCAAGTCGTGTCTTTCAAAGCTCTCAAGTGTGTAAACTATGACAGGCTTGTCATATATATTTATAAACTGCTTTGGTATATCCTGACCCATGCGTGAACCNGAGCCGCCCGCAATAATAATCGCTATATTCATGTAATGCATCCTCCTACTTGAACATCAGCCCATTCCAAATTTGCTTTCAGCAAATGGGCTGACGCTACATGTCAAGTTTTCATAGAAAACTTGACACAACAACTTAAATCCCTTCAGAATTTTCCTTTCTGAAAATGACACGGAAGGTTAAAATCATCAGCTTTATATCAAGCCAATAGCTGTATTCCTGTATATATGTCAAATCAAGCTTAAGCTTGTCTATCGGTTTCGTGTTGTATTTTCCGTAAACCTGGGCATAGCCCGTTATGCCCGCCTTAACCTTAAGTCTTATTNCAAAATCAGGTATTTCTTTCGAATATCTCTCAAATATTTCAGGTCGTTCAGGGCGTGGTCCCACAATGGACATATCTCCTAAAANCACGTTAAATAGCTGCGGCAGTTCNTCTANATGCANTCTTCTTAATACCCTGCCTACAGGAGTTATCCTNCCNTCATGCTTTTTTGCAAGCTGTGCTCCCTTTTCCTCAGCATCAACGCTCATGCTTCTGAATTTAAGCATCATAAAGCGTTTGCCCCCAAGAGTAAGCCTTTCCTGACTGTACAAAACAGCTCCGCCATCATAAAGCTTTATGAAAAGAGCAATGATAAGCATAAGGGGAGCTGTTAATACAATGCCTATAAGAGCCGTTACTATATCCATAATCCTTTTAAAAAATTTCTGGTCCAAATTAAGTCCCTGATTCCGTGAAAGAAACAGGGGAGTGTCTACAAGATGCATATAATCCGAGCCACGCATAATAATATCCGTGATTTTAGGCACAACATATGTACGAATATCATGCTCATAGCAGTATTTCATTATGCTGTTTCTTTCTCCGGAAGGAAGGTCGTACAAAAATACTCCCTCAAAATCAAGCACGTCATTGCATATTCTTTCAAATCCCTTCTGATAATTTAAAATTTCCTTCACCTCGTATTTATCGGTTCTTGTATTAAGCTTTTCAAGGAAATTTTCCAAGGGATAATTACCGCATATAATTATAACCTTTCTTGGTGGAAAAACATTTTCGTATACAACCCTTGTAAGCTTTATCCACACACCTGCAAACAGAATCTGGACTAATGCACCCAGCAAAACAGGAAGCATAGGCATGTAATCCGTAAACACCATACATATAAACACATAGCCCGCCCCACTTGAGCAGACAATTGCAAGCAGGTGCGAAAGGATTAAATCAACCGGCCTCATGTAGCCTACATTGTATCCGTTAAAGCTTTTTGTCAGCAGGTACATGAATATGGCATACAATCCAATAACCGCCATATGTCCGTACTTAAAAAAATGGCTGTTATATGGATTGTGGTAGTATTTAAACCATACTATGGCAAATGTCAATGCCTCAAAAACCCACAATATGAAATTGGATGTTATGGTGAAAATTCGTTTTTGCTGTTCCGATTTATACATTTCTTCTCCAAATTTCCGTTGTATAATATAGACAACTATATTTTAGAAATAGTACGTTTACTCAGGCAAAGTAAAAGGTGGAAGCGATACAGGAAAGTTAATGTTATAAAAGGGATCTCCGTCTCTTAAAATATCCTGCCACTTTTCCCTGAATAATGAAATCTCCCTTTCAAATCTTGCCTTTTTTTCAGGGGTATCTTCATATCCTCTTGATTTGGATTCATAGTGGTACCATTTCGCATTTGCACAGTAGGTAACCAAAAAGCCTGCCTTGCCAACCCTCAGACAGTAATCAACATCATTGCCCGCAACGACAAATTCCTCACATAGTCCGCCAACCTCATCAAACACGGCCTTAGGCGTCATAAGACAGGCAGCAGTAACCGCACTGAAATTGCTGTTAATCCTTGCCCTCATCATATAGCCCATATCAGTATCCTTATAGCAGGAAAAAACATGTCCCGCATAGCCGGCAAAGCCTATAACAATACCTGCATGCTGCACCGTGTCATCTGCAAAAAAAAGCTTTGCTCCCACGGCTCCCACATCATCCCTCATGCATATTCCAAGCATCCTTGAAAGGGCATCGGGACTTATCAGCTCCGTATCATTATTTAACAGCAAAATATATTCTCCTTTTGCCTTGGAAACACCAAAATTATTGATTGCCGAATAGTTAAAGCCCTTTTCCCATTTTACAACATGGAAATTGTCATGCTCCTTTTCCATAGCTTCGTAATACTGAAAGGTTTCTTCCTCGGTGCTCCCGTTTTCAACTACAACAAATTCAAAGCTTTTGTAGGTGCTCTTATCATATATGGAGCTTACGCATTTCGTCAAGTCATCTATATGGTCTTTATTTGGAATTACAATGGATATCAGAGGCTCCTTATCAATAATGTACCTTACATCATAAAGTCCAATCATATCGGTAAACCCAACCTCAGCCTTAATTCCCACACGGTCTAAATGTGCCTTTAATGCCCTTCTGCCTGCATCATAGGCATATTCCTTGCTTTTTGGATTTCCCGCAGTAGAATTTTTGTGAACTCTCCAATGATAAAGAATACGAGGTATATGCTTTATCCTGTTTGTCTGCTCAATACATTTAAGTATAAGGTCATANTCCTGTGCNCCGTCATATTCCCTGTCAAAACCACCTACCTTATGAATAAGCTCCTTTTTCACAACAAAAAAATGAGTGATATAATTGTGTACCAAAATAAGATCCATGGAAAAGTCCGGCTTAAACTTTGGATTCATCCGCTTATTCCCCTTGGAATTAATCATATCCTCATCCGTATATATAATGTCATATGCTNCTTTATGGGAAGTCGTGCTTTCATTTAAAGCCTTNNCAACATGGTAAAGCGCATCCGGNTCAAGCAAATCATCGTGGTCAAAAAGTCCCACATACTCNCCTTTTGCAAGTTCNAGNGCAGNATTTGTATTTTCTGAAATNCCCTTNTTTTCATCAAGAAATNTACACGTTATTCTGCTGTCCCCGGACATATATTCTTTTATTACGTCCCTGGCAAGTCTGCCCGCCCCTTTTTCCGTATCACTACCGTCAGCTATGCAAAGCTGCCAATTTTCGTAGGACTGTGCCATAACGGACTCTATCATCTCACGGAGATATTGCTCAGGCGTATTATAGGTAGGCACAATTACACTTATGATAGGCTCATAGGCAAAGCTATCCTTTTTCTGTCTTTCAAGTTCCTCCGAATCAGACTTATGCTTTTCAAACCATTTCGGATAATAATAGTCCATTCCCCAAAATACCTGTTTGATTTTTGTTACAAACAGACCTATTCCGTTTTTAAATAAGTACTTTATGCCTTTTATTATATTTTTCGGTTTAAATAATCCTTTATTCATGTTTTGCTCCAAACAGACTGATGCGCCAGCCTATATTTTACATGAGATAATTATATCACATATCCTATCAACATCGGCTAAGGAAAGCTCGGAATAAAGCGGCAGCGTCAACACTCTCTTACTTATATGTAAAGCCACAGGCGTAAGATTAGCATCATACCTTCCGTTGAAGCAGTCAAATGTGTTAGTAATAGGGTAGAAATATTTTCTTGCCCCTATTCCATGCTGTGCCAAAGCACGACAAACGCCATCTCTATCCGTGCCAAAAAGCTTCTCATCAAAAATAACGGGAAAATATGCATAGTTTGTCACAACATTAGGCTGAATACTATTCAATCTGATGCCGGAAACATTGCCAAGACGTTCCGTATACCGCTCAACTACAAGCCTTCGTTTTTCTATCTCCTCATCAATGTGCCGCAAATTACAGATACCCATTGCGGCACAAAATTCATTCATTTTGGCATTTGCACCGACGCCATCCACAGTCTCCTCATCACGTATACCAAAATTCTTCAATCGGTAAAGCTCTAATCCGAACTCGGCGTCAGCAAAGCATGCTGCTCCGCCTTCAATTGTATTAAATACCTTTGTTGCATGAAAACTAAAACAGGATACATCACCATAGCTGCCTATACCTTTTCCTTTATATGTTACTCCAAATGTATGGGCTGCATCATAGACAACCTTCAAGCCATGCTTTTTCGCTATACTGTCTATAGCTTCAATATCACAAACATTACCATAAACATGAACCGGCACTATGGCACAGGTCTTATCCGTAATCAAAGCTTCCAGCTTTGAAACATCAATTGTATAATCCTTTGGATTAATATCACAAAAAACCGGTTCCAGTCCATTTCTTACTATGGCATGGGTCGTGGATGCAAACGTAAAGGGTGTTGTAATAACTTCCCCCTGAAGCTTTAACGCCTGCAATGAAAGCTCCAGCGCCATATGCCCGTTTGTAAATAAATCAAGCATAGGCACACCCAAATAATCCTTTAGCAGCTCCTTTAGCTTATTATGCTCAGGTCCCATGTTTGTAAGCCAATGTGTATCCCACATTCCCTTTATTTCATCAATATACTCATCAAATTCAGGCATGGAAGACCTTGTTACAAAAATATTTTGCGACATATTATGCCTCCCGATAATCCTTTATTCCGCCCCACTTCTTATCTTTATCGGATATCGTAAGGTCATCCTTTGTCATCCCGTCAGGAAGGGGCCACTCTACACCTATGTCAGGATCGTCCCAAAAAAGCCCTCCCTCATCATTGGCATGATAAAAATCAGAGCACTTATAGGTAAACTCTGCACTTTCGGAAAGAACAATAAATCCGTGAGCAAAATTTTTCGGAATGAAAAACTGCTTTTTATTTTCGGCAGAAAGAACAACTCCAAACCATTTTCCAAAGGTTTTTGAGCCTTCTCTAAGGTCAACCGCCACGTCAAAAACCTCACCGCTTACAACGCGCACAAGCTTATCCTGAGGATAATTAATCTGAAAATGCAAACCTCTTAAAACACCCTTCTTGGAGCTTGACTGATTATCCTGAACAAAATCCACGTCAATGCCTGCTGCCTGAAAGTCCTGTTTCTGATATGTCTCCATGAAATATCCACGCTCATCGCCGAAAACTGATGGTGTAATCACCTTAAGCCCTTCTATATCACATGTTTCAACTGTTATTTTTCCGAATTTTTCTGTTTTATCGTTCATTTTGTCCGCCTTTCTTAATCATTATTTTATTTACCATTTCGACCTTCACGTACACCATAATTAATATAATGCATATAATATTTTGTCAAATCGTTTCCGAATGCATTTTTCAAATCTGCATACCTATTTCTATAATTAGATACATTAAAGCTTTGAGAACCTTGCCTGCCCTCCTTCATGCCATAATTTATAAAGTGTCTAAGCATAGCTGCATCATCAAGTCCGTAAGCCTTACGAATGTCACTGTACTTCGAGGCGTAATATGTGCCGTTATAAACTGCACTGTAATCCTTACCGTTATATTTAGTAACACAGTTTTGTATTGATGTTGTTCCTGTTGCTATTCTTCCCTCTTTTTTGCCATAATTTATATAATGCACATAATATTTCTTCAGGTCGTTTTTGTATACATTTCTCAAATCCGCATATTTGTATGCATAGGACATTACCTCAAAACCAGCGGAACCTTGCCTTCCTTCTTTCATTCCGCAATTGACAAAATGTGCAAGAATTTTGGCATCATCAAGATTAAATGCATTTTTAATATCCTTATATTTATTTACATAATAATTGCAATCGTATACTGCACTGTAATCCACTCCATTATATACGGTACAATAATTCTGAAATCCGGTTGTTCCAACAGCCACACGGTTCTCACGTTTACCATAATTTACATAGTGCATATAATAGCTTTTCAGATTATTCTTATAAGCATTGCGCAAATCCGCATATTTATATGCATAGGAATAAACGTTAAAATCAGCCTTTGCCTGTCTGCCCTCCTTCATGCCACAATTGACAAAATGTGCCAATGCCGCTTTATCATCAGAACCAAAAGCCTTTTTTATATCAGGATACTTGGTAATATAATAGCTATAATTATAAACAGCACTGTAATCCACACCATTATATACCGTAGTTCCCTGGATTTCAGGTTTGGCTGCAACCTCATAAGAAAATGTTGCGGAAAATCCCTCATATTCAACAGTTGCCGTGCGTTTTCCTATGGTTTTAGTATCAAAGCCCTTAACCGTACAACTGCTTACAGGTATTTCACGTTTTCCGTCTGAATACGTTGCAACAACCTTAAGACCTGTTAAATCAATTGCATCTCCCTGATAATATGTAGTTTTAGACGGTGCACTAATTTCTATTGATAAAAGTCTGGTAACTGTCTGTTTATTTTTTACAACAAGCTTTCCATCCGTTGATTTTTTCAAAACCACAAATATATTGTCACTTGTCGAGGTCACATAAATCTCAGATGCAGAACCGGAACTATCCACATCCGTACCCTCCTGAACAAATGTACCGGTATTATCATTGTATGCATACAGTCTTATCCTTCCCCTTGTACCGGTCGTTGCAGTAAGCACATAAAATTTCCCCTGTACAACAGCAAGCTTAGGGAAACTTGAAGAAAGACCCGAATCAATAGATTTCCATGACACACCATCATATTCATATATGCTAAGTCCACTGCTTCCTGATTTTCCTAAAGCAAAATATATTTTATTTCCATATGCGGCCATATCATATGTATTGGAGGACATCGGATTATCTATGCCGGTAAAGCTTCCCACTCCGTTATATTGATACAGCATTATTTTATCTCCGGTACTTCTTCTTACGGAAACATATAATTTATTATTTATGGAGCATATATTAGGCTGTCCGCAGAAGCCTCCGGTAAAATATGTCCCACATTCCTGGAATGCATTTCCCTGCAATTTAACCAGTCTTGCACTCTCGCTGTCCTCTGACACAATTGTCGCATATATGCTGTTGTCATAAACCATAAATCCACATCTGTCAGAATTAACATTTGTTGCTGTTGCAACCAAAACCCACGTGGAAGCTGTACTGTTCCACTTTCTAAGCTCCAGATACCCCCATCCGTAACAGCCTAAATATAAATCACTGCCATTCACAAGAAGCTCCATTCCCTGAATCGGCATAGATTGATTTAATGACACGGCACCTCCAAGCTGCGTCCAAGTACTGCCATTATAGACCTGACTGTAAATGTTTTTTCCCGAAGCAGATACTACAAACGGACGGCCCCCATAATTTTCTATATCCATAGTTTTTGAGGTACTTGTTCCTCCGCCTGTCAAATCAGTAAGTCCCGTGTCCTTCCAAAGGTCAAAGTTTTCTTCCTTTGGAATAGTAACGGTACAAGTCATTGATGAGCCTGCACTGCTTGACACATCACTTATAACAATACCTGAATTCGTACCATCCGAAAATGTGAGAGCACCATCTGACAACGTTGCGCTCATATCACCGGAACCAATTGATGTCCTTCCACTTTCTTTTGACAAAAAAGCATTTGAAACGAGTGCCAACTCACTATTATCAGTCCCCTCAACCGCTGAAGGTCTAAACACATATATTCCTGTTTTTCCATAATGATTACTTAAGGCTTCAACTGTAGTATCAATCCTGTATACTATAATTCCGGAACCGGCAATTCCTGCGTCTAATGTATCCTCACTTACTGTATAATCCTTATTATACTTATCTCCCTGTTTCCTGAACTCAACAACAAAAAACTCATCATCGTTTAACGGCGATTTGATTATGTATGCCTGATTACCGTCAGGATTACTCTGCTCATGGAGTGTAATGGACTGACTTTCCGTAATAGTTTCAATATCCAGCCAATTCGTAAAATACATTCTTGTATAGGCAAGGGGATATGACATACGTGAACTTACTGCAGCCATTATATCCCATGTGTAAACCGGCACGTCATTTACATCACTGACGCCATTTCTGTATAAATCCGGATATCCCAGGGAATGTAAAAACTCATGTGCAATAACTCCTGAGCCTGCGCTCAATATTTGCGTTTTATCAGAAGTATCAGTACCCAAAATAGAATATGTATTCAACACATTATAGGTGCCAATCCTTTTCCCCGACCACGAAGCAGCTCCCGGATAGTCCGATTTATGACACACATATATTGAGGAATCAGAATCATCTGCATCTGCCTTGCTGCCACCAAGAAGAATGATTGTAAGATTATCAATGTAACCATCCCCATCATAATCAACAACCTCACTCGTAGCACCAATATCCTGAATCATTGCAGAAATTATCTGGGCATCTGCATTTCCCTTATAGTAATTCTCATCATAAGGAAGCTCATAAGAGCTTATTACACCATTTTTATACTGAGGAAAAATATTTTTCAGGTGAAATTTACCATAGGAAATAGTATTTAAATAATTAGTTACGGACCTTCCCTGAGAACCATCATAAAGCCGTATAAGCTCTGCACTGTTATCCTCAAAATACTTTGCAGCTCCCGTATCACCCTTAAAGTGTGCAAATAAAACCACATTTGCAAAATGCTTCTCCGTTGCATCCGATTTTGCCGCATAAGAGTTTATGGGCATGTTTAAGCAAATAATAATAGTCAAAATTACTGCTACTATTTTCTTTCTCATAACATTTACCTCCCTTGGTGCAAATTCTTCTTTGAAAATAAAAAACTTCTACCATACCTGCTCATTGAGCATTTTATCTATATATAACTTTATTTTATCATCCTGTTTTTGTTCCTCACTCATAGACATATAAACAGTCAAAGGGTCAATGACACCTTTTCCCTTAAAATCTATACAATATCCAAGCTCATGAACTACACATCCGATTTCATCCTCAGCAAGGGCCTGCTCCCTTGTTTTAACCTGAAACCTTTGCAAATCCCGCTTGGTAACAGCGTATGTAGGGTACGGATTGTCCTGCAAACCAGAGTACTCACATATTGCCGAAACACCTGCTTTTATGTCCCCAGCAATATCCCCAACAAACTTATATGTTTTAATAAGGGGATTCCTAAATATTGGTTCAAGCATATTCCACATTTCCTTTGATGAAGCGTCTATTGAAAGTAAGCGTGACTTTCCAACATCCTTAATAATCGGAAGCTTTAAATATTGTATTTCATCAAAGCATTTACGCACTGCCACAATTGTCACATTAAGCCTCTTTGCAATTTTCTGAACAGACATATCCTTCCACTTTTCATATAAAGCCAAAAGCAGCAGCTTTTGAGTAAGAAATGCAATTCTTTCAACGGGCTTAAGCACTTTATCAGCCCTCACATATACCAATATATTCAAAAAAGGAAGAAACACCATTTTGTCCCAAATAATAAAAGGAATCCCTTCCTCCACCATCGTATTCCTTATATAAATACTTTGCCTTTTAAGATATAATGCACACTCCATACCCGAAAGCCTTTTCATGAGCCTTTGGTGCTTTCTCATAAAGTTCAGAGAAAATCTCATTAACGGTTCAGCAATCAGCCATTCAAGTCCCTCTATTTTAATTATATAAAAATCATAAATATCCCCAAAGGTTCGCGACAGCTCTTTACAATCCGAATATACTGACAATTTTATCGGTTGTTTAAGGCATTTTTCTAAATATTTTTGCATTTGTAATTTATTTTCCTTGTATTGGTTTTATGTGTGCTTATGTTAGATATTATAAATTAAAATGGTGTTTAGAACAAGGATAGATTATTTGTGAAAAATATTTCATGAAGGTAGATTTGCGAAGTTCATTGTCCACAAATTCACATCCAATATCAGATTTCTATTTTTTGATTAATATATTCAGCAGTCGCATTATCACAAGGTTTAATAATGCACGGATTACCAAAAACTATTGAATGTGACGGAACATCTCTATTTATATATATATTCGGTGCAATCAAAACATCATCGCCTATCACGATATTGCCTACAATCGTTGAGTTTATTCCTATCCATACACAATTTCCGATTGTAGGAGTCCCTTTTCTGCTTCCTCTATTCTCTCTTCCTATTGTTACGCCTTTATGGATATTACAATTCTTTCCAAGAACAGCTTTTTCGTTAATCGTTATACAAAAAGCATGACCAATATACAATCCAGCACCAATCATACATTTAGGCGGTATTTCAATGTGAGAGCTTCGAGCTACAATTTTATACAGGCATCTGTAAAATATATTTATGATGCCGACAGAGGACTGCACTTTCCGAAACAGCTTCTGAAACCATGGTATCCTTCCTTTATCAGAATATCTTGCTATATCGTTTTTCAATACAGTATTATCCATTTTATAATGAACTCCTTCCTTCAAATTTAACAGAAACTTATCGGTTTATTAAGGCATTTTTCTAAATATTCCTTCATTTGTAGTTTGTTTTCCTTATGTTGTTTTTTATGTGTCTTTATAGCAAATATTATAAACTAAAACGCTATTTAGAACAAGGATAGATTATTTGTGAACCACCCATTGGTGTAGGATTACAATACATATGTTACAACTGAATAATTAAAAGCAGAGCAACCGCTTCTCAAGCAGAAAATTGCATGTCTGTTTATATTCATAGCGCATCCTCCATTTTCTACTTATTTATAACTCAGTATATAGTTAGCGTCTCTTCCAAATCGAAAATAATACTACCTTAATTTCATGTACTGATTATACCACTCAACAAACCTAGCCAAGCCATCTTCCAAACTAGTATCAGGTTTAAAGCCAAAGTCCCTTTCCAAATCACTTACATCCGCAAATGTCTGATATACATCTCCCTGTTGCATAGGCAAAAACTCCTTATCTGCCTTTGTACCAAGACACTTTTCCAAAATTTCTACAAAATGCAATAAATTTTCGGGCTTATTATTACCTATATTATACACTTTATATCTAATACCGTCTTCATTTTCCATAGGCGGCTTTGGTATAATACGCATCATCCCCTGTATAATATCATCAATGTACGTAAAATCCCTGTACAAATCACCATTATTGAATATCTTTATGGTTTCTCCTGCAAGAATTTTATTTGTAAAAGAAAAATATGCCATATCAGGTCTTCCAAAAGGTCCATAAACCGTAAAAAACCTTAGTCCGGTTGCCGGTATGCCATATAATTTACTATATGCATGTGCCATAAGCTCATTAGATTTTTTTGTTGCAGCATACAAGCTTACAGGATTATCCACCCTATCTTCAACAGAATATGGTACTTTCTTATTTGAACCATATACGGAACTGGAAGAAGCATACACTAAATGCTCAACCATATTATATCTGCAGCATTCAAGAATATTAAAAAATCCTACTAAATTAGAGTTTATATACGCATCCGGATTTGTGATACTATATCTGACACCTGCCTGTGCCGCCAAGTTTACAACAATCTGAGGTCTGACGTCCGCAAAAACTTTTTCAAGAGATGCTTTATCCGAAATATCAATTTTGACAAAATCAAAATCCTCATATTGTTTTAGTTGTTCCAATCTATCAAGTTTAAGCTGGACATCATAATAATCATTTAGATTGTCTATGCCTACAACTGCAAAACCTTCATCCAAAAGTTTTTTGGAAAGATGATATCCTATAAAACCAGCACTACCAGTAACCATAATTATTTTTTTATTCATATTTTTAATCCCTCTTGAACACATCTCTTGTATAAACCTTTTCTCTTACATCGTCAAGTTCACTATCATAACGGTTTGCTATAATTGCATTACATTTAACTTTAAATTCATTTAGATTATTCACAACCACTGAACCAAAAAAGGTTGTACCATCAGGTAAAGTCGGCTCATAAACAATTACCTTTGCTCCTTTTGCTTTAACCCGCTTCATAACACCCTGTATAGACGACTGACGAAAATTATCAGAATTTGACTTCATCGTAAGACGATAGACTCCTATAACAACCTCCTTTTCACTTTCTTGATTCCATGAGCTGTTTGCACTATAATATCCTGCTTTTTCCAAGACACGATCTGCAATAAAATCCTTTCTCGTTCTATTACTCTCAACAATAGCAGACATCATATTTTGAGGCACATTATCATAATTCGCCAATAACTGTTTAGTGTCCTTTGGAAGACAATACCCTCCATATCCAAAGCTTGGATTATTGTAATGTGAGCCAATTCTAGGATCAAGGCATACTCCCTTAATCACTTCTTCCGTATTTAATCCCTTCATCTCAGCATAAGTATCAAGCTCATTAAAATAAGATACCCTAAGTGCAAGATACGTATTCGCAAAAAGTTTTACCGCCTCTGCCTCTGTAAATCCCATAAATAATGTATCAATATTTTCCTTAATGGCACCCTCCTGTAAAAGTGCGGCGAATGTGTGTGCTGCAAGTGTGAGATTTTCGTCTGCTTCATCAGTGCCCACAATAATTCTGCTTGGATATAAATTATCATAAAGCGCCTTTGACTCTCTTAAAAACTCAGGACTGAAAATAATATTTGATGTATTATATTTCTTTCTTATGGAAACCGTATACCCCACCGGAATTGTTGATTTTATAACCATAACTGCATTTGGATTTACTTTTAAAACTAATTCAATAACTGCTTCTACAGCAGACGTATCAAAAAAGTTTTTATGACTATCATAATTTGTCGGTGTTGCTATAACAACAAAATCAGCATCCTTATATGCACTTTCAGCATCTAAGGTTGCCGTAAGCTTAAGTTCCTTTTCCAAAAAGAATTTTTCTATATATTCATCCTCAATAGGACTTTTCCGGTTGTTAATCATATCAACCTTTTCTTTAATCACATCAACCGCAGTCACCTCATGATGCTGCGACAATAAGGTTGCAATAGAAAGCCCTACATAGCCTGTACCTGCAACAGCGATTTTTATGTTTTCATAATTATTCAAGATTTTTCCTCCTCATAATAACTGCGCCATCAATTTATATTAAATTTTTTTAATAATAACATACAGATTTTAATTTATCAATTAATCCCTAAATACACATCACATCATTCACTAAAAAAATAGTATACGAATTCGTTTCACCCAAAAGTTGCATAAATTATAATGCTACCCACAATCAAAAATAATGCAAATATTATTCTTTTATTAATATCAACAATCTTTGTTTCATTTATCTTCTGATAAAATTTATCTTTGTTCTCCGTCGGTATATTAAGCCATTTCAATTCATCATCAGTTACTATTTTACTTCTGTTCCTCCACAGTGTACTATGAATTTTCCTGAGTGTTATGCTTAAAAACTGACATCAATTTTTCAAAAAGTAATTTTAAATCTGAATGATAAAATATTACCTCAAACACAAGTATTACAGTCCCTGCAATAACAGCAACTATTAATGATTGAATTATCCACATAAAATACCCCTTCGGTTGAGTAAGCTCCAATAAACTTGTCAAAAATATTATAAGCCCAATGCTGACAGCAGACAACAACAGTCGTTTAATCAGCGGCCACATACGCCTTTCAATAATATGCTTTGACATAAATCTGGCATACTGAAACGTCCTAAATACAGCGGCACATAGGGTTCCCACTGCAACTCCTATCAATCCAAATCTACTACATAATGCAACAGAAATAATTATATTTAGAGCAGCCTCAAAATATCCGCCCATTTTTGTTTCCTTAAACTTTCCTGTCACTTCAACCATCGACTGGTATGGAATCCTATATGAACTAAATAAAGTCGCTGCAATCAAAATATATGCAAAAGCCGGTCGGATATAATTTACATCCGTTATACCGTCTACATATATATTTACAAAAGATAATACCATAATACCTGTAACCGAGAAAAGAAAATTAGACATTGAAAACGTAATTTGTTCATATAAATATAAATTACGCTTGATTGTTTTTTCCTCGTTTTTAGCAAACATATTTCCAAATGCCGAACCAATACCATTTACAAGTGAATACAGCAGCTTTCTGATACCGTTTATAACCATATAATATACCGTATAGACAGAAACCTCATATACATTGGAAAGAATTGTCAAAACAAGCATGTCGGTATTTGAATTAACAAAATTGGCCACCTGCAACCCAAAACAATCCCAACGTTCTGCAAGTGCATCATTGTCAGCAGGAACCGATTTATCAATCATGTATTTTTTTCTAGCATACATATTTATAATAATTGGATTCAGAGAAAAAACAACAGCGCTTCCCAACTTCACAATATGTATCGAACATCCAAGCCATATTAAAATTGCAGCAATAATTGTATTTAAAACAGTGGTTATCATTTGAACAATTGATATAACGGATTGTCGTTGATCGGCATACAATAACAATTGAATGGTCAAACCAAAATAATATTGTGCAAACGTGTCAATTCCAAGTATAACAACAAGTGACGCAGTAAACAGCCAGTCAAAATCCTCTCTTACAAAAATCGGATATATTGCCGCAAAAACAATTAAACTTCCGGCAAAAATAAGTGCAACCTTTTTCAAAAATTTATTTGTTGCATTAACAATTGCACTAACTCTGTAGGCATCTCCCGACGAAAGTGGCTTATACAGCGCTGCCTTCGTCACTCCGCCTATCCCCGCCTTAAGCAAAGAAACATATCCCAAAAACTGTGCAATAGCCGAAGTTATACCATTATAATCCGAACCAAATCTTGATAAAATAAGCCTTGGAAGAACAAACCCACATATTGCTGCAACAACTTCATATGATAATCCTGCGAAAACATTCAACAAAGCCTTTTTACTTCTCATACCGCTACTCCCAAATCTTCACTTCGACTTTACACTTCTTACGCATAAAGCGATGTATATTTTGTACAAAGTGTATCAAACTAATACAATCATGATAGCTGCCTTGATTTTTATTTAACAACCAATTACTCTTTTTTGGCGACCAACATATTCCTCCCTTTTTAATATGAAGTCTCTTTACAACTTCCATAATATGCCCATTTGCCTGACAAAATACCGTTCCAAAATTAGGACAGGATAAATCCTGTACCTTTTTTACAAAATCCATCCGTTCCTTCTTCCTTACGTCACTTTCTGTCTTAATCATAGGTTCAAATTGAAATATTGCACCTAGTACAATTAATCCTTCTTTGTGCTGAAACAGCGAATCACGATATTGAAAATCACAATCATCTTTTGAAATAATCTTTCTTGTATTATTGTCATATACCTCAACACCAACCAGATAATCACTTATACATTTGTTATATGATCTGCCTCTTCCTGCATTCATTACAATGGCACCGCCAACTAAGCCCGGAACAGAATATAAATATTCTATCCCCCCCATACCAAAATCATTAACAGTATTGATTAATTTTTGCAGTCTGACAGATGCCCCACAATAATATTTACCGTCTCCCATGTTCTCAATAGTCTGATTAAACTCCCTCAAACAAAGGACACCTTCATAATCATGTTCATCATTAATTAATAAATTTGAACCTCCCCCAATAACATAGCGTAACAGCTTACTATTTTCATTACATATTTCAACAAGTTCCTCAACGCTTTCCGGAATATACATTTTTTTTGCAATTCCACCGACATTAAAGGTTGTATACTTTTTCAATTCGACATTTTCTAATATCTTCATTCCTATTCCTCACTCAAAATTGCGTTCCTTATAAATTGTCTTGATTGTATCCTGTTTTTTTGAAGCAAATCATTAACCTTATTATAATCAATATTCTTTTCCAGCTGTTGAGTTAGATATTCCGGTCCCTTGCTCATGCAATCCTCTAACTGAAATTGAAACAACAAATCAACTATCTTACTATTTCCCCGCCCAAATGTAACAAATCTTTTATTGTAATTTATGGCATATGCAGTACCATGAAAGGTGTTTGTAATAACATAGTCAGCATTTTTATAAATATAAAACGGATCTCCACAATATGAATGCACATTATAATCACACCAGTTAATATACTGTCCACCTGATACTAACGGCATATTTTTTTTTCTTGCAAATTTAATAATTGATTTTTTTTCTTCAGCCGTTAATTTTCCGTAGAATAAATAAAGGGCTATATACGGCTGTCCAATTGAATATTCCTTTTTTACAATCGGATTATTTAGCAGAGTGGGATCAAGAACAACACTGACATTTTTATCGGTTTTTTTCTCAATAACGCTTTTTGAATGATTATCCCTGACACTGACAGCCTTCATATTGCTTAAATATGTTTTATAACATTCACTCTTGAAATCATTATCAACAGCATTATTGACAGACGGCGCATATGATATTCGGGGTTTCTCTAAACCTTCTCCCCAAAATAATGAACATCTGCATTCAGCCCTGGATACATTCCAAATTTCATCACTGCCCAAAAAAAACAAATCCATTTGTGAATCCGCATATTTTAAGGGTAAACTTTTCAAGCTCCTCCAGCATTTTTTCATCCGTAAAAATTCACCCATTTCAAAAAAAATCCCATGAAAAATGTCCGTAACTTTTCTTCCAGTTAAAATGTTTCTCTTAATTCTTCTTAAGCATGGTATGATTAATTTTCTTACCTTGCCGTCAACTAAAAAAACCTCACCATATTTCCCCAATTCATATGATAAATTTTCAGCCTGAAGGAAACTTCCAAAATTATAACTATTATAAACAGTAATAAGTCCTATGTTCATAAAATTATCTCCCTAAATAAATTATACTTACATTTTCCATATAATTTTATTTTTCCTTCAACAAACCACCACTACTCCCATAATATTAATATCAAAATCCTCAGCCTTTTTTATCTCATTTACGATCTCATCATAAATGGATACACCCACCTGTTCAATAACAACAATATTACCTGTCTCCACACACTCCTTCAATGCCTGTGCATTATAAAAAATATTTTCGTAAATGCTGGTTTTAATCCCTTCGCTCATTAACATATCTTTAATTTTTTTCAATGTCTCCTCAGAAATTTTCTCAATCTCTGTTCCCGTAAGACAAAGCTTCTCTATTTGGTTTTGTCTACAGTCCAAAACAATCGATGTTATAACAGACATACAATACTGTTCTTCCGTAAGCTTTTTTTTACGTCTATTTTTTATTTTTAAAATCGATGAATCAATAATGTTTAAAAATTTCTTTTTCCTTTCTTCAATTATATGACCATAGCTTTTTAACCCAAATCTCTGCTCTGAAATATCCTCCTCCTGTAATTTGACTGACAACACATTTCCAAGAACAATATATATGCATGCAAGCACAATACCGCACAATATTCCCAATACCATATACCTTGTGTTTAATCCCGGCTTAGCAATTTTTATATCACTATCGTCATTTACCTCCTCAGGCATATCACCATGTAAACACACTTCCAAATATTCCAATTGTTTATCCGACATCTTACTTTTAATATTTACAATATCCTGTTGCAAATTTATAATGTAGTCAAGCCTATCATTATATCCATCCATTATTTCCGTAGCTTTTACCGTATCATTATTTTCACCTACATATACTAAGTTATAATCCGCAATAGCCGTATACGCCGCTTTTTGTTTCTGCATTTCCTCCTTCAAAACCTTTATCATATTGTCTATGTCCATATCATCAGAATAAATTACGGTTAATACAAGCAATCCCTGATTCTGTGTAACACTATAAATCCCGTCAAGAGAAAATTCCTCTGCCAAGCCGGAGACCTTAAGCAATTGTTCCTTTACATTCTCTCCATTCATATAATATATATATGATGCTATAATACTTGCATTTTTTGTGTTTTCAAAATAAATATCATTCGCATTTAAACTTCCGGCAATACCTCCCTGTTCATCTGCCAAATCAATATAATACAAAATATTAACCCTTTTTAATTCCTCATAGGTATTTTTTCTAAATACATAAGAAGCCATATACTCCTCGTTTTCTTTAAACAGTTTATCAAGCTCCAACACAAGATTCACCTGTCTCATTTCTTCCTCTGACATCTCAATCTGATTATTTTTTTCTTTATCTGCTGTAAAATTTTTTTTCTGTGTTTCGTATTTCTGCATATCCTTATAGTATGCTAAAGCAGAAAATAAAAGTGCTCCTATAACCGCAAAAACAAGCAACATTCTCCAGCCTAATAATATATTCCAAAAAGCTTCTTTCAAATTTAATTGTCTGTCTTCCATACACTTCTCCTTAATATTTTTAATATAATCCTATAACATTTGGTGTCGTTGTATAATCATACACACCAACTCCGTTTTCTATAAAATACTTTGACAAATCCCCAGTCGAATACATATCCCCTGACATAATCCGATCAGATGTGTCGAACAACGCCCATTCTGGCTGAACCGTATCATAAAATTCCGTAGGCAAAGAATTATTACCATGGTGTCCCACCTGCACATATTTTGCGCGCAGTTGTTCACCATATATTTCCAAAAGTATTTCAGATAACCATTTTGAATGACAATCACCGCAAAACAGTACACTATCTTCACCTGTTTCAATCTTAAACATCAAGGAGGCATTATTAGGGATATCTTCTCCATCTATTAAATATTCATCATAGCAATTTAAAAAGGTTATTTTCAAGCCATCATATCTCAAGGTTTTATCCCTTTTTATATGACGGACATTCTCCTTATCAGCCGTAATCAAATGATACTCCTTAAATTCTTCAACATTATCCCATTCCTTAGCCACTGAATAATAAAGCTTTTCACTAAGCCTTGTATCGTAAACCTTTTTTATTTCAATTCCCTGTGGATCCGAATAAATATTATTAAATGCGCCTATGTGGTCACTATGATAATGCGTTACAATCCACGCATCAACAACTCCCCCATTTTTCAAAATAACATTTCTGACCTGTTCCTCGTTTTCTTCCCATCCTCCGTCAATTACTATAAATGTACCTTTCTTCATATTTTTCAAGGTATAAAACATAGCGTTGTTACCACTGGAATCTGAATATTGTGTCATAACCCATCTCGGTGCTTTTAATACAATATAGTTATCTGTATAGCCAACAACATCGCATCCATACGTGGAATATAAATATCTAGAATTTTCAGTATTTTTTGCCACTACATAATCAACATTCTTTTTTGCCGCATACTGCAAAATCATCTCTACATCAGGTGTATCACTTTCAAGCTGACCCTTAAGCTCATATTCAGAATTTCTATTATATGCCAATTGAAATTTTGTATCAATCTGACGAATATATGGAAGAAGCTCATTTGAAGTCATAATCGATACATTTTCATATTCATCAAAAATATCAACCAATTGGAGTACGTCCTGAGGCACCTTACATACATTATCCGCTCTTGTATACCAATTCTCGTTATACACACAGCTTCCACTTACTGCGAATATCCCCATAAACGCAAATACCAATATCATTTTCCTCCATCCCGAATCATTATTCAGCAACAGGCAAAATCCATATGCAACAAAAACCGGAATAGGAATTAAACAAAACAATCTTGCATAGTATGCCATAAAGTTATCAGTCCCCAAAAAGTATTTGCATACCATGTATGTAATAGGGTTGAATACTAACAGCAATATGCATAAACTATACCATGCGGTATTTATCTTTTTTAATTTATCTTTATCATACAATAAGATAAAAATCAAGCTTAAATAAAACAAGCCCTGAAATCCATAATTTCCCCAGTACACTTTTATTTCATCACCAAAAAAACGTAAAATATCCATGATTCTACCTCAAACACACATATACTATTAACTGACCCATCGGCACTATACATCCTGCCAATGTATATACCCCGCCGGTCAGCCGTAAATTAGATATTGATTGCAATAAAAGTTCTAAAAGCAATATACATAAAACCATAGCCGCACCCATCATTGTCATGGAACATGCCGACAGAATGACAGAAAGCATAACCATTAAATTACCCTTGTTTATTTTGCTATTATATATTTCAGGCAACACAACAACTAAAAATGGGATTATTATAACCGATAAAACCGCTTTCCCCTGCCATAGCGCAACTAACAGTCTGAATGTAAGAGAATAATTAGAATAAAGCCCAAATATAAACAAAATAGAAATAAAGCATAAAAGTATCAATCTATCCTCTCTTTTATCAAGCAGCTTTACAGAAATAAAATGGAAAACAATATAGGCAATTAGTAAAAAAACAACCGGTATAACCGTATGTGCAATAGTTGCAACACTAAGCCCTGATATTTCAGACATATATGCTATATAAGCGTTCCATGAATTCATGGCACGCTTATAATTTAATTTCTGCAACAGTTTACCATTCATTACATTACTCATATAAAGCCTGTCGCTGTTTATTATATCAGATGACATTGTAACATAAGTATAATCATCATAAGAATTGTATGTAACCTGATAAAAAAGCGCAAAATACACCTGTACACAAAGAAGAAGAAGAAATACAATCAAATAAACCCATTCATATTTGGTAAATTTTATAAATGAAAGGCCTCTTTTAAAATTTTTTTGTCTATATAATTTTAAAATGGCAAATCCACATGTTAAGTATATAACCAAAGAATATATAGCCACAAGCTCGGAAAAATATGCTTTTAAAAATGTCATTGCCGTACATATAACCCAAAATATAGAAAAACTGCCTAAAAGTCCTAACACATATATACATTCAAGGCCTTTTAAACTGTCCGAGCAGCTTTTTGTAACGATTAACGTTCCAATTAAATATGGAATTATCAAAAATTGCATCAACAAAATAAGTCCTTTAATAAAAATATACATTTTATTCTTTGTTCCTCGCTTCTACACTTTTCCTGCGTTTTATCCCTTATTAATCAATTTTATATTTTTCAATCAGGTATTTTTTTAGCTGTTCTTTATTCATACTTTTTGTATAAGAAAATTTCTGTTTATTCTTTTCAATATATTCATCGATAGTTTCGATAACTCTCGCAGGAACACCTGCTGCAACAGAATTGTCCGGAATATCCTTTGTTACGATAGCTCCGCATCCAATTATGCAATTATTACCTACAGTCACTCCCGGCATTATAATTGCGTTAGTTCCTATATGAACATTATCCTTTACAATAATTCTGCCAAATAGCGTAAGCTCAGAAGAATTTTCTATTTTATTATTATTTCTCAAAACCCATGTTCCACCATCGTGTGTTATAAAATGCACCCCTGCATTAATCCGCACATGATTACCTATTGTAATCAGATATGGTTCGCTACCGAAATTAGAAGATCGCAATTCACATTTATTTCCGATCTTCATACCAAGCCTACGATAATATTTTACAGGATTTTTATATTTTTTGTATTTTTTAATTAATTGTTTTAAAATACCCATAGTACCCTCTTTGGAAAATATTTTATTAGTCAGTATTATTAATATATTTTTCTATTGTTTTTTCTCTATTTGCATTACCAGACAAAAAAATGAAAATAAACAAAAGCCACTGTATTTTAGAATAGTATGTAACTGCAAAAAAATCTAAAACTAATGAACTAATTAAAATTGCTATCACTAAATTTTTAAACTTGTCAGATTTATCTGTTTTTATATCTTTAAATATTTTAAAATAAATACCGTAATATGAAAAAAATCCTATTATTCCGCCACAAGCAAGAAGCTCTATATAATTATTGTGTAAATATCCATATTTACTTATAATTCCCGTGACAACCTCCCTCACATTTCCCAAGCCTATACCTAAAAACGGATGCTCCAAAAAAACATTAAAACCAAATTGAATCATATACAAACGTTCATAATCTGAAAATGAATTTAATCCGTTATCTGTCACAACACTAATTCCACTGATAATCCTATTTGTCAACGAACTAAATACCGGCAGTCTCAAAACCAAAATAACCGCCGTAATTACTAAATTCAATTTTATTATTGTTGACAATATTTTATCATAATATCGTTCATAATGATTTGTTGAAAACCAAATAATAAAAACACTGACGATTAAAGCAAACATAGCTTGTCTGCTTTGTGAGCCGACACAGACAACAGCAGATATTATTGTTATAAAGTAAAGATAATATTTTTTTAAACCATATGCATAAAAAAAACTAATCATAGCGGAATATGCTGTATATCTTCCTAAATAATTCAACTGAAGTACATTTTTCCCGACTCTTTTACCATGAATTATTCCAAAAATAATGTTATAAATGCCTTCCGAAAACACAACATGCAGTGCAACAACGAAACCTCCCAGCATAATTGCAATAATTATTATTTGGAAAAATTCATCCCGTCTGTCATATATATTATATACTAAAAAACCCATAATAAAAAGTGATGTCAAGGTTATCACTTTTTCAAATGCTAATGATACAGAAATTGCAAAAGCGCATGTTACCCATGAAAAAACAACAAAAGGTAGAAAAATAATCAATGGTAAAATTTCCGTTTTTCCGTTTTTGTCTTTAAAAATATAAAAAATTGCCAATATGAAAAAAAACAAAAATGCGTAGTTTGATATATATATTTTTTCTGCCTTATCCGTATATAAAAAAATTGTAATAACATACCAAATAAATGCGAAATCCACAATGCGAATTTTATTTTTTTTGCCAAGTTTATTCATAGTGCTGCTCCACAATCAATCTAAAATATGTTTCCCATTTCTGCGCTATAATTTCATTTCTATATTTTTCAGATTCCCTTTTTGCATTTTTTGAAATAATATCACACAATTTACTGTCCTGACACAGATTTTCAACAGCATTTTTTAATTCAATTATTCCTTTAACTGGTACCAGTAATCCATTACTTCCATTTTCTATCAGCATTTTGGGCCCACCGCACGGACAGTCAGTGGAAATACACGGAACGCCACACGACATTGCCTCCATAAGCACATTCGGCAGTCCTTCATAATCAGACGACAGCACAAACAATTTTGCATTAGTATACACTTTCTCCGGCTCCCTAGTAAAGCCCTGAAAATGTACACGTTCTTTTATTCCTA
>JAAVIA010000042.1 GCA_014799405.1 Lachnospiraceae bacterium
GGTATCTTAAACCGGCAATTTTTAGTACCGTTACGTCGGAGACGAGCGAAAGTGTGTTTTTATATGCCATGTAGCTATGCATCGAACCCCAAGCTCAAGTACCGACGTCTTCAAACGGTTTTATGTGTATATAGCAGCATGTGACAGCCGCAGGCGAGCCATACACTCCAAAGCGTAGTGTGCAACAGCCCCTTTTATAATTTATATATTGGACAGCTTTTCGATNGCAGTCTTTATTCTGTTTATTGTTTCCTCTTTGCCAAGCACTGACATAAGCTCCGTAGCGCCTCCCGGGGTTGCCTGCTTTCCTGAGATAGCGGTGCGGATAGGCCACATTACAAAGCCCGTCTTATATTCCTTTGATTTTGCAAATTCCTGTAATACCTCAAATAATGAATCATTGTCAAATGCTGCGGCGTTTTCCAATANCGGTAAAACCTCCGTAAGCAAGGTGAGCGAGTTTTCCGTTGTTGTCTTCATTTTTTTATGAATATACATTTCAACAGAGTACTCAGGTACCTTGGCAAGAAAATCAATCTGCTCTCTTATATCAGGTAAAACATCTATTCGTGTCTTTACCATTGAGGCAATTTTTCTTGTATCCATTCCTTCGGGAACAATCTCATTTATATAAGGAAGTGCTATCTCGTAAAATCTGTCATCGTCCATTGCCTTAATATATTCGCTGTTCATCCATTTAAGCTTTGTAATGTCAAGCACAGCAGGAGATTTTGACATATTTCTGTAATCAAATTCCGAAATAAGTTCCTCCAAGGAAAAAATTTCACGATTATCACTTGGACACCAGCCAAGCAGCGCTACGAAATTGACGATTGCTTCAGTTAAAAAGCCCTGCTCAAGTAAATCCTCAAAGGAAGAGTGACCGCTACGTTTGCTTAGCTTGTTATGGTTTTCGTCCGTGATAAGAGGGCAGTGGATATATGTGGGAACCTCCCAGCCAAAAGCCTCGTAAAGTCTGTTGTATTTTGGGGATGAGGACAAATATTCATTGCCTCTCACAACATGAGTGATATTCATAAGGTGGTCGTCAACTACATTTGCAAAATTGTAGGTTGGAAAACCGTCTGACTTTATAAGTATCATATCGTCAAGCTCCTCATTTGGAACGGTAATGTCCCCATAGAGTTCGTCGGAAAATGTCGTTGTTCCCTCCAATGGATTATTCTGCCTTATGACATAAGGGATTCCTGCCGCAAGCTTCTCTGCAACCTCCTCTTTTGACAGATTAAGACAGTGCTTGTCATATCTTGATATTGTTTTGCCGTCAAGCTCCGATACAAGTCCCTTGAGGCGTTCTTCGTNGCAGAAACAGTAGTAGGCTTCGCCCTTTTCAATAAGCCTTTTTGCATATTCAAGGTATATTCCCTGACGCTGACGTTCGCTTTGGACGTATGGTCCAACACCGCCGTCCTTGTCAGGTCCTTCATCGTGTATAAGACCTGTTTTACTAAGCGTTCTGTTTATAATATCAACGGCACCTTCAACTTCTCTTTCCTGATCGGTATCCTCTATTCTCAGAATGAAATCACCACCGTCATGTTTGGCTATAAGATAAGCATATAATGCTGTTCGCAAGTTTCCTACATGCATTCTACCTGTTGGACTTGGTGCAAATCTTGTTCTTGTCTTTGACATTTTTTTTCTCCCTTGTCTACCTTAATTTATGTAGGAAATTATAACCTAACAAATTTTATTTTACAACACAATAGTTGATTAATATTTAGATTTTTAGTATACTGTTAAATAAGTGATTGTATTATTAATGGGCTGTGGGGATATTCTTTGCAGCATAATGATTACGAAGGTTGGGGATATTATGAACGGTAACATGATTTCAATATTTATGCAGGCATCAACNATATCCGTGTTATTTGTAGTACTGTTGGTTGTGTTTTTTATTGCTTTAGTTGCCATGACAATAGCCTTGTTTGCCAGCAGGTCAGATAAATCAGATGATGATTATGATGAAGATAGGGACATTGACGAGGAGAATTTTGATAAGGAAAGTGCTTTCGGTGATGTCAGAACGGCTTCCGACAAGGAGTATGATGAAGTAGATATTGGTAGTATATTTGCAGAGGCGGACAAAGAGATTGTGGAGGATAGCGCATTTACGGACAGTGTATTCACAGACAGTGTATTCACAGACAGTGTGTTTACTGATAGTGCATTTTCAGATAGCGCATTCATGGACGAAATTGAACCTGAAGCTGATACATATGCGGATGNTGAAAATTNCTCAAGTGAAGANCGACATGAGGAAGAATATGGCGATGAATATGATGAGGTCGGAGATACAGATGAGCTTATTGCAACAGANGAACAGCGTGAGTTTATTGAACAGCTTAAAAATCGTGATGCAGAGGAGAAAGCGGACAATGTGTCTACAGACAGCATATTTACAGANAGCGGATTTGCCGATAGTGCATTTACGGACAGTGTATTTGATGAACGGAATATGAGTACTTTCGAAATGCCNGAACGTATTTCCAGTGAGGATATTGATGCATCNGTTAAGGAGGCGGTTGAGCTTGGCAAGGCAGTGTCGGAAAGCAGCTTTTTCGGAGATTCACAGATGGCACGGTCTGCAAAAGGCACTCATACAGGCAGAAAAAAGAAAAACAACGTACCTATAACGGATGATTTCTATTGGTTCAATAAGCTTGATGTGGAAGAAAAGCCTGATTACAAGACGAAAGAAATGTACTATCACCACTTTAATGTTCCTGAGGATTGTATAGAGGACCTGCTGATTGAAATGTACGATTGTGCNCTTGTAAGAACAGAGGAGATACGATACATAGCATATGGAATTGAGCCGAGAACAACATCCATGAAGGAAATTATGGGACACGGTAACAGCGGCTACAACCAAAAAAGGTTGAAGGAGCCAAATGCCGAGGATTTGCTTAAAATATATGCAAAATGGTGTTCGTATGTGGATGAGCTTTTTGAAAAGGTCGAGATACATGCGGATGATTATACAACGGAAAAAATAAGAACACTTCTGTGTGAATTTGGAAGAAGTGACGTTGATGAGATATTGGAAGGAAAGTAGTATAAGGAACGACTGCACCATATGGCATACCTGCGGCTGTCGGATGCCGCTATATATAGCAGCACCCAACAGCCGCAGGTGTGCCTTATATGCAGTCGTTTACGTTATACCGATTCTTCCTTTTCAGGTTCGAGCTTTCCAAGATATAGTGTGAATATCGTACATGCTACAAATATTATGACACCTATCACTATCTGAGCCACGGATGTTTCCTCCATACCGTATTCCTCCTGAACCTTGCAGAATATTGATACAGGAGATGATAGTATAAGCCCCAGTATTGCAGAATATGTGGCTGAACAAAAATGCTCAAACAGCCATTTGATAAGCTTTGAAATGAAAAATATTCCGATAAGACACCCTATGGCAAAAGGGGCAAGTAAAAGTGCCCTGTCTATCATTCCTGATATGTCAAGGTTCTTGAGGGCAGTTATAAAGTCTTTAACTGCATTTATAACTCCAAAATAATATCCCAGAATCATCAGCACGAGAGAACCGCTTACGCCCGGAATAATCATTGTAGCGGAAGCGATTACACCAAGGAAAAGCATTTTAAATATAGTAATTAAATCGGCAGTGAGTAAAATTCCGCTTTCACCTTCTCCGCCTAAAAAAGGAAGTGCAACGGCAAAGGCAGTAAACACAATAAGCAAAATTACGTTTACGGTCATTGATTTATGGGCGTCATTGGCCCAGCCGGATTTAAGAGCTTTCACTATCATTGGTATGCCGCCGAATATAAGTCCGGTAAATGCTGCTGCTGTCATAAATGGCTGAGACTTAAGAATAACGGGAATAATAAATGTAAAACCTATAATACCTATAACCATACCTATAGCAATCGGTAAAAGCGTTTTAATACTCTTTTTAAAGCTTTTAAACAGATTAGATATTGAGGAAAGCAGTTTGTCATATATACCGAATGACACTGCCATCGTTCCTCCGCTTACACCTGGGATTACATTTGCAACGCCCACAAAAATCCCTTTGATTAAGTCAATTAAAAAATTCATAATAATACCTTTCCTAATATCATAATTTACATGTCGCATAAACACCTATGTTCGCGTTTATGCGTTCATTATATCATATATAAGAAAAAACACAAATAAAACACAAATATTATACAAATAGTTATATATACTATATTGCAAAATGAGTTGCTGCATGTTATGATATGTAGTATTAAAAACCACGTTTCAAGGAGGACGGTTTTATGAGCTTTAAAATAGTCGGTGATAGCTGTTGTGATTTTACGGCGGAAGATATGGCAAAGGGGTATTTTGTCAGTGTACCGCTTACACTTATAATTGGGGATAAGGAAGTCAGGGATGATAACACATATAATCAGGAACAGATCTTAAAAATGATGTCAGAAACAGATAAGGCGATAAGGTCTGCATGTCCGTCACCTGATGCATATATGGATGCATATAAGGGTGCTGACGAGGTGTACGTTGTTACGTTATCGTCTAAGCTGAGCGGCTCATATAATAGTGCCATGCTTGCAAAGCAGATGTATCAGGAGGAAAATCCTAACGTAAAAATATATGTATTTGATTCAAAATCTGCGGCAGCAGCACAGCACCTTATATGCGGAAAAATTGAAGAACAGGCGTTATTAGGAAAATCGTATGAGACTATTATCAGCTCTACGGAAACGTATATACAAAAGCAGCAGACACTTTTTGTCCTTGAAAATTTGGATGTAATGAAAAAAAATGGTAGAATGTCAAAGGTTAAATCGGTTGTGGCAACCGTACTTAACATAAAACCTGTGCTTTATGGTGTCGATGGAGAGATTCAACAGCTGGATCAGGCACGCAGCATGAATAAGGCTCTTAATAAGCTTTTGTGGCATGTAAAAAAGGGTAATTATGATGTGAACAGGAAGGTTGAGATTACACAGTGTGCCAGCAGGGAACGTTGCATGAATGTACGAAAGGTACTTATGGAGCAGTTTGGATTTAAAAATGTTGTTGTTTTAGATGCAAAGGGAATAAGTACTCTCTATGAAAACAGAGGCGGCGTGATTATATCCCTATAATACAAAACCAAGACTTTAGTAAGTAAAGGTATGAGATTATTCATCTTGTACCTTTACTTTTTTGATGCTATAATAAACATATTTAAAAATCAGGAGAAAAAAATGAAAAAAAATAAAAAAATTATAATTTTCTTCGTATTGGCAATGCTAATAACAGGTGGTGTTTGCGGTTGCGGAGATAAAAAAAATAAAAATAATGCTACAGCTACGGATGCGGTTTCGGCTGAGCTTACTACAGAGAGTACAGGAGAAAACGGGACTTCGGGTAAAACCATGGATGATGACGGCTTTTATGCGATAAATGATTATGTAAAGCCCGCAGGCGACATTGCAAATATTATGATAAAACCATCCGTAGATTCAGGGATATACAGATATTTACAGGCAGAGGAAGCTTTAAACAGAACGGGCTATAATGATACATGGTCAAGGGTTGTTGTAGATAATACGGATTTCTATATTTTGACAGAAACTCTCCAAAAGGCGGAAAGACCCGGTATTGACGATACATCTGAGGAAGATGAGACGGAGGAGCTTCCTAAGGTGGTTGCCATAGATCCGGGAAATCAGGCTAATGAAAATATAATTTCAGAACCTATAGGTCCAAACAGTCAAGTGACTAAGAGAAGCGCCACAAAAGGAAATGTGGGAAGCACATACGATACAAACGAATATGAAATAAATTTAGTATATGCTGAACTGTTGAAAACAGAGCTTGAAAGCAGGGGATATGAGGTCATTTTGACCCGTGATACAAATGATGCAGACATATCCAACAAACAGAGGGCAGAGCTTGCAAACAGTTCAGGGGCATCCGTTTTTATTAGAATACAGATGAATTACAGCTCTAATAAGGAGCTTTCCGGTACAATGGCTATCACTATGACAGGTGACAGCCCTTACAATTCACGTTTATATAGAGAAAGCTATCATCTTGCAACAAGAATTTTGCAGGGAATAGTTTTGGAAACAGGCGCCGTAAATCAGGGTATATATGAGACCAATGATATGACGGCTATAAATTGGAGTGAGATTCCGGTTGTGGTTGTAAAGGTAGGTTTTCTGAGTAATGCTAATGATGAGGCAAATCTGCTTGATGTGGAATATCAGACAAAGATGATTTATGGAATAGCCAATGGCATAGACAGTTATTTTGCAAATTAGGAGGATAAAAATGAGAGATTATGTTTTGGTAAGTGACTCTACGGCAGATATGAATGTGGAAGTAGTAAAAAAGCTCGATGTTAAAATCATACCCTTTTCGTATTCTGTGAATGATAACGTAAGCCACTATTATCTTGATGAAAGAGATGGGGATATAAGTGAGTTTTATGCTAATATGAAAAAGGGGGCAATGCCGGTTACGTCACAGGTGAATCCCATAACATATAAAGAATATTTTGAGGGAATTGTTTCTGAGGGAAAGGATATACTATATATTTGCTTTACATCAGGCTTAAGCGGCTCTTATCAAACCTGCCTCATGGGTGTAAATATGTTAAAGGATAAATATCCTGAGGCAAATATTACTGTGGTAGATTCACTTTGTGCATCCATTGGTCAGGGACTGCTTATGTATCTTGCTGCAAAGAAAAAGCAGGAGGGTATGGGTATGGATGAGCTTGAGCAATGGTTGCTTACTTACAGAAAAAAAATAAGACATTGGTTTATGGTTGAGGATTTATTTCATTTAAAACGTGGCGGCAGAGTAACAACCGTGGAAGCTGTTGTCGGCAGTGCCTTGAAAATAAAGCCTATTTTAAGTGTGGACGATGAAGGAAAGCTTTTTGTAAAATCTAAAACAAGAGGTGTATCAAAGGCACTTGACTATATTATTGAAAGATTTAAGGAAGAGGCGGCAGCTCCTGAAACCCAGACGGTCGTAATCGGGCATGCGGACGCAATGGAAAAAGCGGAGCGCCTTAAAGAAATGGTTATGGAAGCCGGGGTTTTAGAGGAAAATATCATAATAGCGCCCATTGGTCCGATTATTGGAGCTCATGTAGGTGCAGGTATGGCAGCTCTTGTATTCGTTGAAAAGTAACAGTTTTTAAATAATTTTGAAATTTCTTAAATAAATTGTAACAAAAACTTGACATGGTATCTTAGTAATGCTACAATACTTTCGTAATAAAAATGTAACAAATTTATTTGTTATGAAATATTATGAAAATTGGGTAGAGAACCATGAAGAAGAGAACAAAGTTAAAAATAAGAAATTTTAGCTTATATCTAAAGAAAAATATTTTAAACTCAAAATACATAGTGAGAAATACATCAGCAGTTGTACTTGGTGTTTCATTTGTAGGTATGCTTATATGCGGAAGCAAGATGATTAGCATGTCCAAGGAACAAAATGCTGTTGTGGCTTCTACGGAAGCACATGTGGGAGTTGTTGCATCAACTGATATTATGCGTTATAACTCAGACAGCATAGTTTTAAATGAGGTTGCCATGATAGATCCGACCTCTATATCTTCTGTCAAGGTTGCAATGGACAGCGATGTAGAGATGGTTGTTGAGGCAAACGAGTTCCAGATAGTTGCACAGGTTCAAGAGGAGCAAAAGGTTGAGGCAACAGGAGTTGAATTTGCAGTATCTGTACCTAATACTGAGGACAGTACAGAGAGTGCTTCAGAAAATACCACGGAAAACACCACGGAAAACACAGGTAATTTACAAATTACAGGCAACATTACTACACAGCCTACCGTACCACCACAGCAGATTGCAAGTGAGTGGCGTGCGCCTATGTCTCTTACAGAGGAGGAAGTAAGGGAGATGGCATGTGTGCTTACTCTTGAGTGTGGTAACCAATGCTATGAAGGACAGCTTGCAATTGCAAACCTTATTATAAACAGAGTATTATCTGGAAGATGGGGAAGCACGGTTCACGATGTGCTTTATGCTGAAAACCAGTTTTCAGTTGTGTATACAACCGCTTATGCGAATTGTATGGCAAATGGACCTCAGGAAAGCTGTGTACAGGCTGTAAGGGATGCTGCGTCAGGTAACAACAACATTGGCTCGTATCTTTCATACAGAGCACTTTGGAGTGTAAGCCCAAGTAATTATACGGACTATACAATTATACAGGATCATTTATTCTTCTAAGAAATTTATTGACCGCTCTTTTCAATTTGATAGGAGCGGTTCTTTTTTTATTGCAGTTACAGTATCTTTTGCTATGTGAATTACGAAAAAATTGTTGACGAATGTCGAAAAAATGGTATAGTTATCGTAAATTCTTCATCATCGGATACGGACTCGATTATGACGAATGCTACCGCAATTTGCCGTACATAGCGGAATATGCGGAATAATTTTTTGAGGGAGAAAAACGAATGTTTCAAAAATTGTTTAAGCTGAAGGAAAACAATACCACGGTCAAAACCGAGGTTATGGCGGGTATTACCACTTTTATGACTATGGCATATATACTTGCGGTAAACCCTAGTATCCTTTCTGATGCAGGTATGGATAGCACCGCAGTGCTTCTCGCCACCTGTATTGCATCTTTTATTGGTACTGCCTGTATGGCATTTATGGCAAACCTTCCTTTCGCTCTTTCGGCAGGGATGGGTCTGAATGCATATCTTGCCTACACTGTAGTTCTCAGCGGTAAGGCTTCCTGGCAGGTTGCTCTGCTGGCAGTGTTCGTTGAAGGTATCATTTTTATCATTCTTTCACTTACCAAGGTGCGTGAAGCCATTTTCGATTCGATTCCGCTGTCGTTGAAACGGGCAGTATCGGTAGGTATTGGTCTCTTTATTGCATTTATTGGTCTGCAAAATGCCGGTTTAGCGGTAGGGAACGCATCCACGCTAGTATCGCTTATCAGTTTCGGTGACGATTTTAATGCAGCGGGGATTTGTGCNCTACTTGCGATTGTTGGTCTTTTCATTACCGCTATTCTTTATGTAAAAAATGTAAAAGGATCTATTCTCATTGGTATCCTTGTTACTTGGGTTTTGGGTATCATTTGTGAGCTTACGGGACTTTATGTTCCAAATGCGGACGCAGGATTTTATTCGATAATTCCAACTTTCCAGATGACAGATTTTTCAAAGTTGGGGGAAACCTTTGGTCAGTGTTTCAATGCTGACTTAAGCAATGTTAAAATTCTCGATTTTATTGTAATTATATTTTCCTTCCTGTTTGTAGATTTGTTTGACACGCTGGGAACTCTCATCGGTGTCAGCACCAAGGCGGGCATGCTGGACGAAAACGGAAAGCTCCCAAAGATCAGACCTGCACTTTTGGCGGATTCCATCGCTACCTCGGCAGGTGCTGTGTTGGGTACTTCTACCACCACTACCTTCGTTGAATCCTCCGCAGGTGTTATGGTGGGGGGAAGAACAGGACTTACTGCTCTTGTTACCGCAGTGCTTTTCCTGATTTCTATGTTCTTTGCACCTATTTTTACTGCGATTCCGTCTTTTGCTACTGCTCCGGCACTCATCATGGTTGGCTTTTTAATGTTCAGCTCTGTCACCGAGATTAAGTTCGACAGTGAGAACTACACAAAAGCGATTCCTGCGTACCTTTGTATTATTGCGATGCCTCTTTTCTACAGTATCTCGGAAGGTATCTCAATCGGCATTATTTCCTATGTGCTTATTAACATGGCTTGCAAGAAGTGGAAAGATATACATCCGATTATGTACATTCTTGCCGTACTATTCATTTTNAANTATATTTTCCTGTGATTGCATAGAACAGCAATGTGGACACTTTCCAAGTGAAAATTTGGGAGTGTCCTTTTGTTATGGTCAAAAATAAAATACCATAAGTAACTATATTGAATTGNGGAAACACCTATGCTATAGTATTTTTAATTTATTAATACTGTTCAGAAGGGAGGAGGATGCGGATGAGAAAGAAAAAAGTAATATCAGCCATTGCCTTTGTGNNNATTGCGATGGTATCGGGCTGTACACAGACGGAAGCACATCAGCATGGTTTATGTGGAATTGATGGTTGCGTGCAGATTGGNGAGCACANCCACGNCAGATGCGATATAGCAGGGTGTACGGAAACAGAAGNGCATANNCACAANGGAGAATANTGTTATCCNCACAGNGCAGATGATGGNCANGCATACCATAATTGCGGCGTATCGGGCTGNACAGAGATGGGGAGCCATACCCACAACTCCTGCGGCGTATCAGGCTGTACGCAGACTGGAGAACACAGTCATGGAGAACACAGCGGTGGACATCATCAGTCTGGCCATGGAGAAGGGCATCATTAAAGGACAAATTATATGCACTCTTTTTTGTAAAGGAGTGGAAATGATAATTAAGAAAGCAAAGGANATGTGAGAGTATGGCTGAGGCTTCAAGATTTAAGATAGGTGATATTGTTAAGCACTTTAAACGCGAGAATGTAGATGAGAATACATCAGAATATTTATATAAGATTCTTGCATTTGCTTCCCATACTGAAAACGGAGAAAAGCTTGTGATTTATCAGGCATTGTACCCGCCTTACAAGACTTGTGCAAGACCATATGATATGTTTATCAGTGAGGTGGACCAAGAGAAGTATCCCGATGTTAGGCAGAAATACAGGTTTGAAGTAGTAGAGACAGAAAAGTTCCCACAGGCATGATTCTTTTTTGCTGGAATTGACATATCATCAGATANGACAAATACGACAAATGTTAGATGCTAGTAAAATTGTGGTAATTCTTGTTGCCTTCTTTTAATATTTATGCTAAAAAGAGCAATAAGAGGAATATTTTAAAGTTATGAAATATTCCTCTTTTTTTATTTTTTCTCACTAGAGGTAGTGTTTGGTGAATCCATATTTTCTAATGCATATTCACATGTATAACAAATACTGATACATATCACCGTAACTGGTATGCATATCCGTTAAAAAATCTTCTTGATTTTATGATACGCATGTAGTAGTATAGCTACAAAGCATTGTATTCTATTTTTATTTTGGCTTAGCCATTCTTGACTAATCTGTAATCAAAAAAACTTCGATGCTTTATTTCACGAAAAAATAGGCAGCGAAGTTGCTGTTAAAGACATTTTGTTTTCGATCTTCTCTGCCTAATAAAGTTAATTATGGAGGAGATTTTATGACAAAAAAGACAAATATTAAGAATTTTGAGGAACTGGAATTTAAGGATGATTTTATGTTTGGGGTTATTATGAGAAATCCTAAATATTGCAAGCCCTTCTTAGAAACAATACTTGGTATAAAAATATCAAATATAAGATATCCGAAAACGCAGGAAATCATAGACATTACGGCAAACGCAAAAAGTGTAAGATTGGATGTATATGTGGAGGACGAATATGACACAGTTTATAACATAGAAATGCAGGTAAACATCAATAAAAATCTTCCGAAAAGAGCAAGGTATTATCAAGGGATGATAGACCTCAATATATTGGAGAAGGGTGAGGATTACAAAAATTTGAAACGTAGCTATGTTATTTTCATCTGTACCTTTGATTTATATGGAAAGGGAAGACATATTTACACATTTGAAAACAGGTGTCTACAGGATACTGAAATAAGCTTTGGAGATGAAACCACAAAGATAATATTAAATACAAAGGGAACAATGGATGATGTGTGTCNGGAAATGAAACGATTGCTGGATTATATTGATGGGCAGAAAGCATCGGACGAATTCACCAATGAACTGGAAACGGCGGTAAACGATGTAAAAGATAGCCCAAAATGGAGGATTGATTATATGACATTAGAGATGCGTTATAAGGAATTGCTTGAGCAAGGACGGGAAGAAGGAATTGAGCAAGGATTAGAGCAGACTGCAGTAAGGATGCTTAAAGCAGGTAAATTATCTGTGGAGGAAATTTCTCTATACTCAGGACTTGCGGTTGAGCAGGTGTTAAAGCTGAAAAATGAGCTTTAGAAATAATATTATTATATGTAAAGGTGTATGGAACATTTGTAAACCATGCACCTTTTTTTCTTTGACANGAGGCAAACTATAAATAGCACATTTGTGATGACAGTTTATTTGCTATATGGTAGAATATGCATGATATATTTTTCCCATTTGAGAGGTAGACAATGAAATATGATTGCTTGATAATAGATGATGAAAAAATGCTTGCTGACAGCACGGCAGAGTATTTTAATATGTTTGGTGTAAGCACGGCAGTCAGCTATTCTGCGTCAGAGTGCAGGNCATTTTTTGAGGAANATACGGCAGANCTTTTGCTTCTTGATATAAATCTGGGAGANGGAAGNGGNTTTGAGCTTTGCAAGGAGCTTCGGGNAAANATGGAAATCCCCATTATATTTATCTCNGCACGAACAAGTGATGATGACCAGATTATTGCACTCAATATCGGAGGAGACGATTATGTTCAAAANCCNTACTCTNTNGGAGTTCTTATGGCAAAGGTTAAGGCTGTCAAAAGACGTCTNGGCNGTGGGGNAGCTGTGGGCTATTCGGATGAAAGAATCAATGTGGATTTTGATAAAAGNCAGGTNCTTGTCGATGGAAGNGAGGTTAAGCTTACATCTCTTGAATTCAAACTGTTATNNTATCTNATAAAAAATGAAAACAAGGTTGTNACAAAGCAGGAGCTTTTTCANGAGGTATGGGGNGACAAATTTACAGGTGACGGAACCTTAAATGTTCATATAAGGAAAATACGTGAAGCNATTGAAATAGANCCGGGAACGCCNAAATACATAGTTACTGTATGGGGTGACGGNTACAAATTTGTTGGAGGAAAGTGATGAATAATAGAAAAATTATAACAGCTTTACTCCTTCTTTTTGTGGTAGAAACAGCAAGTCTTATATATTTTATGACAAATTATACGGTAAAAGAGCAGGATGCTGTTTTAGTAAATGAAATATTGCAGTCTGTACAGGAAGATTTTGACAACATAAAAAGCCATAATAAAACAGCGGAGCTTGATTATGTTGTCATTGATATGGACGGAGNNGTTTTATATAGGACAAGAACAGGGCTCAGTGAAAGCATAAATGAGGCGGTAATTCATAGAGATACCGTGCTTGATATTAATAATAACAGCAGTATTGTAGGGAAAATCATAATTTACAATGACAGTAAAGGTGTGTTTGACAAATGGCGTGATACAATAACGGTCGTAATACTNGTAGCCATACTTGTACAATGCAGCATATGTATCGGTTATATCATATATCTGAATTATTCTGTAATTAAGCCTTTTCACAGGCTTAAAAGTTTTGCCAAAAGGGTGGCAGGCGGCAATCTGGATATTCCTCTTGACATGGACAGACAAAATATTTTCGGCGCATTTACGGAAAGCTTTGACATAATGCGTTCCGAGCTTAAAAAAGCGAGAATTGCGGAAGCAGAGGCAAATGCAAGCAAAAAGGAGCTTGTTGCAAAGCTTTCCCATGATATTAAAACACCTGTTGCAAGCATCAAGGCAGCAGCGGAGGTGGGAGCAGAGTTGGCAGGAGATGAAAAGCTTAAAAATAATTATATTCAGATTATTTCTAAGACNGANCAGATAAATACTCTTGTTACAAACCTATTTACGGCGTCTCTNGAGGAGCTTACACAAATTTCTGTGTCACCATATGATATGGAGAGCAGTGAGATTAAAACCCTGCTTGAAAATTCAGATTACCTTCAGTATGCNAAAATNCCNCAAATTCCNGATTGCGTTATATATGCGGANGGTCTTCGNCTGCAACAGGTGTTTGACAACATTTTTGCCAATTCATATAAATATGCAGGAACACCTATCGATGTAATGGTATTAAAAAAAGCGAACAGGCTTGAAGTCTGTATAGAGGATTATGGTGGCGGTGTTGCTGCAGAGGAACTTCCGCTTTTGAAAGAAAAATTCAGAAGGGGAGCCAATGTGCAAAATATTGAGGGGGCAGGCTTAGGACTGTATATATCCGATTATTTCATGCAGGAAATGAAGGGAGAGCTTATTTTGGAAAATGGGAACAATGGATTTAAGGTGACTGTATTGATTCCCTTTAGCATTTAAGGAATATTTAAGAATTACATAAAGACATTTAAGAATTGAATAATTAGAATAGAGCGTGTTGATGTTCAATTAGAGGAGGTTGACTATGAAAAAAATACTATTAAAGACAGAAAATTTAAGCAAGTCCTTTTCTAACGGAGGGATTATGCAGCACGTTCTTAAGAATGTTGATTTAGAGTTTTACGAGGGCGATTTTACGGTAATTATGGGAGCAAGCGGTGCCGGAAAATCGACCCTTTTATATGCTGTTTCTGGAATGGACACACCAACGCTTGGAACGATTACCTTTGGCGATAAGGAGATTTCAAGCTTAAGTCAGGATGAGCTTGCAGTGTTCAGGCGTGAGCATTGTGGATTTGTTTTCCAGCAGATTTATCTGATTGATAGTATGTCAATTATGGATAATGTGCTTTCTGCAGGTCTGCTTGTTAGTAAGGATAAGAAGGCACTTGTGGAACGGGCAAAGGAACTGTTTGCTTCCGTGGACATACCAAAAGAAATGTATGGAAAATTTCCGACACAGATTTCCGGAGGCGAGGCACAAAGAGTTGGAATTGTGAGGGCACTTATTAACACACCTGAGATTTTGTTTGCAGATGAACCTACAGGTGCACTGAATTCACAGACAGGACTTGATGTACTGGACACACTCACTGACTTTAATGAGCAGGGACAGAGTGTTGTCATGGTAACGCATGATATGCGTTCGGCGAGACGTGGTAACCGGATACTGTACTTAAAGGATGGCGTTATATTAGGGGAATGTAATCTGGGAAAATATGTGCATGAAGATATGGAAAGACATGAAAAGCTGTCTGCCTTTCTATCTGAAATGGGGTGGTAGGATGAAAAAAACTTTGATTATAGCCCACTCTAATTTTCGNAAATCAAAGGGACAGATGATATCGATTGCAGCTCTTATGCTGATTGTCGGGATGATGCTCAATCTATGGCTTATTTTGCAGATGGATTATACGAAAAATTTTGAACGTCAGCATGACAGGCTGAATGCAGAGCATGTAACGTTAGCTGTAAATGCAGGCAGTATGGAAGCGTATGAAAAAATGCGTGGGTTAGTGACAGATATTATTAAAAATGATGAGCGTACAGATGAATTTTCTATTGACGAGGCACTGCTTATGCCATGTAAGTTTGCATATAATGGCGGTGATATGAATGCGAATTTTGTTTTTCTTGATAAAGATACGATAACTTCACGTTCAGTCGGTAGGATTGAAATTGTTGANGACAGCGATGAAAAAAGTGGTATTTATATGCCCATGATTTATAAATCAGAGGATATTGCAATTGGAAAACAAATTAAAATAACCTTGGGTACAAATGATGTCTATTACACAGTGTGTGGATTTANTAATAGTGTTATGGCAGGGTCACACAATTGCAGCTTGTGCGAGATGATTCTTACGGATGATAAATATAAAGAGGCCAAGGAAATAATATATGCGGAAAATTCCATGTTTGTTGGAAATGCAATACTTTGTTCTGTACGCCTNAAGAATAAAGNGGACTGTAAAGANTATCATGCAATGCTTANGGATAAATTATCATCAGGGGATNTGTATTTGGNAAGTAATTATTATNNGATGGTGTTTCAGTCAAGATATGTATCACAAATGATATGCTCTGCCATAATAAGTGCAATGGCATTTTTAATACTTCTCATTGCCCTTGTTGTCATGGCATCTAATATCGCTAATTATGTTCAGGAGAATATGAAAAATCTTGGTGTATTAAAAGCAATAGGCTATACAAGCAATCAGGTGATAAATTCGTTTCATATGCAATTTTTAGGAGTGTCGCTGATTGCTGCCATGCTGGGAGCCGCTTTATCCTATTGTATTTTTCCTTTCGTCAATGAAATGATGATTTCGCAGACAGGAATTCCATATACATTACATTTTTTAGCTGTACCGTTTTTTATTACGGTGGGAATTTTAAGTGGGGCGGTGTTTATTACAGTATGGGCTGCGGTGAGCAGGATAAAGAAAATCGAACCGATTGTTGCGCTCAGGCAGGGGGTAAAGACACATAGCTTTAAACGAAACCATATTCCGTTGGAACATACAAAGGCNCCGCTTGATGCTGCACTTGCACTTAAGACGATGTTTACAAGTGTAAAAAACAATATAACGATATGCATTTCCATGCTTGTTGTTACACTTGTTTTAGTTTTTTCNGCAGTAATGNNNGAAAATGTCATCGGGGATATGAATAAATTTACAGCCATTGTTGTAGGGGAGTCAAGCGATAGCTGTATCAATGTTAATTCGGGTATCGAGCAGGATTTTCTGAACATGATTAAAAAGGATGAAAGAGTGGAAAAAGCATATTTATTTAGTGGCATGAATGTAACTCATGTCGGCGGAATGGAGCTTTTGGCAACACTCATAGACGATTATGAAGATGTAAATAATCCGGATGTGGTTTTTAAAGGAAGATTTCCAAAATATGACAACGAAATAGCAATTGGGGTGAAATATGCAAAGGAACAGGATATTAATATAGGAGATGAAATAGCAATTTCAGCAAATGGAACGGAAGCAAAATTCATTGTATCGGGATTTACCCAGATATGCAATAATCTGGGGCTGGATTGTATACTCACACGGGAGGGATACAGGAGGCTTGGAGATATATCAAATGTAAGTTATTATATTAATCTTGTGGATGGAGCAGATGTAGATGCTTTTAATATGGATATAGAGGAGCGGCTTGGAAACGAGGTAAATATAGCAATTAATATGGAGGAAACTATTCGGGTAGCTGGCTCTGTTTATATTCAGCTTATGGTTATGATTGTAATTGGAGTGCTGATATTAAGTGCAAGTGTAATTGCATTTGTGCTTTACCTGCTTGTCAGAACACGGCTTGGCAATAAAAAACGAGATTACGGAATTATGAAGTCCTTGGGCTTTACTACGGGACAGCTTATTTTTCAGACGGCATTTTCCTTTATGCCACCTGTTATTTTGTCAACCATAGTGGGATTGTTTATTAGCTGCATCATAATAAATCCGTTTATAGCATCGTTTTTAAGTAATGTGGGAATCGTAAAATGTACATTTACCGTTCCTGTCGGCATGGTAATGATTGAGGGTGTCGGATTAATCGTGTTTACATTTTTGATTCTGGGTCTTATGGCGTTGAAAATTAAAAAACTGTCACCTTATGCAATTCTTGTAGGAGAGTAGAAGGTAACCGTTATCATAATTTAACAGAATAGTAAAATGGCNTTAGAGCGCATAGGAACAGCCTATGCGCTCTTTTTTTGGAATATGGTATATGGTCGTCGGTGATGTTTTGAAAGATGAAGAAAGTCTTGCAAATATGGATAACATTGTTATAATCAGCATATGAGATAGNGATTGATAAAGATGCNNTGCNTCNNGNNAACAGAGNGNGCGNTTATTATACACAATGGGTAAAAGTAAGAAAAAATTACATTNAAAACTGTAAGAAATTNGNNTAAATNNAAAAAGGAGATNTGGTATGATTTTTGANAAGAATTATCTCCCNCAGTTCAGGGATGCTGATGGAGATGGTTANGTGGGGTTGCGGGGATATATGAACTNTTTTCAGGACATGGCAACGCATTATATGCATAATATTCAAAAGGGNAANGATACNCTNCCGGAAGAATANGGAATTGTNTGGATGTATACAAAGTATAAGATGCATATAAGCCATAAAGTTGGTTTTACAAAAGAGCTGAATATGAAAACCTGGATTCCGGAGGAAAAATCACCGGCAATAATTCATCAGAATCTGCTTATTTCCAGAGATGGAGAAGAATGTGCACGGGGGTGTGTTGAAAGCTGCCTTTATCATATTTCTAAAGAAAGGCTGGTTCGGCTTAAAGAAATTGCTTTCCCAACGGATATAGCAGAAAATATAGAATACGGTATACAGGGATTTCAAAAATTGCCAGTGGATTTAGAGGAGATGGAATATGTATATACCCATCAGGTCAGATATACGGATTTGGATAAAACAGGTCATATGACAAATCTGAAATATGTGGATTTGTTCTTAAATGCTTTTGATAGTAAGTTTTTTGAAGAATTTCAGATTGAGGAGTTTGAACTTCATTTTTTAGATCAATGTTTTGAAGGCGAGACCATTCACGTTTACAAAAAGATATTAGATGGGAGAAGCTCTTTGGTGGCAGTGCATGATAGTAAGATTCCTTGTGCCGTTGCAGATGTTTTGGTGAAATCTAACCCTTTATTATCTTCGTAATATGCAATGAGCATATATTTGTTTTAAAAATCTCTTGAATTTATAATACGCATATGGTATTATATCTACAAGGCATTGTATTCTATTTTTATTTTGGCTTAGCCAATCTTGACTAATCTGTAATCAAATAAAACTTCGATGCTTTATTTCACACAAAAAAATAGGCAGCGAAGTTGCTGTTTGGAACATGAGAATATGTGAGTAATATATTACGCATTTTTTGTCCATTTCTTCTTCTCTGCCTGTAATTACAAGGAGGAGAATTGATGAACAAAAAGGATGAGAAAAGGAACCAACAATCAAACATTAAAAGCTTTGGAGAACTGGAAATTAAGGATGATTTTATGTTTGGGGTTATTATGAGAAACCCTAGATATTGTAAGCCCTTTTTAGAAACGATACTAGGAATAAGCATTTCAAATATTGAATATCCGAAAACCCAGAAAGCCATAGACATTACGGCAAACGCAAAAAGTGTGAGACTGGACGTATATGTGGAGGACGAAAACAATACTACTTACAACATTGAAATGCAGGTGGGTATCAATAAAAATTTGCCTAAGAGGTCAAGATATTATCAAGGAATGATAGATCTTAATATTTTGGAAAAAGGCGAAGACTACAAAAACCTGAAGCGGAGCTACGTTATATTTATCTGCACCTTTGATTTATTTGGCAAGGGAAGACATATCTACACATTTGAAAACAGGTGCTTACAGGATTATGAAATAGGCTTGGGTGATGAAACAACAAAAATAGTATTAAATACAAAGGGAACGATGGATGATGTAAGTCCGAAAATGAAACGACTATTGGATTACATAGATGGGCAGAAAGCATCAGACGAGTTTACAAGGGAACTGGAGACAGCGGTAAATGATGTAAAAGAAAATGAGAAGCGGGGGTTGGAGTATATGACTTTGGAGATGCGCTATAGGGAATTGTTTGAACAAGGAATAGAACAGGGAATAGAACAAATGCAGACAGCACTAAGAATGCTTAAGGAAGGCAAATTATCGGTGGAGGAAATTTCTCTATATTCAGGACTTGCGGTTGAGCAGGTGTTAAAGATGAAAAATGAGCTTTAGAAATAATATTATTATAGGTAAAGGATGTTTATATGGCTACAGATAAGAGTAAAGAACTGTATAATGAGCTTGTAAGAAAAGGTTTTCATGAGTCTTTATGCAAGGAAATCGCATATAAATATTTGAATACAGATTACACAGCAACAAGAATGCTTGGATATCTCTATCGTATAACAGAGCCTAGTGAAGAACAGCTTATTGATGAAATGATAGCTATATTAGAAGATAGGGACAGGTTTAGAAGGAAGCGTGAATCTGAGGAGGCACATAGTGCAATTAGCAGAATGTATAGGGAAGGATTGTGATAACTCAATGAAAATTTATTGAATGAACATTACCGAAATACCTACTATAATCGGCAGTAATAGCTTAAAAATAAGGGTGCAGAACTTTATTGACAATAGAATATAGTAATGCTAAAATAGCAACAGCTTAATGAGAGAGGTGAAAAAATGAAGAGATAATTTACTTTTGATTACATGAAGTTTTTGCAGTGTGGGAAACAATGCCCGTACTGTTTTATCATGTTGCCAAAGGTAGATTATGTCCTCATAACCTCTCTTTTTGTATATATGGCGGGCTTTAGCGAAAGCTGCAATGATGTGAATATAAAATTAATGTAGGTGATGATAGATAGATATATCATCCTTCCAATTATGAGGTTATAGTATGTAATGGAACTGTTTGGCAACAAATGGTTCCTATTTTTATTTAAGTTAAAACTTTGTTTTCTATGAAAAACTGACATACAGCGTCAGCCCATGGGCTGATGTTCATAAAAGGAGGAATGTATATGGCACAAATAAGCGTAAATAATCTTACATTTTATTATGATGGAAGCTACGATAATATATTTGAAAATGTTTCTTTTTCTATCGATACAAATTGGAAATTGGGGTTTATAGGTCGTAACGGCAAGGGAAAAACAACTTTTTTGAATTTGCTGATGGGAAAATATACATTTAAGGGATCAATAGGCACTAACATAAGGTTTGACTATTTTCCATATAAGATTACAGAATGTCAGATGCAATTGCCCGCTACCGATTTTATTGAGGACATTAAGACAGGATGTGAAATGTGGCGTGTGATATGTGAGCTCGCAGAATTGGGAGAAGATGCGGAAATCCTATACAGACCGTATAACACATTAAGCCATGGGGAACGCACTAAAATTTTGTTGGCTGTTTTGTTTTCAGGAGAAAATGATTTTCTGTTGATAGACGAGCCAACAAATCATTTAGATGAAAATGCCAGAGAAAAGGTAAAACTGTATCTGGCATCTAAGAAAGGATTTATTCTCGTATCCCATGACAGAGACCTGTTGGACGCCTGTATTGATCATGTTCTGGTGTTAAACAGGAAAACAATTGAGGTGCAAAACGGCAATTTTTCAAGCTGGTGGGAAAACAAACAACGAAAGGACCAGTTTGCAATAGCAGAAAATGAAAAGCATCAGGGGGAAATAAAAAAGTTAAAGCAGGCAGCAGCACGTAATGCAGACTGGGCTGACAAAAATGAGCGCACGAAGATAGGATATGATCCCATAAAAGAGCATGACAGAGGTGTAGGTACAAGAGCCTTTATTGGTGCCAAAACAAAAAAGATGCAGAGCAGAGTAAAGCAAATTGAAAAAAGGATTAGTCGGGAAATAGAGGAAAAGGAAGGTCTTTTGCAGGATTTGGAGTCGCCCGTGGATTTAAAACTGGTACAGCTTACGCATCATAAAAATATGCTTGTAAACTTGAAAGATTATAGTTTGAGTTATGCCGGAATGGATAATCCTGTTTTTACTGATTTCAAATTGACAGTTAACAGAGGGGAACGAATTGCTCTTTGTGGGAAGAATGGATGTGGAAAGTCAACAATTATTAAATTGATTTTGCAAAAAATTGGTATTGGTGATATTAATGATACATTTATGGAACAGGGAATTTGTGAAATTGCTTCAGGACTTGTCGTTTCATATGTTCCACAGAGTACAGCCGGTTTAAAGGGAGAAGTCTCAGAGTTTTGTAAAACACATAATTTAAATCAGAGTTTGTTTTACGCAATATTAAGACAACTTGACTTTGAGCGGACACAGTTTTCAAAGAATATGGAAGATTATTCAGAGGGTCAGAAAAAGAAGGTTCTGCTTGCGGCGAGCTTGCTGACGCCTGCACATCTTTATATTTGGGATGAACCTCTAAACTATATTGATGTATTTTCAAGGATGCAGATTGAAAAATTGCTGTTGGAGTATCAGCCAACGATGCTGTTTGTGGAGCATGACGTAAGGTTTCGTGAAAAGATTGCAACAAAGATAATTAAACTATAGGATTGATTGGAGGTGTAATGTTCATGAAAAATGTTTTTATAGAAGGAATTCCGGGAATGGGGAAATCCACGTTGTTAAATAGAATTTCTGCTGCTATTCCCCAATTGCATGTTTGCCGCGAGGGCGATTATTCACCGGTTGATTTAGCATGGTGTACATGGATATCAAAGGAAGAATATGAGAAAATACTGAAACGTTATGAGCCACTTCAAAATGAAATAATAAAGAATACAGTTCAGGAAAATGAGCATTTTGTTGTTTCATACACAAAAATTATTACGGATTTTCCAAATTTTCATAAGCAGCTAGAGGAATTTGAAATATACAACGGGAGAAAATCCTTGCGGGATTTGAAGGAAATTATTTTTTCAAGATATAGGAATTTCACAGAAACCGGTTATTTATTTGAATGTTCTTTTTTTCAATATATTATTGAAGATTTGATTTTATTTCATCAGCTAAATGATGACGAAATTGTAGGATTTTATCGTGAGTTATATAATGCAGTCAATAAGGAACCGTTTTTGTTGTTGTATTTATATAGCGATAGGATTGAAGAAAATATAGAAAATATTAGAAAAGAACGCTCGGATAATCAGGGAAATGAAATGTGGTATCCAATGATGCTGAATTTTCTGGTTCATTCTCCGTATGGAAAAAACCATGGTTATAGCTCCTTTAAAGATGTGATAACTCATTTCAGACACAGACAGCGACTAGAAATGCGTATTATAGATGAAATAATTGGAGAAAGGGCTGTTGTTCTTTCTGCAAAGGAGTAGAAACTAGAGGATATAATACCATTTATAGGTACTTTTTGAAGAAGTTGAGAGGTGTGTATAGAGCATCTTAGCTTATTGTATTTCGGAAAAACCTGTGATAAGATGAGACAAACATTGGATAGGATATGTGATGAAGAAAAGGATATTATATATAATTGCTACATTGGTTCTGCTTTCCATAGAGGTTCTGATTGCCATGTTTGTACATGACAGTTTTATCAGACCTTATGTGGGAGATATGCTTGTGGTTATTGTTATTTATACATTTATCAGAATATGGATACCGGAAGGGTGCAGATTGCTTCCGCTTTATGTGTTTTTATTTGCGGTTCTGGTGGAAGTGCTTCAGTATTTCAATATAGTTGATGTTCTTGGTCTTTCAGGCAGCAGATTTTTTAGCATACTGATTGGCGGAACCTTTGACTGGAAGGATATCGCCTGCTACGGAGCAGGCTGTGTGGTACCTTTTATATATGAGGTTGTGTTAGGGAAGAATCATTTTAACAAAAAGAAATAGCACCCCTTACCGCCTAAAGTGATGAGTGCTAATCTTAATTTACACTGAGGGCAAATCGGAGTCACATCCGATTACCTTTGAGTAGATTCTGCACTAGAGTGGTTGACAAATCAACCACTCTTTTTTGTTACATTTATCTCTAATCTATTGTTGCTCAATGCTGTGTTCCAGTAGCGTAATGATTTCGTTCTAAGTCTTTTTTTTCATGGCAATTACAACAAAACAAGGATAAAAACGTCAACGACTATTAATGATTAACGATTGTTGACCGATATATATAATAACAATACAAAATGAAAGGACCTTAGTATATGGAAAAGGAAGAAATTACACCAAGTGAATGGCAGATTATGGAAGTCTTATGGGCTAGTGATGAGCCACTGACATCCTCAGAGGTTTATAAAAGGATGCAAGGATCCGTGGATATGTCACAGAGAATGGTGCGTGTGCTTATGAACCGACTGAACAGTAAAGATATTCTTGGTTACACTGTGGATGAGCATGATTCCAGAGTTTACCATTATTATGTACAAAAACCAAAGGATGAGTGTGTAAAAGAAAAAAGCAGGCGGTTTGTGGACAACTATTTTTCGGGTAGTGGAACAAATGCCATGACGGCATTATTGCAGAGCTTTGTTTTGACAGATGAACAGATAAAAGAGCTGGAGGAGATTTTGGAAAGCAGCAAAGAGCGGAGGAATGAATCTCCGGATAAAGAGTGGTGACTACGATGCTTGATTGGTCACTGATTGGTGGAGTCATGAATTTTTGTGCAGTGTATTTTACGACACAGCTTGTGCGGTGTGCGGCTTTTTCATTTATACTTATTTGGTTTGTGCTTCTGCTTCGAAAAGTATTTTTTTCAAAGAAGGTTTTTTTAAGAGGATTGTCATGGACATTGTTCCTGTTTATACCATTTCTTGGAAGATTAAAGGTCTTTTATGAAAATGAAGTCGTGTTTAGGCTTACCTGGCGAATGACATATGGAACCATGAAAAATATTTGGTTTGACCGCATTTATGTAGCAGGTATTTTTGTAGCAGCTTTCTGTATATTTGGAAAACGTCTGCACCTTCGGAGAATTGTTTCGGGGATGAAAACATCTGTTTTTGAAGGTACGCAGATATGTGTTACAGATATGAATGTGACGCCATTTACATCGGGTTTGTTAAAACCTAAAATTGTCCTGCCGCAAATAATGCTGGATAGCTACAGAAAAGATGAGCTACTGGCTATTATACAGCATGAAAAGACACATATTCGTTTGGGACATTTATGGTATGGGTTTGCGTGGGACATATTGATATGTCTGTTATGGATAAATCCGTTCTTGTCTATTTTCAGGAAGTATCTGCGGTCAGATATGGAGGATATATGTGACAGGGTGTGTATACAAAATAGTGGAAGGTCTGCACATGAATATGGCTTGGTATTGCTGAAAAGNTTAAAGGTGTTACGTTTAGGATATGAGGAAATATCACCGACAGCAACTTATGCAGGCGAAAAGGAATTCGCAGATATGAAAAGAAGAATGTCGGAAATNGCNGANTTTCGTCCATATCGAAAAAGGCTGTGCACAGGAATNGGCATTNTCACATTTATGGCAATTGCAGCTATATTTTTGGTTATACATATCAATTCCTACGCNCGNTACAGCGAAAGNNAAGACATTNTGGTAGGCTGCTATGATGGGGAAGCTAAAATTGTTTCAGCTGACACAGAGGAACTAAGCAAAATGATTTCATATGATGACAGCTATGTTTATGTGGATAGGGANGCATTTGAGACTTTCTTATATGAAAACAATGCAACCGGGGATATTTATATTATTTTTGGTGGTTATACTAAGCTCCCCGGACTAGGTGGTGCAGGGGAAGGCTGTATGTATGAAAGTGACTCCAAGGACAGTATCGTACGGATTCCCTATGAAAGTATAATGAATAATTGGGCTCATGTATTATGTAAACAATTATAGAATGAAAGCGAAAAGGATTTCAAAAAAAGATTATCAAGGAGGATAAGATTATGGGAATGGAAATTTCAAACAGTTACAACAGCTATTTGGCACAGAGTATGACAGAAAGCAGTGTGACAAGCAGCACAAGGAAGAAGGAAGCAGAAAAGGCATCGAAGGCATCCGAGAGCAACAAAGCAGAAAGNACGACNGACTANATGAATAAGCTGAAAAAGCTTGCTCCAAGTGCGGAATTCAGGACAGGATATGCGCCTGCTTCAGACAAAAGTGGAGAAACTCTCACGATCAACCCAAAGCTTTTGCAAAAAATGCAGAATGACCCTGTGATGGAAAAAGAAATGAAGGAATTGATTGCAGGTGTTGAGAAAATGATCAAAATATCGGAAGCATTTAATAAAGCAACTGGTTGGACGACGGTTTATCGACATAGCTATATAGATGAAAATGGAAAATATTGCCATATAGCCATGACTCGAAATGATTATATGTTAAATCTGAGCGATAAGCTCCGTAAAGAAAGATGGGAAAACGCTGAAAAACTTATGGAAAAGCAAAAAGAAAATGCAACGAAGAAGAAAGAAGAGTTAGAAGAAGTATTGGAAGAAAAGAAAGAGGCAAAGGCAGAAGAGGAAAGAACTGAGGAAAAAGTAGAAAAAACAGACGAAAAGATAGGCTCTAATAAGGTAGAAACGCTTTTAAGTGTGAAAATGGCTGCTTCCGATGATGGCATGATTTATATGGACGATTCAGAGTTTAAGACAATGATGGAAGCTATGAAAGAAGATTCCGGTAAAACAGATAAAAAGGAGCAGANCGTGGTTGGGACAAATCTGGATTTGAAGGTGTAAAAATTCTGATTACAAGATTTTGGATAGGAGGAATAATTAATATGTCAGTAAATGTAAGTATGCGGAATAATTGGATCCCAAATACTAAATATGGAAAAACCTCAGAAAAGGATAACATTGTAAAACAGGCGAAGCAGGCGACAAGTTCTTTAATTGCAAATAATTATGGCAGTGAACTGGCTAGAGAAGTCGAAAAGTTGAAAGGGCAGAGGGGAAGCNACAGTGTATACAGCACCGCAAATAAGGCAGAGGATTATGCCAGAGCTTACCGAAACCTTTATGATGAAATTGTGCAAGGGTATCAGAATGGTACAAGGGAGCGTTATGTAGAAGACAAGGCTTCGGAAACAGGTTATCGTAAAATGACTATGGAAGAAGAAATAAACGGGCTGGATAAGGCGTTTCAAAGGGCAGCAGATCAGATAGATACTGAGGAGATGATTTCAGGGGAGCTTAAAAGGTTGTTGTCTAAGGCGGGAAGAAAAGGAACAGCTGGTAGTAACAAGACAGAAAGNACGACAGACTATATGAATAAGCTGAAAAAGNTTGCTCCAAGTGTGGAATTTAGAANAGGNNNTACGTATGCTACAGATAAAAGTGGAAAAACGCTNACTATAAATCCAAAGCTTTTAGAAAAAATGCAGAATGACCCGGAAATGGAAAAGAAAATGAAGGAGCTGATTGCAGGNGTTGAGAAAATGACAAAAATAGCTGACGCATTTGAGAAAGCAAGGGGTATGACCTGTGTATTCCGGCATAGTTACATAGATGAGAACGGGAATTATTGTCAGTATTCGTATGTAATAAGAGAAGACAAGCTGAATGAAAAGCTCAGGGANGAAAGAAGACAGAATTCCGAAAAGCTGATTAAAAAGACAAGGGAAAAGGCAGCNGAGAAGAAANAGGAGCTACANGAGCAATTAGAAGAAAAGAAAACTGAAAGGCTTGAACAAACAAAGAAGGAAGAAAACGAAGAAAAGACAGAAGAAAACGCTCTTAGCAAGGCAGAAANNNNTTTGGATGAAAAATTGGAGAATTCTGATGACGGTACGATTTATGTGGATGACACAGATTTCAAGACCTTTATGGAAGCTGTTAAAGAGGATGCTTCAGAGAAGGAAGATAAAAAAACGCCTACAGAGGTTGGTTCAAATCTGGATTTGAAGGTATAACGAAAATACATATGTACAGAGAAAAAAAGAAGGGAAATTCCCTTCTTTTTAACATTTCAGAAACATTTCTTCAAACATTTTTAAACAATCGGATAGTAGAATGCAGACAACAGGTGAGGGAACACTTGAAGATAAAATTTGAATGGAGGTTGNTTATTATGAAGAAAAAGGATTTTGTGACATTGCTTTTAAGTGTAGTTGGAGGNCTGTTNTTTTCAATCGGTATGTGTATGGCACTGATTCCGGAATGGGATGCCTTTACTCCCGGCGTTGTTGTCTGTGCAATTGGAATCATAGTTTTGTTGATTATGTGGATTACGCATAGAAAGATGAGCGGCAAGGCNGCAATTGCATTCAGTGGAAAAACNATTGCGACAGTATTATATGGCATTTTCAGTACGCTCGTATTTGGTGCCGGAATGTGCATGATAATGGTGTGGAACCTTATGGTATGGGGAATTGTTGTTGGTGTTGTTGGTATCATTTTACTTCTGTTCCTTATCCCTATCTGCAAGGGTCTGAAGTAAAANGGAAATGGTGTATACAAATCAGATGAAAAGAGTTAATAAATAATAGTTATAAATAAAAAGATTTAAGGAGGAAAATAAAATTGGNAAAATCAAAACTTGTAAAAGCAAATGAGAAGATTGCAGAANGTGTTGTGGGTACGTATAAGAAAATTGAGGATGGTGTNGTTGGTACTTATAAAAANGTCGAGGATAAGTTTGTTGANAAATTTCTGACACATGAGGGTGAATCTGTAGAGGATGCAAAGAAACGTCTTGCAGAAGAAGAAAATGNACGTAAACAGTCTGCGAAGGAGGCTACAGAAAAACGTGCTGCGGCACATTNGGCAGGGTCAGCAACGGATATTGGAAAGGCGAGTGTAGAAGCAAGCCGTGAGCTTGGAAGAGCTAGTGTTGAGGCNAGTAGGAATGCTACAAAACATTAATCTGAAACTATGTCTACGACCCGTATAGTACNAAAAGACTAAGTGGGTCGTTTGCGTTCTTTATAGGGATTTCCACAGTAATTTGCTANAGTTGAGACATGGGGATAAAAAAATTATTAAAAGATTTGAAATATAAACAAAACTGAAACATTTTCATGGTATTATAANTATATGAACCGACAGTAGGAGGAGTTTTGNCTATGTTTAAAGTATTAGTAGTAGAAGATGACAGGGAACTGAATTANTCCGTTTGCACGTTCCTCAACCAAAACGGCTATGAAGCAGTAGGCTGCCTGAGTGTCANCGAAGCATATGATTCCATGTATAACAATACGTTTGACCTGATTATATCTGACATTATGATGCCGGGGATTGACGGATATGAGTTTGCAAAAACCGTGCGGGAATTAAATGAGGATATACCAATTCTGTTTATGACCGCAAGGGATGATTTCGCTTCCAAACAAAGGAGTTATCGGATTGGTATAGATGATTACATGATAAAACCTATCGATTTGGATGAGCTTTTATTGCGAATTGGGGCATTGCTGCGACGGGCAAAAATTGCAAGTAGTCACCGATTGGAAATTGGAGGGCTGGTACTGGATGCAGATGAGCGTACCGCTGTTTATGATGGTGAGGAAATTTCCCTGACAATGCGTGAGTTTAATATCCTGTATAAGATGTTGTCATATCCGAAAAAAACATTTACACGTCCCCAGTTAATGGACGAATTCTGGGACGCAGAATCCAATACGGCAACTAGAGCGGTAGATGTTTATATGACGAAGCTGCGGGATAAATTTTCCGAATGCGATGCATTTGAGATTGTTACGGTTCATGGTCTTGGGTATAAGGCGGTGGTGAAATGAGGGAAAGGTCTTCTAAGGAGAAACGTTTGCGTATTCTGGCAGGTATTCAGAGGTATGTTGTATTTTTTATGTTTATTGCATTTATTATTACCTGCTGCATGCTCATATTTCTGAAATTGATGCAAAATGCGATGGAAATTTCTTTATCCAAAGATGATATTCATTATGCGGCGCTGCTTACCTTTGGCAATGTTATATTCCTCAGTCTGATTTGTACGATAATAGATGGGCTTAGACGAAAATATATAGTTGAGCGTCCGGTGAAACGTATTATAAGCGCGGCTGAAAAAATTATGCAGGGTGAATTTTCCACACGTATTGAGCCCCTTGGAGGCTATAGCAATATAGATGGTTTTGATGTTATTATATTGTATTTTAATAAAATGGCAGAGGAGCTTTCAGGAATAGAAACACTCCGTACTGATTTTATTGCTAACGTGTCGCATGAATTGAAAACACCTCTGGCTGTGATACAAAATTATGGAACCATACTCCAACAGCCAAATCTTTCGGAAGAAAAACGGATAGAGTATGCAAAGGCTGTTACAGACTCGTCTCGCAGGCTTGCGGATTTGATGACCAATATTCTGAAGCTGAATAAACTGGAAAACCAGCAGATATATCCTGATAAGAAGATTTATAACCTCGGGGAACAGCTTTGTGAATGCCTTTTAAATTTTGAAAATGTGTGGGAGAAAAAGGATATAGAAATTGAAACGGACATAGAGGAAGAAGTTTTTGTAGAGGATGATGCTGAACTGTTGACGTTGGTGTGGAACAATTTGTTTTCCAATGCCATGAAATTTACGGAACCGGGTGGCAGGGTTACTCTGAAAATGAAATCAGACAATGAGTGGGCTGTTGTGCAGGTGTCTGATACCGGTTGTGGTATTCCGCCTGAAGTAGGCAGGCATATTTTTGAAAAGTTTTATCAGGGAGACACTTCACATGCTACACAGGGCAATGGCTTGGGACTTGCACTTGTAAAGAGGGTGATAGAAATTGCGGATGGGGATATATCGGTTAGCAGCGAAACAGGAAAGGGAAGCACGTTTACTGTGAGGCTTAGGAGAAAAAGCGATGGAGCGATTTATACAAATACTTAAAAAAATATTTTGTTTGCCTCCGCTGCCTACGGTTGTGATTGCGTTTTTTGGCTATGTGCTTATAATTTTGGTTGCAGCTTTGCACATAAGCATTACTGCAATACAATATTTGGCATATATAGGTTCTGCATACGCACTTATTATAACAATTACGGGGTTCCCTTATTTCACGAAATTTGTTAAGGGAGTCAGACAGCGCATAAATGAACATCCGATTATGAAAAGGTTGAGAAATACATCTATTGGAAAACGCTTTTTTGATGATGTTCGTTTCCGTACAGAAATTTCGTTATATCAGGGACTATTTATAAATTTAGTGTATATTGCCATAAAAATGTTTTCCGGCATCCGTTATCGTTCGTTATGGCTTATATCTTTGGCAATTTATTATATACTGCTTGTAGTAATGCGATTGATGCTTCTGCATAAGGGTAAAATGAAAACTGACAGGACCCCAATAGAAAATGAGCTTTATCGTTACCGTCTATGTGGAATTATGTTGCTTGTGATGAATCAGGTGCTTGCAGGTATTGTGATATTCATGGTGCATCAAAACCAAGGGTTTAATTATCCGGGAGTATTGATTTATTTTATGGCACTGTATTCTTTTTATTATGTTATTACAGCTGTTATAAATCTTGTCAAATTCAGAAAACACGGAAGCCCGATTATGTCGGCTGCGAAGGTAATCAATTTAGTGGCAGCAATGGTATCTATACTGTCATTGGAAACGGCTATGCTTGCACAGTTTGGCGGGGAGGACGAAGAATTCCGTGCTGTTATGACGGGGGCAACAGGTGGTGGTGTCTGTACTATTGTGATTGGTATGGCTGTATTTATGATTTACAAATCAACAAGGCAGATAAAAAGTTTAAAAAAATGAAAGGAGCGGACTATTATGGATGAAAAAAATGAAATCTTCAATTATACGTATTCTGCCACGCAGCAGAAGGAAATAAAGAGTATTCGTGAAAAGTACACACAGCCAACACAGGAGGAAGAAAAGATGGAGCGGCTGCGACGTCTGGATCAGAGTGTGACAAGGCCAGGTACAATCGTTTCGCTGATTGTAGGTATTGTCAGTGCTTTAATTATGGGAACCGGAATGAGCTGCACAATGGTTTGGGGAGGTGTATGGTTTATTCCAGGCATAATTATTGGTGTAATAGGTATGGCAGGAGTTGCAGCCGCATATCCCATTTATAATTATATTACAAAAAAACAGCGGGAAAAGGTGGCTCCGGAAATTATACGGTTGTCAGATGAATTGATGAAATAGTGCGTTTTATAATCTGTTTTTAGCACCCCATTCACACATTCCGTCTAAAATGGGAATTAACGATTTACCACGCTCGGTAAGGCTGTATTCTACCTTAGGCGGAATTTGTGGATATTCTTTTCTATTGACTAATTGGTCAGCCTCCAACTCTTTTAAAGTTGAGCTTAATGTTTTGTATGATATTTCACTAATATATTTTTTCATTTCATTAAAACGAACAACACCAAACTCCATTAGAGTATACAAAATAGTCATTTTGTATTTACCATTAATCAGCGATAATGTATAACTAAAACCTGTTGTTTCAAGACATTCATTTGCAATGCAGCGTTTATCCATTTTCACACTCTCCTTTAGGTAAGTATATAACTTAAATGCAAGTATCACACCTAAATGTGCGTACTTGATTTACCTTTTATTCATGCTAAGATTATAGTATCAGGTGTGGATAAAGTCAATCCCACAGTAATAAGGAGGATATATCGAATGAATAAAAAGGTAGTTGTAATAACAGGAAGTCCCCGAAAAAATGGAAACAGTTTTGCCATGACCGATGCTTTCATTAATGCAGCAGAAGCAAAAGGGCATACTGTGACACGTTTTGATGCTGCATTGAAAAAAGTGGGTGGTTGCCGGGCTTGTGAAACATGCTTTTCCACTGGAAAGGCCTGTACATTTGATGATGATTTTAACACGATTGCTCCTGCAATTTTGGAATCTGACGTTATTGTGTTTACTACCCCTGTTTATTGGTACTCGATTCCAGCACAGATTAAGGGTGTCATTGACCGTATCTTTTCTTTGGTTGTTGGTGGAAAGGACATTGCAGGAAAAGAATGTATGCTGATTACTTGTTGTGAGGAAGATGACATGTCGGTTATGGACGGTGTTCGCATTCCTATTGAGCGTATGGCTGCTTTGAACAAATGGAAAATGGCAGGCGAGGTTTTAATTCCCGGGGTACTGAATGTTGGGGATATTGATAAAACTGATGGCTGCAAAAAAGCCGCTGAGTTAGCTGATGCAATATAGGGAGCGTAAGCATTATTTTTTAACAGATTACATAAGCTGAATTGATGGGCTGTCGCATGGAAGTGGCAGCCCTTTTTGCTTGTTGTAGGGAATAATTAAAGAAAGGACTCTTATATTACGGGAAATACTATGATAAAATAGGCACATACAATTTCAAAATTTAACCATATGGGATTTGGGGTGAATAAATGCCAAAGATATTTGTAGTTGAAGATGATAATGAGATTATACGTCTGTTATGTGAATATTTGCAGTCACAGGGGCATGAAGTATTAAGCGCAAAAAATGGTCTGGCAGCATTGGATACACTTCGTGAAAAAACAGATATAGACCTTGTACTGCTTGATCTTATGCTGCCTATGAGAAGTGGAGATATGGTACTTAAAAAACTGAGAGAGTTCTCAGAAATACCGGTTATTGTTGTATCTGCAAAAAACACAGTGCAGACAAAAATTGATATTATTCGTATGGGAGCGGACGATTACATTTCCAAGCCTTTTGATTTGGATGAAGTGCTTGTGAGAATAGAGGCTGTGCTTAGGAGAAGCAAAAAAGAATCTGATGCGGAAAGGCCGGAGCAGATACGTTATAAAAATATGGTGATGGATTGTACGTCAGGAACAGTAACATTGGGGGAACATACACTTGCTCTCACAAGCAAGGAGTTTATGATTCTTGAGCTGTTACTCAAAAATCCAACGAAGCTTTTTTCCAAGGCTAATTTGTTTGAAAGTGTCTGGAATGAGCCGTTCTACAATGAGGACAGCACCCTGAAGGTGCATATGAGCAATTTGCGGAATAAGATAAAGCAGTATGCAGGCGATGAAGAATATATTGAGACTATATGGGGAATGGGTTACCGTCTCAAGCAGAACGATGTTATTTAACCTTTTCTTAACCAATTACTTAACCTTTTCTTTAGAATGAGGTTGTAGGATGGAATTAGAAGATAACTTCTAAAACATTTCATAAATAGGAAAGGAGAAGGTTATGGAACATATTTTACAGGTGGAACACCTTACCAAAATGTATGGCCGGGCGAAGCACAGAAAAACCGTTGTGAATGATGTTAATTTAACAATTGAAAAAGGACACATTTACGGTTTAATCGGACCCAATGGTGCATAGATTTATAGACAACTTTGCCTAAAAAGTTGATACCAACACGCCGTTAATCATTATACGGCGTTGTTGGACTTTATCAGTACAAGGTTATGTTGATTGTTTTCGATAAACTCAACAATACGCTTGTGTTGGTCGGCAAAGTTAAATTGAATTGTTATCTCATTGTTTTCGTGGACGTATATAGTGTCAATCAGTTCCACCAAAAGCCCACGGTCAAGGCTTGTTACATTCTTATGCTTCAAGAATGTTGTCAGATAAGGGTTGTCGTTTCCTACGCCCTTTTCTGATAGCTGAATTTCTGTTTGCAGGTTGGCAATTATGCCTTTTACCTGTTCTGCCTGCTGTTCAAACTTGGCTTTCATTCTCACATATTCAGCACGGGTTATGTCCCCACATTTCCAGTCCATGTAAAGGTTATCTGTAACGCAGGTAAGTTTTTCAAGCTCCTTGTTACGGTCTTTCAATAGCTGCTGTAACCGTTTTGATTGGGTGCAGATAGTAGAAGTGTTGTTTATTTCCTTTACTACCTCTGCCATATCCCCAACAAGGGAGATTTGAGCCTGTACCGCTTTCAATACTGCTTCGTATAAGACTTCTTCCCTTATGACGTGCCGGGTGCATTTGTCCTTTGACTTAAAGACGTATGTACTGCAAGCGTAATAAATATAGGTCTTGTTTGGCTTGCGGTTCGTCCGTCTTGTCATGGAGCGTTTGCAGTCCGCACACCGTAGCAGCCCGGAAAAAAGATAGAGCTGTTTCTTGCCCGGTGCGGTGCGTGTGTCCCGTTCCTGTAACCGCTGCGCCTTGTCGAATGTTTCCCGGTCAATGATTGGTTCGTGTGTATTCTCCACTATGAACCATTCTTCTTTAGGCGGTGCAATTTTTTCATGCACTTTGTAGCTGATTACCCGCTGTTTCCCCTGTACCATGTTCCCTATATACATTTCATTTTTAAGGATAGTACAGACTGTGGTAATTGCCCACATACCGTCATGTGTGTCTGTTCTCGGTGTCTGCAAATTCAAGCCCTTGCTGTGCTTGTATTCGATTGGTGTGGGTATTCCCATTTCGGTCAGCTTCTTTGTAATGCCTAATTTACTCATGCCCTCGTCAACGAACCAGTGAAAGATATTCCTCACTACCTCGGCGGCTTCTTCATCAATCACAAATGCGTTTTTGTCCTCCGGGTCTTTCATATACCCATAAGGGGCAAATGCGCCGATAAATTCGCCTTTCCTGCGCTTGGTGTTGAACGTCCGGCGTATGTCGTTGGAAGTCCTTGCGGCGTAACGGTCATTCATCAGCCCGGTTATGGGTACTTCCATTCCCTGTACTGCGTCCGGGTTTTTGAATGTGTCAAGTGACGGGTCGCCTATGCTGATAAAGCGTACCCCGTATAAGGGGAATACCTTTTCCAGAAAGTAGCCTTGATCGGAATAGTTACGGAAAGCCCTTGATAATGTCTTGCAGATGATACAGTTGACAGTCCCGGCTTCCACGTCATGTATCAGCCGTTGAAATTCCGGGCGTTCATAGTCCGTCCCGGTCAGCCCGTCGTCTGCGTAAACATCAGCAATGATATATTCGCCCTCGAAAAATTCTTCGATATACTCCGTGATGATCTTCCTCTGGTTGGTTACGCTCAAACTTTCGTCGTTCCCGTCGTCTTTGGATAGTCTTATGTAGACAGCAATCCGCCATACGATACGGCTTGTAGTAGGTTGGTTGTTCTGTGATTTTCTAATGCGTGGCATTATTCCTCCAATCCCCCTACAATCACACGTCTATTATACAATAAGACGGAGATTTTTTCAGCATTTTTCATCATATTTTTCAGCCTTTTTTCAGACCGCCGAAAAAGCTGATAAGGTGTGAATTGAGGTCGTCCCCCGCAGGGGCAAAGCATAGCCGGACGACTGTTTCCCCGCAACGGAAGCAATACGGGTTCTTAATCTGTTCAAGGTACGCTTTCATGCGCTCCGTTGCAGAAAGCCCCGTATCAATGGAAACATGGTTTATGTCCGCTAACTGTGCAGGGTCGATTTTTTCCGTCCCCTGCCTGCTCATAACGTCCAGTTGTTTACTGTTTATCATTGGCAGCCCTCCTTTCAAATATCTTCGGATTGCTGTACTTGCTTTTATTAAAATAGGCAGCTCGGACGGCTTGGCAGCTCCACGGGACTTGCACCCCTCTCATTCTTGTGAGTAGCCGTGTCATACGGGTGTATCATTATACCAATATGCGGGTCATGGCGGCGGCAGTTTCCACTTTGCCGCCTGCGGTTCACTGATAGTACCGCTCGCCCCTTGCCGGGGGTCTTGGCGTATCAGCCCGCAGGCTCGCCGCATATTGAACGTGTCCGATTGCCCTATGCTGCGCCGTGCGCTTTCTTTGTCAAAGTTCTTGGGGCTTGTCAGCCCGCAAAGGCACACCATGAAGATGTACTTTTGCGGAATGGCAGGAAACAGCGGGCGGTCAGCCCGCCCGTGCTATGATTCCTCTTTTGTGTCCCGCCCTTTAAGCCACGTTAAAGGTCATAACCGTTATGATCAGCTTGGTTTCCAGTCGGCGGCGCAGTTCCTCGTCTACCCACGGGTGGGGGCTGCCTGCTTCGTCATACATGGTACGGGTTGACAGTGCGGCAATGTAGCCCTCATAATGCTTTAACACTGTGTTCATAGCGTCCACGCTCCCGGAAACAGCCGCCACGATAACGGGATAAGGAAGTAAGCCCTTGCCGCCCTGTAAGTGCGGTGTGTTTGCAGTCGTTTCATTCATCAGCTTTTCCCTCCATAAATTTTTTTAGTTCCTGCAAAGAGCTTGTCCGGCGGTAGGCTACCGTCCGGCGCACAAGGTTCAAGTGCGCTGCGATCTCCGGGTCGCTCATTCCTAAAAAATAATACAGCA
>JAAVIA010000043.1 GCA_014799405.1 Lachnospiraceae bacterium
GTGAATGTCCCTGATACAGAGGACCGGATAACATTTGGCAAGGGAATAACCCCTGACAGCATTCGTCTGGAGCGTGCAAATGCCAGTCTTGTCATTTATTATGGTGATGGAGATAAAATCGCAATAGATGAGGCATACAGGTATGCAGACGGAAGAAACTTTGTGGAATACATAGAGTTTTCAGACGGAACTTTATGGAAACCTGATGACATCGAAGCACATATTGGTGTATAATAAACAGTTGTTATTACATTTTTATAATATATTAAAAATAGCAGGATTCGTAAGAAACGTGCTAATAAAAATAGAACACAATTAAAAATATATGGAGGAACAAATTATGGGTATGACTATGACACAAAAAATTCTTGCTGCACATGCGGGACTTCCTAGCGTTACGGCAGGACAGCTGATTGAGGCTGATTTGGATTTGGTACTGGGAAATGATGTAACAACACCGGTTGCCATACATGAAATGGAAAAGTTTGATAAGAAGGAAGTGTTTGACAAAGAGAAAATTGCGCTTGTAATGGATCACTTTACTCCGAATAAAGATATTAAAAGTGCAGAGCATTGTAAATGCGTCAGAGAATTTTCATGTGCAAATTCCATTAAGAATTTCTTTGATGTGGGAGCCATGGGTATTGAACATGCACTGCTTCCGGAACAGGGGCTTATAGTTGCAGGAGAAACATGTATCGGTGCTGATTCACATACATGTACATATGGGGCACTTGGAGCTTTTTCAACAGGTGTAGGAAGCACGGATATGGCGGCAGGAATGGTTACAGGCAAGGCATGGTTTAAGGTACCGTCTGCAATTAAGTTTAATATAGTAGGTGAAAAGGCACCTTGGGTCAGTGGCAAGGATGTTATACTTCACATTATCGGTATGATTGGTGTTGACGGAGCACTTTACAAATCTATGGAGTTTGTGGGTGAGGGTATAAAGAACCTTACTATGGATGACAGGTTCACAATAGCAAACATGGCGATTGAAGCAGGAGCCAAAAACGGCATATTCCCTGTGGATGAGCTTACAGAGGAATATATGAAAGAGCATTCCTCAAAAAGCTTTACTAAGTATGAGGCTGATGAGGATGCAGAGTATGATGAGGAATATACCATTGACCTTTCAACGCTTAAGCCGACGGTTGCATTTCCGCATCTTCCTGAAAATACAAGGACAATCGATGAGGTTGGCGATATTAAGATTGATCAGGTTGTTATCGGCTCCTGTACAAACGGACGTATTTCAGACATGAGAATTGCAGCGGAGCTTATGAAAGATAAGCATGCGGCAGATGGTGTGAGAGTTATTGTGATTCCGGGAACTCAGGACGTATACCTTACAATGATTAAGGAGGGACTTACCGAGATATTCATAAAGGCAGGTGCAGTTGTTTCTACCCCTACCTGCGGACCTTGTTTAGGCGGACACATGGGCGTTATGGCGGCAGGAGAAAGAACGGTGTCAACAACAAACCGTAACTTTGTAGGTCGTATGGGACACGTTGATTCAGAGGTTTATCTTGCAAGCCCTGCTGTTGCAGCGGCATCCGCAATTACAGGAAAAATAAGTAGTCCGAGCGAGATAGCATAAACAATACATGAAAGGTGGTTATTATTCAATGAAAGCATATGGAACAGTTCACAAATATGGTGACAATGTAGATACAGACGTTATAATCCCTGCAAGATACCTTAATTCATCAGACCCGGCTGAGCTTGCAAAAAATTGCATGGAGGATATTGACAAGGATTTTGTCAACAGGGTAAAGCCCGGCGATATTATGGTTGCAAACAAAAATTTTGGCTGTGGCTCATCCAGAGAACATGCACCAATCGCGATTAAGGCATCAGGCATAAGCGTTGTTATCGCAGAGACATTTGCAAGGATTTTTTACAGAAATGCAATCAATATCGGACTTCCGATTATTGAATGTCCCGAGGCTGCAAAGGGTATAGAGGCAGGAGATATGGTCGAGGTGGATTTTGACAGTGGAATGATATATAACAGGACAAAGGGTACGGAGTTTAAAGGTCAGGCATTTCCGCCGTTTATGCAGGAGATTATCAAAAACGGTGGTCTTATCAATAATATAAACAGCAAAAACAGGTAATGGAAAGCCTTACCAATGAAAATTCTCGAGGAGAAAAAGGAGGAAAATATGTATTGTACTCAATGTGGAAATAACATCCCTGATGGAGCGATAAGCTGTAATGTATGTGGGACACCAGTAAATCAGGGGATGGGAACAAATCAGTATCAGCAGCCACAACAGACATACCAGCCGAATCAGTATCAGCAACCACAGCAGACATACCAGCCAAATCAGTATCAGCAGCCGCAGCAGACATATCAGCCAAATCAGTATCAGCAGCAAAATATGCAGTGGAATAATTTGCAGCAATCGGCATTTACACAAAACAATGGCGAAGTGCTTGGAATGAAATGGTTTAAATTTGTCATATGGGTTCAGCTTTTTCTAAACTGTATACTGAATATTTACAATGGCTATAGAATCAGTATGGGTAAACATTATAATGTAGATGATCGCTATCTTCAAAAAATATATAACATGTTTGACGGTTTGCAGACGATTGATATAACAGTGGGTATCATGATGATGGCTCTTGGCGTATATGCAGTTATAACAAGGTTTTTCCTGGCGGGATTTAAAAAGCATGGTCCTTTTATGTATCACCTTTGCATATTTTTTAACATTTTAGTAGCTGTAATTTACTGTATTTTGGTAAAGGCAACAGTAGTTGGAATTGAGCTTAATCTTTCAAGCATGATTTCAAATGCTGTAGTGATGATAACGCTTTTAATATGTAATATAGTATATTTTGGAAAAAGAAAGCATTTATTTATCAATTAAAAGTAAATTCTTGTATCAGTTTAGACCTTTGTTTTTATTATGTAATTTTAACATATTGAAGGAGATGGAAAAATGAATTGTAATATAGCCGTTATAAAGGGAGACGGAATAGGTCCTGAGGTTGTGACTCAGGCAATGAAAGTTTTGGATGCCGTGGGTGCAAAATTTGGACATACGTTTAACTATGAGCAGCTTCTTATGGGGGGCTGTTCCATAGATGTACATGGCGTGCCGCTTACGGATGAGGCTGTGGAAAGGGCAAAGGCAAGCGATGCGGTACTGCTCGGCTCAATCGGAGGCAACACATCAACATCACCTTGGTACAAGCTTCCTCCTGACAAAAGACCTGAGGCGGGACTTCTTAAAATCAGAAAGGAGCTTGGACTTTTTGCAAACCTTCGACCTGCATTTTTATATGATCAGCTTAAAAATGCATGTCCTCTCAAAAAGGAGATAGCTGACAATGGCTTTGACATGATGATTATGCGTGAGCTTACGGGAGGTCTTTATTTCGGAGAGAGAAAAACTGAGGAAATAGATGGCGTGATGACAGCGATTGACACACTTACATACAACGAGAACGAGATAAGAAGAATTGCAATCAAGGGATTTGACATAGCCATGAAGCGAAGGAAAAAGGTTACGAGCGTTGATAAGGCAAACGTCCTTGATTCCTCAAGACTTTGGAGAAAAATTGTGGAGGAGGTGGCAAAGGATTATCCTGAGGTAACTTACGAGCATATGCTTGTTGATAACTGTGCAATGCAGCTTGTAAAGGACCCTGCACAGTTTGATGTAGTATTAACTGAGAATATGTTTGGAGACATCCTTTCTGATGAGGCGTCAATGATTACAGGTTCCATCGGAATGCTTGCATCAGCATCATTAAATGAAACAAAATTCGGCATGTATGAACCAAGCGGCGGTTCTGCGCCTGACATAGCAGGACAAAATAAGGCGAACCCGATTGCCACAATTCTTTCTGCAGCAATGATGTTAAGATACAGCTTTGACCTTGATAAGGAGGCAGATGCAATAGAAAATGCCGTAAAAAAGGTGCTTGCAGACGGATACCGCACATGTGACATAATGTCAGGCGAGCAGGGAACAACATTAGTTGCATGTGATGAGATGGGCGACCTTATTGTGGAGAATATATAATGAACAACGAAAAGAAAAATAAAAGAAAAATTTATATTGTTTTCATAATGACGATGCTTACTGTACTTTTTTCTGCCTGCGGAAATAAGGATAACAATGTTTTAAGCAATAATTCATCGTTTTATGATAAGGGTCAGGAAATGGCACTTATCATGCATGAGCTTGTGTGTGATGAAAGTTACATTAAGGCTACGGGAGCGATGGATGACGTTAGGAAAATCATAGACACAATAGGCGGTATGGATTATTCCTCGCCTGCACATGTTTACAGGGTATCAAATATGGATGAGGTGCTTCCAAATGTTATGCTTATGGCAGAAGTTTATACTGGAGGCATGTCAGAAAGTGTGGAGACGGTAATGAAAAAGAAGCTTGCTGGAAATATTGCAATGCAGATTACCGCAATGAGGACAGGTACAATGGCAATTGCTGCGCAGTCCATGTTTGTTGTAGACACAAGCTTTGTAAACACTCTGGCAAAGGATATGGAGTTATATATTTATACATATGATGATGCATATCCTGTTTTTGCTGCATTTATTCCTGAAGGTGATGGCGCAGTAAGCGCAAGAGTATCCTATGTTATTGTGGATGATATGATAGGTGCAGACGGTGAAACGATAAGCAAGGATGTAATGTTTTCCATGTACAACATAAAGCTTGAAGAAATTAAAAAATAAATTTATATTATATGTTATATCATATAGTTACTTAAAAAAATTAATATTATACAACGGATGAGAATTTACAGGTTAGAGATGTAAGAAAATGAAAAGGAGAATAAGCTATGAAAAGTGATAACGTAAAAGTTGGTATGCAGCAGGCACCACACAGAAGTCTGTTCAATGCACTTGGTATGACGGAGGAGGAGCTTTCAAAGCCTCTTGTAGGTATTGTATGCTCATATAATGAAATAGTTCCGGGTCACATGAATTTGGATAAAATAGCGCAGGCAGTAAAGCTTGGAGTTGCGGCAGCAGGGGGAACACCGATTATGTTTCCTGCAATTGCGGTCTGCGATGGTATAGCAATGGGACATATCGGAATGAAATATTCCCTTGTGACAAGAGACCTTATTGCAGATTCAACAGAATGTATGGCAACCGCCCATCAGTTTGATGCGCTTGTAATGATACCAAACTGCGATAAAAATGTTCCGGGACTTCTTATGGCGGCTGCAAGAGTAAACGTGCCTACTGTATTTGTTTCGGGAGGACCAATGCTTGCAGGTCATGTTAAGGGACATAAGACAAGCCTTTCATCCATGTTTGAGGCTGTAGGCTCCTATGCCGCAGGAACAATGAGTGAGGAGGACGTAAATGAATTTGAATGTAAGGCATGTCCTACATGCGGCTCATGTTCAGGAATGTACACTGCAAATTCAATGAACTGTCTCACTGAGGCGCTTGGTATGGGACTTCCGGGCAACGGAACAATTCCTGCCGTTTATTCAGAGAGACTTAAGCTTGCAAAGCATGCAGGTATGGCCGTTATGGAAATGTACAGAAAGAATATAAGACCAAGGGACATTATCACAAAGGAGGCAATTTTAAATGCCCTTACCGTTGATATGGCACTTGGCTGCTCTACAAACTCCATGCTTCACATCCCTGCTATTGCGCATGAAATAGGCTTTGACTTTGACATTTCACTTGCAAATGAGATAAGTGCAAAAACACCAAACCTTTGCCATTTGGCACCGGCAGGTCCTACATATATGGAGGATTTGAATGAGGCTGGCGGCGTATATGCAGTTATGAACCAGCTTAAGGAGGCAGGACTTTTAAATGAGGACTGCATGACCGTAACGGGTAAGACAATCGGCGAGGCCGTTTCCGGTGTTGCAAATAAAAATCCTGAGGTTATAAGACCTCTTGATAATCCGTACAGCACAACAGGAGGCCTTGCGGTATTAAAGGGAAATATTGCACCTGACGGTTCTGTTGTAAAGCGTTCTGCCGTTGTGCCTGAAATGATGAAGCATGAAGGCCCTGCAAGGGTATTTGAATGCGAGGAGGACGCAATCGAGGCAATCAAGGGCGGCAAGATTGTTGAGGGAGATGTAGTAGTAATAAGATATGAGGGACCAAAGGGCGGTCCTGGTATGAGAGAAATGTTAAATCCTACGTCAGCAATAGCGGGCATGGGACTTGGCTCATCAGTTGCCCTTATAACTGACGGACGTTTCTCAGGAGCAAGCCGTGGAGCTTCCATCGGACACGTATCACCAGAGGCTGCTGTGGGAGGACCTATCGCACTTATCAAGGAGGGCGACATAATAAGCATAGATATAGATAACTGTGCAATAAACCTTAAGGTGAGCGATGAGGAGCTTGCAAAACGTAAGGAGGAATGGACACCGAGAGAACCAAAGGTAACAACCGGATATCTTGCAAGATATGCAAAAATGGTTACCTCAGGTAACAGAGGAGCAGTACTTGATATATAGAAGCTAATGTGTTATTCTAACACTTAATTGGAAAAAGGAGAAAATACGATGAAACAATTAACAGGCTCAGAAATTGTTATTGAATGTTTAAAAGAGCAGGGCGTTGATACGGTTTTCGGTTATCCGGGAGGAACAATACTTAACGTTTATGATGCTCTTTATAAGCATCAGGATGAAATCAGGCACATTTTGACTTCCCATGAGCAGGGAGCTGCACATGCGGCTGACGGATATGCAAGGGCTACCGGCAAAGTAGGTGTCTGTATGGCTACATCAGGACCGGGGGCAACAAATCTTGTAACCGGAATTGCTACGGCGTACATGGATTCCATTCCGCTTGTGGCAATAACTGCAAATGTAGGCGTGTCACTTCTTGGAAAGGACAGTTTTCAGGAGATAGACATAGCCGGAGTGGTTATGCCTATTACAAAGCACAGCTTCATTGTAAAAAATGTACATGAGCTTGCAGATACAATAAGGAGAGCGTTCAAGATTGCACAGACGGGCAGACCGGGTCCTGTCCTTGTTGATATAACAAAGGATGTAACTGCAAATGTTGCAGATTTTGAACCGAAGGCGCCGGAACCGATCGAGAAGATAACAAGCACAATAAATGCAGATGATTTGGATATTGCCATAAGGATGATTGAGAAGGCTGAAAGACCGTTTGTTCTCTGTGGAGGAGGCGTTATTGCGGCAGACGCATCAAAGGAGCTTGCCAAATTCGTGGATAAGATTGACGCTCCTGTATGTGATACCCTTATGGGCAAGGGCGCATTTCCGGGTACTGACATAAGATATACGGGAATGATTGGCATGCACGGTACAAAGGTTTCAAACTTTGGTATCAATATGGCTGACCTTGTAATAGTAGTAGGCGCAAGATTTTCAGATAGGGTTATAGGAAATGCATCTAAGTTTGCACATAATGCAAAAATAATACATATAGATGTAGATGCAGCGGAAATAGACAAAAACATAGTTGTTGACTGTAGCCTTGTAGGTGATGCAAAGGAAGTATTAAAGATGCTTGCCACAAGAATAAAGGCAATAAAGCATCCGGAGTGGGCGAAGGAGATAAGAGGTCTTAAGGAAAAATACCCTGACCATAGCGATATGAATTCCATGACAGGCCCTGCAATCATAAACAAGATTTATGAGATTACAGAGGGTAAGGCTACCATAACTACAGACGTAGGGCAGCATCAGATGTGGGCTGCACAGCATTACTATTACACGGAGCCACGCAAGCTTATTACCTCAGGTGGTCTTGGAACGATGGGCTACGGCGTGGGAGCATGTATCGGAGCAAAGGTAGGTATGCCTGACAATATCACAATCAATGTGGCTGGTGACGGATGCTTCAGAATGAACATGAATGAGATAGCAACAGCAACAAGATATAATGTACCGATTATTCAGGTAGTTATAAATAATCATGTTCTCGGAATGGTAAGACAGTGGCAGACATTGTTCTATGAGCAGAGATACTCAAGCACCATATTGGAGGATAAGGTTGATTTTGTTAAAGTTGCAGAGGCACTTGGAGCAACAGGCTTTAGGGCAACAACCTTGGAGGAATTCGAGGATTCATTAAAGAAGGCGATTGAGATGAATACACCGGTTGTAATTGACTGTGTAATTGACAAGGATGACAAGGTATTTCCGATGGTTGCTGCGGGAGCTGCACTTGAGACATGCTTTGATCAGCAGGATTTGGATAATAAGTAGGAGGATAAAAAAATGTCAAGAGTATTTAATTTTTCAGCGGGACCATCTGTTTTACCTGAGGTCGTTTTGAAGCAGGCAGCAGAGGAAATGATGGACTACAAGGGTTCAGGCATGAGCGTAATGGAAATGAGCCATCGTTCAAAGGTATATGATAATATCATAAAGGAAGCAGAGCAGGATTTAAGGGATTTAATGAATATTCCAGATAACTACAAGGTGCTTTTCCTTCAGGGTGGCGCTTCCCAGCAGTTTGCGGCAGTACCTATGAACCTTATGAAAAATGGTGTTGCAGATTACATTATTACGGGTCAATGGGCAAAGAAGGCCTATGAGGAAGCACAAAAGTATGGTAAGGCAAATGCTGTAGCATCATCAGCAGATAAGACATTTTCCTATATACCAGACTGTTCCGACCTTCCTATATCAGAGGATGCCGATTATGTATATATATGCCACAACAATACAATTTACGGAACAACCTACAAGAAGCTTCCTAATACAAAAGGAAAGATACTTGTGGCTGACATGTCATCAGACATACTTTCACAGCCTGTAAACGTATCGGATTATGGCCTTATATTCTTCGGCGTACAGAAGAATGTAGGACCTGCCGGTGTGGTTGTAGTAATTATAAGAGAGGACCTTATAAGGGATGACGTAATGGAGTTTACGCCTACAATGTTAAAGTACAAGACACAGGCGGATAACGATTCCCTTTACAACACCCCTCCATGCTACGGAATTTACATTTGCGGTCTTGTGTTTAAATGGGTTAAGGAAATGGGTGGTCTTGATGCCATGAAGGTGCACAATGAAAAGAAAGCAGCAATACTTTATGATTATCTTGACAGCTCAAAGATGTTTAAGGGAACTGTTGTTAAGGAGGACCGTTCACTTATGAATGTTCCTTTTGTAACGGGAAATGATGACCTTGACGCAAAGTTTGTCAAGGAGGCAACGGCAGCAGGCTTCGTAAACCTAAAGGGACACAGAAGCGTTGGCGGAATGAGAGCAAGCATTTATAACGCAATGCCTATTGAGGGTGTTGAGAAGCTTGTACAGTTCATGAAGGACTTTGAGGCTGCTAACTCTTAATATATGATATATAGGATATAATGTTTTATTAATTAGACAGGGAGATAACAAAAATGATAAAGGTTAATTGCTTAAATCCAATTGCAGCATGTGGAATGGATTTATTTACTGATAATTACGAGACTACAGATAATTTTGCAGAGGCGGAGGCAGTGCTTGTAAGAAGCGCAGCGATGCATGACCTTGAGCTTTCTGACAAATTAATGGCAGTTGCCCGTGCAGGTGCCGGAGTAAACAACATTCCACTTGATAAATGTGCCGAGAAGGGAATCGTTGTATTTAATACGCCCGGTGCAAATGCCAATGGTGTTAAGGAGCTTGTCATTGCAGGCTTACTTCTTGCATCAAGAGATTTGATGGGCGGATACAATTGGGTTAAAGAAAATGCTTCTGACGAAAACATTGCAAAGGCTGTTGAAAAGCAGAAAGCAAAGTATGCAGGCTGTGAGGTTATGGGAAAGAAGCTTGGTGTAATAGGACTTGGAGCAATCGGTGCAAAGGTTGCAAACATCGGTTTCAGACTTGGCATGGAGGTTTACGGATATGACCCATATGTATCTGTTGACGCTGCATGGAGGCTTTCAAGCCACGTAAAGCATATCACAAATGTGGAGGATATATACAGGGAATGTGACTATATTACCATTCATGTTCCTGCCTTAGACGGCACGAAGGGTATGCTTAACAAGGATGCATTTGCAATGATGAAGGACGGAGTTAAAGTATTAAATTTTGCAAGAGACATACTTGTAAATGATGATGATATGATAGAGGCTCTTGCAAGCGGAAAGGTATCAAGATATGTAACAGATTTTCCTAACGCAAAGATTGCAGGAGCTGATGGTGTAATCACACTTCCTCATCTTGGAGCATCTACGGCAGAGTCAGAGGATAACTGTGCAATAATGGCAGTTAAGCAGATTATGGACTTTATGGAAAACGGCAATATCAAAAATTCCGTAAATTACCCTGCATGTGATGCAGGAGTATGTACAGCAGAGTCAAGAGTAACCGTATGCCATAAGAACATTCCTAACATGATTACACAGTTTACCGGTGCATTTGCAGCCAAAGGAATAAATGTATCGGATATGGTAAGTAAGTCAAAGGGTGACTGGGCTTATACAATACTTGACGTAGGTCAAAAGGCAGATGACAGTATTGTTTCAGCCATAGAGGCTATTGATGGCGTTGTTAAGGTAAGAGTTGTAAAGTAATACATGTGGAGGACGTAAGATATGAGTGAAAAGTTAAAGGTAGGTATACTTGGCGGAACGGGAATGGTGGGACAGCGCTTTATTTCACTGCTTGAAAACCATCCGTGGTTTGAGGTTACAACAATTGCAGCAAGCCCGAGAAGTGCGGGAAAGACGTATGAGGAGGCAGTGGGTGACAGATGGAAGATGACTACGCCTATGCCTGAAGCAGTAAAAAAGCTTGTTGTATATAACGTAAACGAGGTTGAAAAGGTAGCCGCCACAGTAGATTTTGTTTTTTCTGCCGTTGATATGTCAAAGGATGAGATAAAGGCAATCGAGGAGGAGTATGCCAAAACTGAAACTCCTGTTGTATCAAACAACAGTGCTCACAGATGGACGCCTGACGTACCGATGGTAGTGCCTGAAATCAATCCTGAGCATATGAAGGTGATAGAGTTTCAGAAGAAAAGGCTTGGAACAACAAGAGGCTTTGTTGCAGTTAAGCCAAACTGCTCCATTCAGTCCTATGCACCGGTGCTTACTGCATGGAAGGAATTTGAGCCATATGAGGTTGTTGCAACAACCTATCAGGCAATATCCGGTGCAGGAAAGACCTTCAAGGATTGGCCTGAAATGGAAGGAAATATTATTCCTTACATTGGCGGTGAGGAGGAAAAATCCGAGAAGGAGCCTCTCAGAATATGGGGTGAGATTAAGGATGGCGTTATAGCTCCTGCCGATGACATAAAGATTACATGTCAATGTATCAGAGTTCCGGTTTTAAACGGACATACAGCGGCAGTATTTGTTAAGTTTAAGAAAAATCCTACAAAGGAGCAGCTGATTGAAAAGCTCGTAAGCTTTAAGGGTGTTCCTCAGGAGCTTAACCTTCCAAGTGCTCCGAAGCAGTTTATACAGTATCTTGAGGAGGATAACAGACCACAGGTTACACTTGACGTTGACTTTGAAAACGGAATGGGAATAAGCGTTGGACGTATCCGTGAGGATAGTATATATGACTGGAAATTTGTGGGTCTTTCACACAATACGGTAAGAGGAGCTGCCGGAGGTGCAGTGCTTTGTGCCGAGCTTCTCAAGGCACAGGGATATATTGAAAAAAAATAAGACTTTCATAAAAGTGACTGCCGCACAAAGGGCAATATAGTATATCCTTTGTGTGACAGTCGTTTTGTTTTATGTGTTTTATAGTATATTTGAAGATGAATTTGTCATGCAGGGAAGGAGTGTTATAAATTGAAGCTTAAGGAAATTGCAGAGGAAGAAAGCCAAAGCATAACGGAAGAAGAACAGCTTGACGAGTTTGAATTTACGCGTAAGGAGCTGCTTGATAAATTGGAATATACAAGGATGATGTATCAGGAACAGTACGATAAAATAGATAAAAGGCTTGAAAACCGCAACTCAAAAAAGTGGGGTAGTATTGCATTGTTTATGGTTGTGGCAATGGTTGACATAATATTTACAATAATTATAAGTGCATCCGAAGGATATATACTCAGTCTTGCATGGGAAACATGGGCAGCGGCTGTTTTCCTGTTTATTGCTGTCATAAAAACAGGAAAGGACATGCTTAAAAATATTTTTGCATATCTTATACATACTGAAAAGCCTTTCCTAAAAAAGTATATATTAAAATATGACATTTTTACTATTAAGGCGGAAGCAAGGTATTGCAATGATAAGCTTTCCGAGGTTTCAAGGTTTATTAAAGAGCTGAAAGAGCTGAAGCCGGACATGCCGTACAAAATATATTCAGAATGTGAATATGTCAGAAAGTATGCGGATGAGGATGTGTATGAGCTGTTTTATATATATCGTCCAATATTGATTTTCATTGGTGCAATTTTTTCAGTCGTTTTCTTTTTTATTTAAGTAAAGAAAAGAAACGTTAAGTCACATTGACATTTTAACGCTTGTTTGTATTGGCTTTTTGTGATAAAATACTCTAAATGTTTGCATTTTGTTCTTAAAATGCCAAAAATCGGAAAATATTCAGGAGGATTTTACGGATAATGAAGAAGTTAATACTTGTAACGTCACCACCGGCATGTGGAAAAACCTTTATTTCAAGAAAGCTTGCAAAGGCTCTTACGAACTGTGTGTATCTGGACAAGGATACACTTATTGTGCTTTCCAAGCAGATATTTAAAGTTGCAGGAGAGGAATACAACCGTTCTTCAGATTTCTTCCAAAAGGAAATTAGGGATTATGAGTATTATGCTGTGCTTGATTTTGCATTTGAGGCACTTGAGTACAATGATACCGTACTCATAAATGCTCCTTTTACGGATGAAATCAGAGATGATGAATATCTGGACAAGCTTAGGGCAAAGCTTAGAGAGAAGGATGCCGAGTTATTTGTAGTGTGGGTTCATACGGATGAGGAGGTTGCTCATCAGAGAATGATTAAGAGAGCTTCAGACCGCGACAAATGGAAGCTTGAGCATTGGGATGAATATATAGCAACACAGAATTTTAAACAGCCGGACAACATTCCTGAGCTTTTTGTATTTAATAATTCATCTGAGGAGGACTATAAAAAGTCCATTGATGAAGCGGTAAAGGCTATAAGAGCTTAAACTATAAAAACAGGAGAAAACCATATATGGCAGTTGTAAAACCATTCTTGGCGTACAGACCGAGAAAAGATATAGTAAGTCAGGTGGCTGCACTTCCTTATGATGTTTATAATCGTGAGGAGGCAAAGCAAGCAGTGGAAGGTAATCCGTTGTCATTCCTTAACATTGACCGCGCAGAGACACAGTTTGATGACTCTGTCGATACATATGCGGACTGTGTTTATGAAAAAGCAAGAGAATTGCTTGACAATATGATTGAGCGGGGAGATTATCTTCAGGAGCGTAAGCCTGTATACTATATTTATGAGCTTATTATGGAGGGCAGAAGCCAGACTGGAATTGTGGCATGTGCGTCTATAGACGATTACATTAACGGAGTAATAAAAAAACACGAAAATACAAGGGCGGATAAGGAAGCGGACAGAATCAGGCATGTTGACACATGTAATGCACAGACGGGTCCTATATTTCTTGCTTACAGGGCAAAAAAGGAAATAGACGATATCGTTTCTGCCATAAAGCAGACCGAGCCTGAATACGGCTTTGTTTCGGAGGACGGCATAGCCCATAATGTTTGGATTGTATGCGATGACAGTCATATAAACACCATAAGTAAAGCATTTGGAGAAATGTCACATATATACATAGCTGACGGACACCACAGAGCAGCCTCTGCAATAAAGGTTGGTATAAAACATAGGGAGGAAGCAGATGTGAAGGAGCCGGAAGCAGAGTACAATTACTTTTTGTCAGTATTATTTCCGGATAACCAGCTTAAAATATTGCCGTATAACAGGGTTGTAAGGGATCTTAATGGATATAATAAAGAAGAGTTTTTAAATAGGGTATCTGAACATTTTAAAGTGAAGGCTGTCGATAAAGCTTTTTCTCCGCAGGAGAAATATACTTATGGAATGTATCTTGAAGGTAAATGGTACAGCCTTACGGCAGATGAAAACATAAGGGAAGATGACCCTGTAAATGGACTTGATGTTTCAATATTGAAAAACTACTTACTTGAACCAATTCTTGGGATTGAGGATCCGAGAACTGATAAAAGAATAGATTTTGTTGGTGGAATAAGAGGGCTTGGAGAGCTTGAAAAAAGAGTTAATACGGATATGAAGGTTGCATTTTCAATGTATCCGACCTCCATAGACGAGCTTTTTAACGTAGCGGATGCGGGATTATTAATGCCTCCTAAATCTACTTGGTTTGAACCTAAGCTTAGAAGCGGAATATTTATTCACAGACTGTAGAGAGGAGATAAGCGGTTATGCCCAAAAGAAAAGAAGTATTTGCAATAAACTGGATGGAGGTTGAAGCACTGGCGAATGGGAGACATAATAATCCCCATCACATACTTGGTATGCATGAATGTATAGATGATGTATATATAAATGCGTATGTTCCGGGTGCAAAGGTTGTCACTGCAATCGATTCAGCCACAGACAAAAGGTATACTCTTGTTTCAGACAGAGTTCCGGGATTTTATTCTGTTGTCATAAAAAATAAAAAAAGCTTTGACTATGTTCTGGATGTTAAATTTGATAATGGAGAAGAAATTACCTATATTGACCCTTATATTTTTGAGCCTGTTCTTGACCCTATAGATATAAGTCTTTTTAATGAGGGTGAGCATTATAGAATATACGAAAAAATGGGTGCGCATGTTATGACTGTTGACGGAGTTGACGGAGTTTTGTTTTCGGTATGGGCACCTAATGCGGAACGTGTATCTGTGGTGGGTAATTTCAACAATTGGGATGGAAGAAGACATCCTATGAGAAAGCTTGATTACTCAGGCATATTTGAGCTTTTTATACCGGGTAAATATGTAGGTGAAATATACAAATACGAAATATGTGCAAAGTCCGGAAATGTTTTTATGAAAAGTGACCCTTACGCCTTTAGCAGTGAGGTAAGACCTGCAAATGCTTCAAGGATTGTTGATTTGTCATATAAATGGAAAGACAGCAAATGGATGGCTGAAAGGGAAAAGACAAATCAGCTTGAAAAACCAGTTTCCATATATGAGATGCATCTTGGTGCATGGAAAAAGCCTGAGGATGGACGGGAATTTTACAGCTACAGGGATTTAGCGGTTAAGCTTGCCGATTACCTCATTATGATGAATTACAATTACGTTGAGCTTATGCCGATTATGGAACATCCATTTGACCCTTCATGGGGCTATCAGGTTACAGGATATTATGCGCCTACCTCCAGATATGGTCAGCCGACGGATTTTATGTACTTTGTTGACTATCTTCACAGTAAGGGTATAGGTGTAATTATAGATTGGGTACCTGCACATTTTCCAAAGGATGAGCATGGACTTGGAAGATTTGATGGTACATGTCTTTATGAGCATGAGGACCCAAGGAGAGGAGAACACCCTCATTGGGGAACATATATATTTAACTATGGAAGAAATGAAGTGAAAAACTTCCTTGTTGCCAACGCACTTTATTGGGCGGAGAAATATCATGTTGACGGTATAAGAATGGATGCAGTAGCCTCCATGCTGTATTTGGATTACGGAAGAAACGGCGGACAATGGCTTCCTAACAAATATGGCGGAAATGAAAATCTTGAGGCAATAGATTTTATCAAGGAGCTTAACGGCAAAATGCATGAGCTTCACAAGGGTGTTATGATGATTGCCGAGGAGTCCACTGCATGGCCTATGATGACCCATTCCGTTGAGGAGGGCGGACTTGGATTTGATTTCAAGTGGAACATGGGCTGGATGAATGACTTTCTTGGTTATATTAAGCTTGACCCGTTATACAGAAAATATCATCATAACCAGCTTACCTTCAGCATGGTTTATGAGTACAGCGAAAAATTTATGCTTGTGCTTTCACATGACGAGGTTGTACATGAAAAGGGCTCGATGATTAGCAAAATGCCAGGAGGCTATGAGGATAAATTTTCAAACCTGAGAGTTGCATATGGGTATATGGCGACACATCCCGGCAAAAAGCTTCTTTTTATGGGACAGGAGATAGCACAGTTTTCAGAATTTAACGAGGGTCAGGAGGTTGATTGGTCCTTGTTTGAATTCGATGCACATGTGTTTATGCAGGGATATGTCAAGGAGCTTAATGGTCTCTATAAAACGGAACCGGCACTCTATGAGCTTGACGGCAATCCTGAAGGCTTTGAATGGATAAACTGCAACAGTGCAAACACAAGTCTGTTGTCATATATAAGACGTGGAAAAAAAGAAACAGATACCCTTGTTGTCATATGTAACTTTACTCCGATAGAACATAAGGCTTACAGGCTTGGTGTTCCGTCAGGCGGAAGGTGGCAGGAGATATTCTCAAGCGACAGCTCAAAGTATGGTGGTGAGGGAAGAAATAACAAGGTAGCAAAGCAGGCTAAAAAGGAAGAATGTGACGGACAGGAGCATTATATATCAGTAAATGTACCGCCGCTTTCCATAGCAGTATTTAAAAAGAAAATAGGAAAGTAAATTTTATTATTATGGGGTTGTCGCACCAAGAAACAGGCTTTCTAGTGGCGGCCCCTTAATGTTATATGCTCAGAAAACACGCTTTCACTCGTTTCAGACGTAGCGGTACTAAGAACTGGGGTTTCATGTAGCTATAGCATATAAAAATCGTTTGAAGACGTCGGTACTTAAATTGCCGGTTGAAGAATCTTTATAAAACGTAATGCTGTTTTAAACCGGCAATTTTTAGTACCGTTACGCCTGAGACGAGCGAAAGCGTATTTTTATATGCTATAGCTACATGAAGCCGCAGTTCAAGTGCCGACGTATTCAAACGGTTTTTTGAGCATATAGCATTAAGGGATCGCTGCGGGAAAGCCTGTTTCTTGGTGTGACAACCCCGTTGATGCTTTTTAATGGTGTTCTTTTTTATAAATGGAGGGAATATGTTTATAACAGAATTAAGCGATATTGAAAAAAGTAAGCTTGATATTTATATGGAGAGATTTTTGGACTGGTTAGTGGATAAGGCAATTGATGTTTTAATTGCACTGATTTTTGTTTTTATTGGAATAAAGCTTGTAAAGTTTATTGTAAAAATAATAAAGCGTTCGTTTGATAAGGCAGGGCTTGAGAGCAGTATCTCAGGCTTTTTGTTGTCCCTTATCAGAGGTATACTTTATGCTGTTGTATTGATAATGGCGGCAGCCACTATGGGCTTTCAGGTTACGTCACTTGTCACAATACTTGGAACAGCAAGTCTTGCCATTGGTCTTGCCTTACAGGGAAGCCTTGCAAATTTTGCAGGAGGAGTACTTATACTCTTAATGAAACCCTTTCGTGTGGGGGACTACATTATTGAAAATGATAAGAAATGTGAGGGAACGGTTGTATCCATAGATATATTTTACACAAAGCTTCGTACCTACGATAACAGAATCATCGTTATTCCAAACGGAAACATCACTGCAAATTCCCTTATTAACCTTACTGTGGAGAATACCAGAAGGCTTGATATAACGGTAGGTGTAGCATATGATTCTGATATTAAGCTTGTTAAGTCCGTTCTTGAAAATGTAGTAAGGTCAGGCAGGTATTATGATGCAGACAGGGAAATAAGCGTATTTGTGGATTCGTTTGGTGAAAGTGCAATCAATATGGGTATAAGATGTTATGTAAATACAGAGGATTATTGGCAGGCAAAATGGGAAATGACGGAGAGCATTAAGGAGAGTTTTGATGCGAATAATATAAGCATACCATATAACCATATGGATGTTAATGTAACCCATATTGATGATGGAACATAGTTGCTAATGAAGAAACAAGGGTTGCCATACTAATAATGTTATTAAGCTGATAAACTTTAGGAAGGTAATCTTTAGGAAGAAAAAATATCTTGCATTTTCTGTACGCATGTAGTAGTATGGCTACAAGGCATTGTATTCTAAAATTTGTGGATTATCCAATCTCGACTAATCTGTAATCAAATAAAACTTCGATGCTTTATTTCACACAAACAAATAGGCAGCGAAGTTGCTGTTTGGACAGAGGGATAAGTATATGGTTATATATACTGCTGTTTTTCGTTCAATTCATGTTGTGTCTTAAGGAAAAAAACTTATGACAAAATAAAACTTCTCTGCCGTAATTACAAGGAGGAGAATTTATGAACAAAAAGAACGAAAACGTAGCAGTTACGGAATTAAAACCTGTTGTCAAAGGCTTTGAGGAGCTGGAATTTAAGGATGATTTTATGTTTGGGGTTATAATGAGAAATCCCAGATACTGCAAGCCTTTTCTGGAGACGATACTTGGTATAAAAATATCAAATATAAAATATCCGAAAACGCAGGAAACCATAGACATTACTGCAAACTCAAAAAGTGTAAGGCTGGATGTATATGTGGAGGATGAGAAAGATACAGTTTATAATATTGAAATGCAGGTAACCATAAATAAAAATCTTCCCAAAAGAGCAAGATATTATCAGGGGATGATAGACCTCAATATCTTGGAAAAGGGTGAGGACTATAAAAACCTGAAACGAAGTTTTGTCATCTTTATCTGCACCTTTGATTTATTCGGTAAGGGCAGACACATCTATACGTTTGAAAACAGATGTTTACAGGACTACGAAATAGATCTTGGAGATGAAACAACAAAAATTATATTAAATACAAAGGGAACAATGGATGATGTAAGCACTGAAATGAAAAACCTATTGGACTACATAGATGGGCAGGCATCGTCAGATAAATTTACAAAGGAACTGGAAACAGCGGTAAAGACCATAAAAGATAATGAAAGATGGAGGGTGGAATATATGACTTTAGAGATGCGTGAAAAGGAATTGTTGGAACAGGGAATGGAATATGGTATGGAACAAGGTATGGAACAGACAGCATTAAGAATGCTCCAAGTAGGCGAATTATCGGTTGAAAAAATAGCATTATATTCAGGACTTGATATTGAAAAGGTATTGGAGTTGAAAAATAATCTTTAGGGAATATTCATTTTGTTTTGTTGGTCTAAAGCACATGCTTTTGGTCTTTTTTATTACAATCGTAATATTTTTTCTTTTCCTCAAAATTCGTCAAAAAACAAATTTCATTCGGACTTTTAACGAATGCTTTATTGTTATATCTCAATGACAAAAATAACCCATAAGATTACATCATTTCAAACAGAAGTGGGAAAGAAAAGAAGATAAATTTATTTTTTTACAAAATAAAAAAATTAGTACATCTTTGGAAAATAGTGTTATAATATCTTAGAAAAAAATAAAAAAGAGGCAAATAGTATGTTTTACAATAATGTTTTGGATTTAATAGGAGACACGCCCCTTATGTGTCTTAAGGAGACAACGGGATTAAATATTTATGCAAAGGCGGAATTTTTAAATCCCGGTGGAAGCATTAAGGACAGGATTGCAAAAAATATGCTTGAGGTGGCAGAGCGTGAGGGAAGGCTTAAGCCGGGTATGACAATAATTGAGCCTACAAGCGGTAATACGGGAATCGGACTTGCTCTTTGTGGAGTGAGAAAAGGGTATAAGGTTATCATTGTTATGCCTGAAAATATGAGCGAGGAGCGAAAGAAAATTATAAAGGCTTTAGGTGCTGAGCTTGTCCTTACAGAGCCTGAGCTAAGTATAGGCGGTTCTGTTTCTGAGGCGGAAAGATTGTTAAAGCAAAATCCCGATCAATATTTTATGCCACAGCAGTTTGAAAATCCGGCTAATCCCGATATACATTACAGGACAACGGCTGTTGAGCTTTGTGAGCAGTTAGGGAAGCCGATAGATGTATATGTATCAGGTATAGGAAGCGGAGGCACTCTTGCAGGCGTAGCCAAATATCTGCTTGAAAGGAATCCTGATACGAAGATTGTTGCCGTGGAGCCGAAGAATGTGTCTGCACTTTTGGGTGACGAGCCGGGACTCCATCAGATACAGGGCATCGGAGACGGATTTATTCCTGCAATACTGGATACAAGTATTATAACGGATATTGTTGAGGTTACGGATGAGGATGCCATAAACACTGCAAGGGAGCTTGCGAGAGTTCAGGGACTTCTTGTGGGTACATCATCAGGAGCAAATGTGTGGGCTGCAATGAAGATGGCAAAAAAGTACGGCGAAGATAAGGTTATAGCAACCGTGCTTCCTGACAGGGTAGAAAGATATTTCAGTACATCACTCATTTAATAATAAATTTTTCTGTTGGAATAACTAATAATGTAAATAATTATTTAAGATAAATACGGAGGTAATAAAATGACAAAGATAGATATTATATCGGGATTTTTAGGTGCAGGAAAAACAACGCTTATCAAAAAGCTTATTAATCAGGTGTTTCAGGGTGAAAAGCTTGTGCTCATTGAAAATGAGTTTGGTGAGATAGGCATAGACGGAGGATTTTTAAAGGATGCAGGCATAGAGATAACGGAAATGAATTCGGGCTGTATATGCTGTTCACTTGTAGGTGATTTTGGAACTGCATTAAAGAAAGTAATAGATGAGTATACGCCTGACAGAATTATCATTGAGCCGTCAGGAGTTGGTAAGCTTTCTGATGTAATAAAAGCAGTGGAGGACGTTAAGGCTTCTGCAGACATTGCCGTAAACAGTGCAACAACGGTAGTAGATGTATCTAAATGCAAAATGTATATGAAAAACTTTGGCGAGTTTTTCAACAATCAGGTGGAAAGTGCAGGAACGATTGTTTTAAGTCGTACACAGAATGTATCTGACGATAAGGTAGAAGCTGTGGTTAATATGCTAAGGGAGCACAATGGTGAGGTGTCAATTATTACAACTCCGTGGGATGATTTGGATGCAAAGGTTATTCTTGATGCTATGGAGCATGCAAATTCGTTGGATAAAATGATAGAGGAAGCTAAAAAAATCGCGGAGCATGAGCATCACCACCATGACCACGAGCATGGTGAGCATGACCACGACCACGATGGACATGAGCATCATCATGAACATGGCGAGGACTGCACATGCGGATGTCATGAGCACGAGCATCACCATCACGACCATGACGACCATGATGAACACGAGCATCACCATGACGACCATGACGACCATGATGAACACGAGCATCATCACCATGACCATGACGACCATGATGAGCATGAGCATCATGACCACGACCACGATGGACATGAGCACCATCATCACGAGCATGGTGAGAACTGCACATGTGGATGCCATGACCATGAGCATCACCATCATGCGGATGATGTATTTACAAGCTGGGGTGTGGAGACAAGCATGAAATACTCCGAGGAGGAGATGAAAGCCATTTTGGAGGAGCTTGCAAAGGAAGAAAATGATTGTGGAATTATCCTTCGTGCAAAGGGTATCGTTTCCGGCACGGAAAATGAGTGGCTTTATTTTGATCTTACTCCCGGCGAATATGAGATAAGAAAAGGAAATCCTGATTACACAGGCAAGCTTTGTGTTATAGGCAGCAACCTTAATGAGGGTAATATTGCAAAGCTGTTTAAGTTAAGCTAATCAGGTGTAATATGTACTAAGTGTGAAAGGTTGTGTTATTTTATGAATAGAAACGATGAGCTTGAAGAAATACCCGTGTATATGTTTCTTGGATTTCTTGAGAGCGGAAAGACAACATTTGCAAAGGAAACTCTTATAGACAGAGGTTTTACGGAGGGTGAGCCTACGCTGCTTTTAGTCTGCGAGGAAGGAATGGAAGAATATGATGAGGAGGATTTGAAAAAGAGGAATATATTTACGGAATATATCGATGAGACAAATCTTAACACAGAGTATCTTCTTGATTTACAGGATAAATATAAGCCGACAAGGGTTATGATTGAATACAACGGAACATGGAAGCTTGACAAGCTGTTTGGTATAAGAGTTCCAAAGGGCTGGACGGTTGTTCAGGTTATTTCATTTGTTGATGCCACAACCTTTGATGTGTATATTGCCAATATGAAGGCGATGATGATTGAAGCCATGTCGGCTGCGGATATGATAATATTCAATAGATGCGATGAAAATACAAGACGTGCTGAATATAGAAGAAGCATTAAGGCTGTCAACAGAAGGGCACAGGTTATATTTGAAAATAAGGACGGGCTTGCAGAAATTGATAATTCGGAATTGGATTTGCCTTACGACATAAATCAGCCTGTTATAGAGCTTGAGGACGATGATTTTGGAATATTTTATATTGATGCCTGCGATAATCCCGACAAGTATGTAGGTAAAAAAGTGCATTTCAAGGCTATGGTTCACAAGCCAAAGGAATATGCAAAAAATGAGTTTGTTCCGGGAAGGTTTGCCATGACCTGCTGTGCTGATGACATCGCATTTATCGGTTTTAAATGCTATTTTGATGCCGTAAAGGTTTTAAGGGACAGGCAGTGGATTACCGTGACGGGAACAATAGAAAAGGAATATTATCCCGAATTTGAGGGTGAGGGTCCTGTCATTAGGGCAACAAAGGTTGATAAGGCTAAGCCGGCCGAGGAGGAAGTTGTATATTTTAGCTAAAAGATAGGGAAGATGAAATATTGGAAAAAACGGGCTACTCTACGGATAAAAAAAATAAAATATTGGAATGCTTAAAAAATAATGTGGATTCTGACATGACTGTCAAGGATATTGAGGCGTATTTGCTTAATCAATTAGGAACAAAGGTTAATATCGCCACAATATACCGCAATCTTGATAAGCTTGAAAAAAGCGGATGTGTCTTAAGACATACGGATGAAGCCGGAAATAAATCAACCTATCAGTATGCGGGCTCGGAAAATAAATGTCACAATCATATTCATATGAAGTGCAGCACATGCGGACAGGTTTATCATATGGACTGTGACTTTATGAAGGAGCTTGAGAGACATATGTATGAGCATCATGGCTTCATATTGGAATGTAAAACCTCAATGATTTATGGCATATGCAAAAATTGCAGTTCACAGAATTTTGACAACAATGTCAAAATTGAAACATAATTTTTTATTATCATAAGATTAATTTAGGAAAAGAAAGGAAGATGTCTTATGAGTAAAGAAAAATCGGGATTTTTAAAACGTACTGCCACTTTGATTATCAGTGCCGTTTTATTTGGTGCCGTTGCAGGAGTAACATTTAATTATGTCGCCGATACAGATGGCAGCGGTCAGTATTCCAATTTGTTTCAAGAGATGAGCAGAACATTAGAGATTGATAATTCTGAAAATGAATATATAGAAAAAAATGAATATGATACAAAATCGGATGAAGATAAAAAGGACGATTTCAGTATACCAACAACCTCGCTTTCAAATAGTAATTCTTACGGAAGCATGGATGTATCTGATATTGTAGAAGCGGCAATGTCGTCTGTTGTGTCAATAAATGTTACGGCAGTATCTGAGTATAGCTTTTGGTATTATGGCAGTCAGGAATATGAATCGGAAGGCTCCGGTTCAGGAATCATTATCGGAAAAAATGATACAGAGCTTCTTATCGTTACAAATAATCATGTTGTGGAAGGGGCAAAAACAGTAAATGTATGTTTTGTTGACGGAAAATCATACGATGCTTTGGTGAAGGGTACAGACAGTGATAATGATGTTGCAATTGTTGTTGTCAAGCTTGAAGATTTATCAAAGGATACTCTTTCGGAAATAGAAATAGCAAAGCTTGGAAATTCTGATGAAATTTCCGTAGGTGAGCAGGTTGTTGCCATTGGAAATGCACTTGGATATGGACAGTCGGTTACAACAGGCATCGTAAGTGCAAAGGACAGGGTCGTAAGCACAAACACCACGCCGCTTATTCAGACTGACGCTGCAATCAATCCGGGAAACAGTGGTGGAGCGCTTCTTAACATGAAGGGTGAGGTTATAGGCATTAACTCATCCAAATATATGTCTACAGAGGTGGAAGGAATGGGATATGCGATACCTGTATCAAAGATAGAAAGCATTTTGGATAATCTTATGAATAGGAAAACAAGGGTGCTTGTTGAGGACGAAAGTAAGAGAGGCTATCTTGGAATAACCTGTAGCACGGCAGGAAGCACCACCTCACAATATTACAATATATATGGAAGTATGGGAGAAACTGATGACACACCAACGGGTGTTTATGTAAATGAAGTTACAAAGGGTTCACCTGCATATAAGGGAGGTCTTAAGGAAGGAAATATAATTACGGCATTTGACGGACAAACGGTTAGCAAGGCAGATGACCTCACAAGCCTTTTGCAGTATTATGAGGCAGGAGAAACGGTGGAGCTTAAAATACTCGTAGAAAAGGATAATGAATATACGGAAAGAACAATTAAGGTACGTCTGGGAAGCCGTGCAGATATTGCAGAGCATTAAATATTTGTTTGTTTATGTGATATATTTTATGTCTAAAACCGCCCCAAATACAATATATTAAATATATATCGTATTTGGGGCGAAAGTCATGAAGTACATAAAATCATATATTATAATCTTATCAATTCTAATAACACTTCCGTATAACGAAAACATATGCTATGCTGAAGAAATAAACGAATGGCAGCTTTATTCCATGTCGGCGGTTTTGATGGACGGGGACACCGGAAGAATACTATACGAAAAAAACGGACATGAAAAGAGGGCAATGGCAAGTACCACAAAGATTATGACGCTTATTTTAACGCTTGAATATGGAAATCTTGATGATATCGTTACGGTCAGTGATTACGCCTCGAAAATGCCGGATGTTCAGCTTGGAATCAATAAGGGAGAGCAGTATAAGCTTTCTGATTTGCTATATTCCCTCATGCTTGAAAGCCATAATGATTCCGCAGTGGCAATAGCGGAACATGTAGGAGGAAGCAAGGAAGGCTTTGCAAACATGATGAACAAAAAGGCTGCTGAGCTTGGGCTTTCTGATACATATTTTATAACTGCAAACGGATTGGATGAGGAAGATGAAAATGGTTTTCATTCAACTACTGCGGCTGACCTTGCAAGGCTTATGAAATACTGTGTTCTTGAATCTCCGAAGAAGGAGGAGTTTATAAATATATGCCAGACAAGGAGCCATACATTTTCGGACTATGAAAACAAGAGAACCTTTACCGTTGAAAATGCAAATAAATTTTTAGATATGATGGATGGCGTTATTGCAGGAAAAACGGGCTTTACGACGCAGGCAGGATACTGCTATGTTGCGGCGCTTAAAAGAGATAACAAAACCTACATCGTTGCTCTTTTGGGATGCGGTTGGCCGAACAATAAAAATTATAAATGGTCAGATACAAAAAAACTTTTTAATTATGGAATTGAAAATTACAATTATAAAACTCTGATAGATGAGAGCTATCCGTCAGCGGGGGTAAAAATAAAGGATGGGATAGAAAAAACTCAGATTTCAACCTATGTAAAGGATGAACTTACGCTTCTGATTTCTGATAACGATACAGTTCAAATAAGCGCCAATATTCCCGATTGCATAAATGCGCCTGTAAATAAGGGGGATATTGTTGGCACTGTCGACATATATATAAATGAGGACTTATATAGAACATTTAATGTTTATTCCTCGGAGGATGTAAAAAAAGTAACATATTTTTATTATCTGAAAAAGGTAATGGACTGTTATATTTTTTAAACATTCAATTTGTGGCAGCATATAATAGAGTATCGTAAGGGGGATTTAGCTTTGATGGAAAAAAATGTATGCATTCTTGGCAATGATAAGAGAATGGATTATATAGCTGAATATATATACAACGTCGGATATGAAATTAGCAGGGATATAGAAGCTGTAAATTCCGAATCAATCATTATATTGCCGCCGCCTGTAAACGAAAAGGTAACAATAAAGCTCATTCCATATCTAAGGGAAGGGCAGACCGTGTATGGTGGGATGCTTTCTAACAGAATGGTACATGAGTGCGGGCTTAGAAATATAAAAGCATTTGATTATCTAAAGGTAGACAGTGTGACGGAGAAAAATGCAGAGCTTACCGCTAAGGGTATTGTCAAAGAGGCACTGGCAAATTCCGCAGTAATAGAAAACAGCAGTTGTCTTTTGATAGGATATGGATTTTGTGGTAAAGCCATTGCAAGGGAGCTTGCGGAATATAATGCATCAGTGGATATTATGGTGAGACGTGAGAGTTTAAAAAATGAGATTATGGAGGCCGGATTTGGATATGTATCTTTGAATGGCTATGATAAGGTGTGTATGGAAAAATACAGCTATGTATTTAATACAGTTCCCGCACTTATTTTAGATGACGGGCTCCTGTCAAGGCTTTCCCATAATGTAATGATATTTGATATTGCGTCGGCACCGGGCGGATGTGATTTTGATTATTGCAGGGAAAACAATATTTTTGCCATTCTTTCCTTAGGCATACCGGGGAAGGAATATCCCATGGAGGCAGGTAGAATTATTGCTGATGTCATATTAAGCGATTTAAACCAAGGCTGAGTTCTCTTTCGAAAGTAAAAATGAGAGGTTAAAGAAATGAAATTATCAGGGTGCAATGTCGGATTTGGTATAACCGGCTCGTTTTGTACTTTTGATAAAATTAAAACACAAATAAAAGTTCTTAAGGATGAAGGTGCTAATGTAATACCCGTTTATTCATTTAATGCTTACAATCTGGATAACAGATTTACTGAGGCGGCAAAGTATGTTGACGAGATAAAAAATATAACAGATTCCTATGACATTCATACGATTCAGGCTGCGGAGCCTGTAGGACCTAAAAAGCTTTTTGACATTATGATAATAGCACCTTGTACGGGAAATACAGCGGCAAAGCTTTGTAACGGAATAGTTGATACACCGGTGCTGATGGCGGCAAAAGCTCACATGAGAAACAATAGACCGCTTGTTATAAGTATATCGACAAATGATGCTCTTGGAATAAATTTTAAAAGTATAGGAAGCCTTATGGTAATGAAAAACATATTTTTCGTACCGTTTGGTCAGGATGACTATATGACTAAGCCTAATTCAATGGTTGCGGATGTATCTCTTATAAGGGAAACCCTTGAGGAAGCGCTTGAGGGAAGACAGCTCCAGCCTGTGATAAGATAGGGCATAACATAAATATTTTTTATTAATCCTTGTAGGCACGAATTGCCCATAAAAATTGCCGGCATAAGATATCCTTATATATCGGGATATCTTATGCCGGCAATTTAAGTACCAACGTCTTCAAATGGTTTTTCAGCCACCTATACGGGCAACCCCAATCGCCAACTCTTAGTACCGCTACGTCTGAATCGAACGAAAGTGGGTTTTCAGTTTACAGTATATGCTGTATCGGGTGGTAAGTTGAGTGTATAAACAACTGACAGATAAAAATATATTTATGTTATGTCCTGTCTCGTTTTTTAAACGGATAAGGTATACTTGCGCATCCAATAGTCAACCTGAAGCAGGTATGCAAGCATCTGAGGTCCTGCCATAAGCTGTCCGTACCAAGGCTTTCCATATTCCTTTGGACTGTCAATAAATTTATTTACGGCAGGTATATTAAGATAGCTTCTTATAGGAGAACCTGTATCGTTGATTACCTCGCGTAATCTGTTGCATAAAAGCTCTTCGTATTTCGGATGGTAGGTTTTTGGATAAGGATTTTTCGGTCTGTTCATTACCGCATCGGGAAGGAATTTTGCGGCGGCATGGCGGAGAAGACTTTTCGGTGTTTTATCCTCACACTTTATGCTCCACGGAATGTTATATACATATGACACAAGCCGGTGGTCCGCAAATGGAACTCTTGCCTCGAGTCCGCTCTGCATGGAGGTTCTGTCCATTCTGTCCAAAAGCGTCTGCATAAACCAGCGTATATTAAGATAGGTAACCTTTCTTATTTTTGCGTCAATTTCAGACTCAGATGGAAGGGCGTCAATTTCGGAAACAGTATTGTTGTATGCATTTGTCACGTATTTTTCCATTTGCAGGGCAGCGGCAAATTCAGGATTTAACAGTGATTTTCTAAAGCTTAAATCACTCATCCAAGGAAAACTGTCTGACATATACATTTCCTCCCTGTGAAACCAAGGATATCCGCCGAATACCTCATCAGCGCATTCGCCTGTGAGCGCAACCTTGTGGTTTTTTGCCACCTCGCTGCAAAAATATAAAAGCGAAGAATCCACGTCCGCCATTGTCGGCAGGCACCTTGAATCAACGGAAGGGTACAACAAATCTGCAAGCATTTCATATTTACAGCTCAAAATTACATGGTTTGAGTTAATATAATCCTTCATAATATCCACGTACGGAGCGTCCTGTGTAGGCTGAAAGCTGTTTGACTTAAAGTGTATGTCATTATCCTCAAAGTCAAAGGAGTAGGTATCAAGCTGTTTCCCCTGAGGCATATTAGATGCACAGATTGAGCTTACAAGGGATGAGTCAATTCCGCCTGAAAGGAAGGTGCAGATTGGAACGTCGGAAATCATCTGGCGTTTAATGCTGTCCTCTATCAGGAAGGTTGTTTTTTCTATTGTTTCCTCGTAGGAATCCGTGTGCGGATGGCTTTCAAGACGAAAATACAGTCGTTTCTGTATACCTCTATCGGAGGCTGTTATATATTCGCCCGGAAGTACCTCTTTAATTCCTGCAAAAACACCATGTCCGTGTGTTTTTGCAGGTCCTACGGTAAATATTTCATTGAAGCCGGTAAGATCAATACATGGTTTTACCCGCGGGTATTCAAAAAGTGTGTCTATTCTTGAGGCAAAGACAAGGGTTCCGCCTACCTGTGTATAGTAGAGCGGCTTCACGCCGAAGTGGTCCCTGAAAAGGTAAAGTGTTTTTTCTGTCTCATCATATATGGCAGTGGCAAATATACCGATTAAGCGTGTCGCAAAAAGCGGACCCCAGTGTATAAATGCCTTGCACATTACCTCTGTATCTGATGTTGTTTCAAAGGAATAGCCGTTTGATATAAGCTCCTTTTTTAAGTCGGGATAATTATATATTTCACCATTGTGTATAATGTGATAGCTTTTTCCGTTATGAACAATCTTCATGGGCTGGTCGCCCGTATTAAGGTCTATAATTGACAGCCTTGTGTGGGCAAAGCAGCAGGAAGGAGTTATGGTGCTTCCATCTGCGTCAGGACCGCGCTGTTTCATCGTAGCTATCATGTTAGAAAGTATATTAAAATTATTCTTTGGATTATTGCTGAAATCTATTTTGGAATTAAAATATCCTGCAATACCGCACATAATGTTAAATATCCTTATACATGGCTTTATTGTTAGTATATTCATCTTATAGCACAATTTGCTTAAACCCTTCATAATTAAACAAGTTGGACAGTATAATATATTAAATGCTATTGGGGATATAGGAAGTAAAATGAAAAGAATAATAAGCTTTTTTATTGCATTTGTACTTGTGCTTGGTGTATGTGTCGTTCAATGTCCCATAAGCCATGCCGAGGAAACGGGAAATAATGATGTTGCAATTGAATCCCGCTCTGCAATTCTTATTGAGGCACATTCAGGACAGATAATATATGAAAAAAATGCGGACGAAAAATTACGTCCTGCCTCCGTAACTAAAATAATGACACTTCTGCTTATTTTTGAGGAGATTGAAAAGGGAAACATAACATATGATGACATTGTAACCGTATCGGCACATGCCGCTTCTATGGGTGGCTCACAGTGCTTCTTTGAGGAGGGAGAGCAGCAGACTGTAAGGGATATGATAAAATGCATAGAGGTTGCCTCGGGAAATGATGCTGCAACAGCAATGGCAGAACATATATCAGGCAGTGAGGAGGCATTTGTCAACCTTATGAATCAGCGGGCTACAGAGCTTGGCATGGTAAATACCCATTTTGAAAATGCCTGTGGACTTGAGGCTGAAGGACATGTGACAAGTGCAAGGGATATTGCGCTCATGTCCAGAGAGCTTATATGCAATCATCCTGAGATATACGAGTATTCAACTATATGGATGGATTACATTATACATAGAACAAGAAGGGGAGAAAGCAGATTTGATTTGGCAAATACAAATAAATTCTTAAAAAGCTATACGGGAGCAACCGGCTTAAAAACAGGTTATACGTCGCAGGCAAAGTACTGTATGTCGGCAACTGCAAACAGGAACGGAATAGAGCTTATAGCGGTTATAATGGGTGCAGACACAAAGGAAATAAGAAACAAGGAGGCAGGAAAGCTTTTGGATTACGGCTTTGCCAGATGCAGCATTTACAGCGATACCGAGGGTATACCTGCCGATACTGTTTTTCCTGTAAAATTTGGTGANAGCAAGCAGATAACCCCAAANCCNCTTGATNATTTTCAGCTTGTCATAGTTNACGCATCACCNGAAATGGTGGAGAAAAGGGTTATCCCCGCAGAGAATTTAAGCGCNCCCGTGTTGGAGGGAGATACAATAGGAATGATACAGTATTTGGTGGATGGAAAGGTTATATCCGAGGTTTTCATATATGCGGCTGAGGACGTTGATAAAAGTACATATAAAAATTACTTTAAAAAATTGTGCAGAAAATTGTTTCTTTTATCACCGATATAGGTTATATTAAAATAATGATTAACAAAAGGAAAGAGTATAAATAACATGGACGAAAAATTAAAAAATGAAATAGAAAAAAGAAGAACCTTTGCAATTATTTCACATCCNGATGCAGGTAAGACAACNCTTACNGAAAAGTTTCTTTTATACGGAGGNGCAATAAATACAGCAGGCTCCGTCAANGGNAAGGCAAACTCAAAGTATGCNGTATCCGACTGGATGCAGATAGAAAAGGAGAGNGGAATATCCGTAACCTCCTCNGTNTTACAGTTTAATTATGACGGTTACTGTATAAATATACTTGATACGCCGGGACATCAGGACTTTTCCGAGGATACCTACCGGACGCTTATGGCTGCCGATTCCGCAGTCATGGTTATCGATGCCTCCAAGGGTGTTGAGGCGCAGACCATTAAGCTTTTCAAGGTTTGTGTCATGAGGCATATTCCGATATTTACGTTTATCAACAAGATGGATTTGGAGGCAAGGGATTCCTTTGAGCTTCTTGATGAGATAGAAAATGTGCTTGGAATCAGAACCTGCCCGATAAATTGGCCGATAGGCTCAGGAAAAAGATTTAAGGGAGTATATGACAGGGATACAAAAAAGGTATCAATGTTTAAGGCTGTTTCCGTTGGAGGAGCAAAGAGTGCGGCGGAGACGGATTATGAGCTTACGGATGATACACTTAAAAATGAGGTCGGAGATGAACTTTACACGAAGCTTCTGGATGAGATAGAGCTGCTTGACGGTGCAAGTGATGAGTTTAATCAGGAGCTTGTTGATAAGGGAGAGCTTTCACCTGTATTTTTCGGGTCAGCGCTTACAACCTTCGGTGTGGAAACCTTCCTGACACATTTCCTTAATATGACACAGTCACCCCTTCCGAGAATGTCAGATGAGGGGCTTGTGGAACCTGTTTCAGATACATTTTCGGGCTTTGTATTTAAGATACAGGCGAATATGAACAAGGCACACCACGATAGAATAGCCTTTATGAGAATATGCTCGGGAAAATTTCAGGCTGACAAGGAGGTTTTCCATGTACAGAGTGGCAGGAAAATGAGACTGTCACAACCACAGCAGATTATGGCGCAGGACAGGAAGGTTATAGATGAGGCATATGCGGGAGATGTAATAGGAGTTTTTGACCCGGGTATATTTTCAATTGGTGATACCCTCTGTACGCCTGGAAATAAATTTGTATATGAAGGAATACCTACATTTGCGCCTGAGCATTTCTGTAGGCTTGTACACTTGGATTCCATGAAAAGAAAACAGTTTATGAAGGGTGTGACACAGATTGCACAGGAGGGCGCNATACAGATGTTTCAGGACTATACGCTTGGAATGTCGGAAATCATAGTGGGTGTTGTNGGAACGCTTCAGTTTGACGTTCTTAAGTATAGGCTTGAAAATGAATACGGCTGCGACATAAGGCTTGAGCCGCTGCCATACAATTATATAAGATGGGTAAAGGACAGGACGACTGACCTTAATAAAATAAGTCGTATAAGNGACTGCAAGCGTGTAAAGGATATGCGTGATAATCCATTGCTGCTTTTTGCAAACGAATGGTCCATAAGGCTTTTGTTGGAGCACAATGAGGGNCTNGAGCTTGAAGAGTTTGGCAGAAATTAAAGACCGCTTTTGTGTCCTCCGATTTGTTTGTTTCTATCAAGTGTTGTGGCGGCATCCTGAAGGCTGATTCCCTTTAGGATGGCGCCTTTTCCAAATTTTTTCTTAATGGAAAGTGCAGCCTCCTGCAGCTTTCTGTTTCTTTCAAGCTCCTCTGTGTTGGAAAAAATGCTGTACTGTACATTTTCCTCAGGCATAAGATGATTGCANCTTAAATTTATCCTGCGGATAGGGTAGTCAGGGGATACTATTTCATCGTAAAGGCCAACTACGGCAGGGATTATCANGGAATCGGCATTTGCCGCCATGTCGAAGGAGACGGTTTTGTTTACTGATTTGTCCCTGTATTTGTAGGTGTATCCGATATGCAGTGTAACGGAGTTTGTTAAAAGATGGGCGTCCACAAGGTCAAGGCATAAAAGGTCAACCATTTCCTTAACGATAATACGTGCCTCGTCAATATTATAATCCCTCATAAGCACCTGACCGCTTGTAATGCTTTTACTGCCAGGGTGATAATTTTTAATGTCTGATATTGTAACATATTCCCTTCCCCATGCATGGTCTATCAGAAGCTCCGCATCGATACCGAAAAGCTTATAAAGAAAATCCTCATCGCTTTTAGCAATATCCTTCATAGTGTGTATACCATATTTTTCAAGTTTTTTTGCAGTGCCTGCACCTATTCGCCAAAAATCCGTAAGAGGAGTGTGATTCCAAAGCTGCTCCCTGTAAAGTTCTTCATCAAGGATGCCAATAAAATCAGTAGAGTGCTTCGCCGTAATGTCAAGAGCAATCTTTGCAAGATACATATTTGTACCTATTCCGCAGGTGGCACGTATTCCAAGCTCATTTGCTATGTCATTCATTATTTTTACCGCAAGCTCCTTTGGGGTAAGCTGATAAAGCTTAAGGTAAGTTGTTACGTCAAGAAACGCCTCGTCAATGGAGTATACGTGTATATCGTTTTTGGAAATATATTTAAGATATATGGCGTAAACCTCTGCGGCATAGTCAATATAAAGCTGCATTCTCGGAGTAGCCTTTATATATTGGATGTTAGGCGGAATCTCAAAAACGCGACATCTGTTTTTTATGCCGAGAGCTTTCATGGCAGGAGATATGGCAAGGCATATTGTTCCCTCCTTGCGTTCAGGGTCAGCCACCACAAGGTTTGTTGTCATGGGGTCAAGTCCCCGCATTACGCACTCTACAGAGGCGTAAAAGGATTTTAGGTCTATGCATAAAAATGTGTGGTTGCTCATGGTTTGGCTCCTTGTATAGTTTATAGTATGGTGTTAAGTTTATAGTCCGGCATACACACCGTGATATTATATACCCATATTGAAAATACGCTTTCGCTCGCTTACGACGTAACGGCACTAAACTCGTTCCTCGTTAAGTGCCGACGTCTTCAGACGATTTTCAATATGGGTATATAAATCTTTGTGTATGCCTCAATCAAAAGGCTAATAATAAATAAAATGTATTTATGATAATATTTCGGTTTCTATAGTTAATATATCTGCAAAATTTATTTTTGTATCGACAACTGTAAGCGTTTTAGTCTGAGTATCAATTTTTGCAACCATGCCGCAGATTTTTATATATTCTTTGTCATGGTAATATACAACTGTTATTATGCTGCCCCTGTGTATGGATTTCAGCTTATAGTCTAACAGCTCTGCCATGTCGTCAGTCAATTCCTGCTTTGGAACGGTAATATGCTCCTTTTTTGCAAGCGCTTCATGATAGCCCTTTACGGCGGCAAAGGGCATGAATTGCTTGGCTCTTTCACTTATTGGCATTTTTGTTCGTGGTTTTTTCGGCATGGCAGTAATTCTCCTGAAAAACATGGGGTGTATTTAATAAGATTATTATACAATTTTAAAGGCATTATACAAGAGTATTGTAACGATAGTGAAAGAAAAAAATTAAAAAAAAATGATTATAAAATATCTTGTATTGTATACGCTATTGTGCTAATATTTCTATAAAGCATTTATCTTTCTATTCTGTTATGAAGTTTTTGCTTCGTTCAAAAAATCAGAAAAATTTGGAACTTCAATGCTTTAAATTCATTTACATTACAATTTAAGCAGTGGGGTTGTCCGTATTTGGGAAGGATGATGTTAAGATACCTGAGTTAGGAAACCTCCTGCGATATTAAGCTAAAGGAGGAAACCTATTGGGGAAAGACATTGCATATCAAAACAAAGACATAATAAGTAAAGTCTTTGCTGAAAATCTTAAGGAAAAGTCACTTAAGGTATACGGAATTGAAGTACCTAAAATTGTTCAGGTTCTGCCAACAAACCTGCCTGAGATAACGGCAAACGAGCTTCGTATTGATAACCTGTTTCTTTTAGAGGACGGAACGATAGCCATTATTGATTACGAAAGCGAGTATAAATCGGAAAATAAGATAAAATACATATCTTATATTACAAGAGTTTTGGAAAGATACAGACGGGAAGGAATGCATGACATACATATAAGAATGATAGTCATATATACGGCGGATGTGAGCAGGGCAGAAACTGAGGAAGTGTATGAAACTGGTGCATTTAGTCTGCATATAGAGGCAGCTTTTTTATCGGAGATTAATTCGGAAGAAATAAAGAAGCGCCTCACGGAAAAAATATATAACAATGAAACACTTACGGACGAGGAATTAATGGAATTTATAATTCTTCCGTTGACGTATAAAACGATGGAAGAAAAAAGAAAAGCAATTAATTATTCGATAGATTTGGCGAAGCAGGTAACTGATAAAGAAAAAATGGTATTTTTGCTTTCGGGAACCCTTGTTTTTACCGACAAGGTAATAGACAGAAATACCAGCAA
>JAAVIA010000044.1 GCA_014799405.1 Lachnospiraceae bacterium
AACGGCGTATAAAGTGGGAATACTCTGGAGAAACGGAAGTTCTTATTTTACAAAATAATCCTGGTGAAAAAGATCCCCTAAACTTTTCAAACTATGTAGCCATTGATGTTAATAAAGGATTGAGAGAGGGATATATTGATTCGTTTCAAAGATTTATGGAATCACTTATTAGAAGTGCCAGAAGTAAAGTAACTTCAAAAGAAGCTGCTTCCGATCTTCGTAAGAGCCATATTAGTATTAAAGATACTATTTTAGAAGCAATTGAAGATTCTAAAAAGATTCCCAATCCCGCGAAAAAAATAATAAAAGACAGATTATTTTATCGTTGTGCTAATATTGTATAATTAATCAGAACATGCTTGCCGGAGGTGATTTTATGCCCCCAATAATAACAGAGAATATAAAACCTTCTTGGTAAAATCCTTTAATTATTCAAACATAAGAATCTCCTGTTTATCTATATTTATTTAGAATGGCAATTCTAATTTTTTCGGTTTTCTGAAATAGTGCATAAGTACGGTTCTCATCATAATGCAACCTTTGGGCAATTCTTTGAAATGCTTGCTCTCGTTGTAGGTCATCCTGTATGTAAACAAAATCTAGATAACATTGATGACACCAATAATTTCTTATAATTCTAATTTCGTCAATAACCTTATAATCGTCTTGGGATAATTCGGGGAAATCATCACTATAATCTAATTCTTCAAGCTCTCTTGCAATTTTTCCCAAGTTGGCTTTATTTAGTGATTGAAGATTGGATTTAAAATTTCCTTTACACATTGCAGCATATATCACTCTCAAATTATTTTCTATACATTGTACTTGTTGAATAAGTTCACTGTGTATCATTTTGAATGTGTCTCTAGTCATAAATATTCTCTCCTAATTGCCGTATTTTCCATTCTGAAAACTAGCTTTCATCTTTGAGGTGTTTGTTCCGGGTGCATTTTGTATTGTTCTCATAACAGATATGCTTTCCGAATTAAATCGACTGTTTTTCTCGTGTCTTCGTCTGATATCTCATCGGTGGGTAATTAATTTGTATACTTTGATGATATAGATTGTAGATACATTAAGCAGAGAAGTCAAGATTTTGATGAGTTTGGGATATCAGTGAAAGAGCTATGCTATTATGCAGCTTTGGCAACACAGAATGACTTTGATAGATTTTAATAGTGATTAAGTTGAGTGATTTTCTGTTTCTTGGTATAATTCTTTTGCGTGATACTGATAAAAGAAACATGGATTTGCTATCCGGATAAAGAGGAAAGGAGAAGGAATGAAGGTAAAAGTTCTTTCTAATAATGGTGAAGACAATCATTATAATATTCTCAAAAAATATTCAAAAATGGCAGACAGGATTATTATTGTATCCCCATTTCTTGCAGCGGATTTGCCCCGGGTACTGTCTGAAATGCCTACCATAAAACAAATTGAGCTTTATACCAATTTAGACGGATATGGAATGGCGGGTAATGTTTTATCGGCAATTTGTGGACTGTATAAATATGGTTTTGAGAAAGGAGTGTCTGTTTCAGTAAAGTATAATGATCGTCTTCATGGAAAAGCATACCTGTTATATGACGGAAATGAGGGTAAAGGGTGTATCATAACTTCAGGGAATTTTACCGATAATGGTTTGAAAAATAATCATGAATATGGAGTATTTCTTGATAATGAATCTACGCAGGAAGAGCTTAGAAACCAGATATATAGTATTGACTGTTCAGAACTTTCGTATGAAGAAGTCGTTGAGCTGCTTGCAAAAGCAGATGAATTTGCCATGAAACATTCGACAACAAAAATACCTGTGTTTAAGGCTGCTGACTATATCAAGAATAGGATGGATAATTGTAGATTTTTTTTAAAGTCCTTAGGGAGCCAGAATCGTCCTGCTGGAAGAGGATATACCGTAATTGCAGATAACCAGATTGGTTTTAGCAAAAAGCCGTCCCGTATATCAAAAAACGATATTCTTATCTGTCATGGTGTAAAGGTAGGTAAAGTACTGGGAGTTTGTAAGATTTTGGAGAGTGAAGCTATAAAGAGACCGCCGGCTTTTGACGGGGATCGGTGGGAATGGAAACTTACCACAAGCTGCATATCAGAACAATACAGTTTACATTGGTGGGACTATGATATCAGGACATTAGATTTGGAGGCAGAATATAATAGAACTAAAAAAGAGGGGGAACATATCACGATGGCTGGAAAAGATACAATTAAGGGTTGTTTGCAGCGTGGGTATGGCGAAATTACGAGAGAATTTGCACAGTTTGTTATGGACAGGATATCGAAAGCGTAAAAGGAGATACAGGAGAAGAGCCGATGAAGAGACTGTTTTGTTATGCGGACAGGTATATAAAGAAAAGCAGTTGGAAAGATTTTTCTGAGGTGCCCCAAAAAGTTAGACTTTTTTAAGCGTAGCAGTTTAATGGCTACTAAGTAAGTTGTATAAGACATTATTAATGTATATTTGTTCTTTTATATTAAAGTACAGGAAAACATTTTGAACATTTTATGTTTTATGCTAAAATACCACAGTAGTAAGTACCCCCAATTCCTACTACGTTTTTACTACTTTTGACGGCATCAACTTGCTTCGTTTTGCCTTGATTTACCATTTTCGCTATATTTTTCACAATTTCAACGGAAAAGGCAAGCCCTGCAAGTCGCACCAAACATAAATAAATCAGAGCATTTCAGGAGGAAAAATAACATGATTAAAGTACTTTTCATCTGCCACGCCAACATATTTAAAAGAAGCTAAAAATACTGAATTTATGGTATGTTTTGAACCATAGGAGATTGTTTTACTAAGATTTTACTAAAAATTGTAATTTTTAGAAGCACTGTCACGAAGTAAAAACAGATATCATAATTAGGATTTTGCTGCTTGCAAAAAATTTATTTGCAATTTGTAAAGTCCTTTTATATTAAATTAGAATTGAATTTTGCACTACATTTAGATATAACATGTTGTATGAAAGTAAACAAAAAAGAAATCATCGAAGCAAAAATTTTACAAAATCAAGGAATTATACAGATTGCTGACATTGTTGCAAACTTTTAGTCGTTTTATTCAGCTACAATGACAAGAATGATTAGAATAGAATTTCCTGTAACGGCAAAAAAGAATTAGATTATTCTAAATCCGTTGAAATTTTTGCCGATGATGTGGTATACTATACAGTAAATCAGTGAAGTTTTTTGATTCGATTTATAATGGAGGATAGCAGATGCGATACCTTTCGGTTACTGAAATAGCGAAAAAATGGGATGTGTCGGAGCGCAGCGTTAGGAATTACTGTGCCCAAGGACGTTTGATTGGTGCATTTCTTACCGGCAAGACATGGAACATTCCTGAAAATGCAGAAAAACCAGAGCGTACCAATAAGAGAAAAGAGCAACCTATTACTCTGTTGGATATTCTGAAAGAGCAGAAAGCAAGCAAATATTCCGGCGGTATTTACCATAAGACACAGATTGATCTGACATACAATTCTAACCACATTGAGGGCAGCCATCTGACCCACGATCAGACCAGATATATCTTTGAAACCAACACCATTGGCGTGGAGAATGAAGTTCTCAATGTGGACGATGTGATCGAAACAGTAAACCATTTCCGTTGCATTGACATGATTATTGAAAATGCAAAAACGATGTTGACTGAGAAATTCATCAAGGAGCTTCATCTGATTCTGAAGAACAGCACCAGTGATTCTAGAAAAGATTGGTTTGTTGTTGGTGATTATAAGAAATTACCAAACGAGGTTGACGGCACGGATACCGCCCTTCCGGAAGAAGTTGCCGATAAGATGAAAGCATTACTGATAGAGTACAACGCCAAGGAAGAAAAGACCTTTGAAGATATTCTGGATTTCCATGTGAAGTTTGAAAGAATTCATCCGTTTCAGGATGGTAACGGTCGTGTGGGCAGACTGATTATGTTCAAAGAGTGTCTGAAATATAATATAGTTCCGTTCATTATCGAAGATAATCTAAAATTGTTTTATTACCGTGGATTGAAAGAATGGAATAATGAAAAAGGTTATCTGACAGATACCTGCCTAACTGCACAGGACAAATATAAAGCGTGTTTAGATTATTTTAGGATTGAACATTAATAAAGAAAAACCAAGCAATACCAAGATATAAGGAGCTATAAGCGTTATGATTAAAATATTATTCGTCTGCCACGGCAACATCTGTCGTTCCCCAATGGCAGAATTTGTCCTCAAAAATATAGTAAAAAAACACAATATGGCAGACCAATTTTACATTTCTTCCGCGGCAACCAGCACAGAAGAAATCTGGAATGGCTCAGGCAATCCTGTTTATCCTCCTGCCAAGGCGGAGCTTGCGAAGCATGGGCTTTCGTGCGAGGGAAAGCGCGCCGTACAGCTAAAAAGGGAAGATTACGAAAAATATGACTATCTAATTGGGATGGATAGTGCTAATATAAGAAATATGAACCGGATATTGGGTGGTGACCCTGAGGGAAAAATATACAAGCTGCTTTCCTTTGCCGGAAGTGACAGGGACGTTGCCGACCCNTGGTATACNGGGAAGTTTGATGTGACATATAANGATATTGAANTTGGTTGTGAAGCATTTTTTNAGTATATTTTAAGTNAAGNGTATGGAAGTTAAATTTAGGGAAAAAATACTGTTGCACCATTTTANTTATCTAANGATTNGGAGAAANAAAAATGACANNTNTTGAAAANNTAAAGAAAAGAATATTTGACATAATCCAAATAGGGAATAAAACGGATATTGCAAGCAGGGTTTTTGATTACATAATTTCATTTTTGATAATCGTAAGTATAGCCGTTACCTTTATGCAGACATTTTCCGAGCTTGATTCTCTGCATCCTGTTTTGGCGGCAATAGAGCTTGTGACAATTATCATATTTCTTATTGAGTATATACTCAGGATATGGACTGCCGAGTATCTNTATGAAGACTTAAAGCCCTCGAAGGCAATANTNAAGTATGTTGTTTCCTTCTATGGAATCGTTGATTTGCTTACCATAGTGTCATTTTTTATTCCGTTTATNTTTACAAATGGTTTTGTGGCCCTCAGAATGCTTCGTGTTGTAAGGATTATGAGNCTTTTCAAGCTGAATGCGCAATATGATGCCTTTAACGTAATAACAGATGTCATTAAGGATAAAAAGGACCAGATTATATCCTCTGTTTTTATTATCAGCGTACTTCTTGTTGCATCTTCCATGTGTATGTACAGCCTGGAGCATGAGGCNCAGCCGGATAATTTTAAAAATGCTTTTTCGGGAATNTGGTGGTCGGTATCAACTATGCTTACTGTGGGTTATGGGGACATATACCCGATAACCATNGGTGGAAGAATAATGGCTATATTTATATCATTTCTTGGNGTAGGTCTNGTAGCTATTCCAACCGGTATTATCAGTGCAGGCTTTGTTGAATANTACACAAAGATAAAGACGGGTACATACTCCCACCGNAATGCTGAATTTGTTGTTATTGACATAACGAAAGAACATGGCTTTGCAGGTAAAAANATAAATGAANTGCAGCTCCCTGAGGGGCTTTATCTTGCGGTTGTCCTTCGTGGAGAGGATATACTCACACCATATTCGGAGCTTGAGATAAAAATGTATGATAAGCTGCTTTTGGCAAGCACAAGCAATACAAAAATACATTCGGAAATAGAAGAAGTCAAACTGGATACGGGACATCCGTGGATTGGAAAGAAAATTAAGGAGCTTGATATATCAAGACGCACATTCATAATAATGATAAGAAGAAAGGAACGGATTATAAAGCCTGAGGGTAGCACGGGACTTCTTGAGAAGGATACGGTTGTTTTACTGTACCAAAGCTAACGATGGTATTGTATGTAGTTAAATCTACTAAATAAAGTATAAAAGTACGAATTAAAATAATTCAATTTGCATATTGATTTTAAATGAATCTGTATTATAATGTTTCATTGTTAAAATGTTTTTAAAGGAGAATGAATATGATTAAAAAGAACTTAGTAAAAAAGTTGGCAGTACTTAGTATGACGATTGTAATGTCCTTGTCAATGGCTGCCTGCGGCGATGATAATAAAGAGAATACAGAAAAGGATATTACCACAGAAGCAGTTAAGGATGATACAGAAGNTGCCACTGAGAGCAGGTCAGAAGAAGGAACTGAGGATGATAAAACAGATGATAATGAACCGGTATCTACGGAGGCATATGTTGAGGAAAACGGCAAGCTTACTGTTAAGCATGTAACAATAGACCTTCCGGAGGAGTTTAAGTTCTATCAGAATATGAACGGAACAATAGCATATGCAACAGAAGCTAGTGACAAGAGTTTTGCGCTTTATGCAGAGGATGATAATGTCTATGATGCTGATCAGGTTGTAGANGCTTATGTTACACAGGTTAAAAATGTATATGGTTCTCAGGTTACAGATGAGAAAAAAACCTACAACGGACATGAATTCACTGTAATGGATATTGATGATCCGAATGGAAGTTTTTTAGGTCAGGCTGCTGTATTCTGTGAGGGTAGCACAGTTGTCTATATAGAGTATGTTACTACAACAGGTGATGAATCACAGTTTGATTCTATGATGAATACAATTACCTTCTAATTTAATAAAAAGCAATTGAAAGGGAACAGACAAAGGGAGCTGTCGTTTTGGCAATTTATGTGTTTATTACGACAGCCCCCTATTTGTTTAATGAAAACATATGACAAAGAAACAAAAAGCATTGGAAATTATTGAAAGGCTAAAAAAGGAATATCCTGTTGCGGAATGCACATTAGAGTACGATGAGGCATGGAAGCTTTTAGTGGAGGTAAGGCTTGCGGCACAATGCACGGATGCAAGGGTTAATATTGTTGTAAAGGATTTGTATGCAAAATTTCCTACTGTTGAGGCGCTTGCAAAGGCTGATGTGGCGGAGATTGAGGAGATAGTAAAGCCCTGTGGCTTAGGTCATAGTAAGGCAAGGGATATAAGTGCATGTATGAAGATTTTACATGAAAAATACAATGGACATGTGCCTGATGATTTCGATAAGCTGCTGGCGCTTCCCGGTGTGGGAAGAAAAAGTGCAAATCTTATAATGGGTGATATATTTGGAAAACCTGCCATAGTTACGGATACACATTGCATAAGAATATGTAATCGTCTTGGACTTGTTGACAATGTAAAGGAGCCGAAAAAGGTGGAAATGGCACTTTGGAAGATTATTCCGCCTGAGGAGGGAAGCGATTTTTGTCACAGACTTGTGCATCACGGAAGGGCTGTCTGCACTGCAAGAACCAATCCTTACTGCGATAAGTGCTGTCTGTATGATGTATGTAAAAGAAATGGAGTATAGTGTATTAAATGTGTTACGGTAGGGAATATTTAAAATAAAGCTTCCTATAGGGAAACAAATAAAGAATATAAATTAGGGGAACATACGTGAAAATTAGAATGTCAGCAAGCAAGCAGGATAGAGAGCGTTTTATAAAAGAAATAATAAACAAATATCATTTTGAGCCCGAGGCTGAAAATGATATTATTTCTGTGTATGAGAAAATGCAGTCATGTATGAAACCATACGCTGTTTACAGAATGAACCAAAGAGATACGGGAATTAAGGATATCGACAGCAGGCAGTCAGCAATTGTTGCCATGACATTAGGGAAAGGGATTGACAGCCTTGAAGAACAGCTTACAGATGCAGGAAAGCTTGATGAGGCGTATATTTTGGAATGTATTGCGGCAGAGCTTCTCCTTACAATGTATGGTGATTTTAATAAGGAATATGCAAAATTTCACAGAAGATACGTTGAAAGATATGTATTTATAGGGGAGGAAATACCCGCTACTGAGGTTCCTAAGCTTCTGAAAGAGGTGAAAGGGGTAAAGGAAGCCGCAAATACATGTAACGTTGAAAAAGAGAATGAGCAAAGCAAAGAAGACCTTGACGAGGAAACGGAAAACGATAAAACCGAAAATGATAAAACGGAAAATGACAAGACAGAAAATGAAAGAACAGAAATTGAATACGAGGATGATATAACAGCCAATGAATATGGCGTTTTAACTCCGTCAAAGAGTGTTATTTTCTATGCAATATTAACTGAAAATCCAAAGCAAATATGTGAGGGTATATGCAGCTCGTGCAAAAATGTAAACTGCGAAAATATGATTAAGGACTGCCAACCGGTGACATAGCCTGACGTTTACAAGTAACACTTAACATGGTACAATGAACGCATAAACGCTCACGCAGGTCCGCAGAACATTCGCTGGCTGCTTGCAGCCAAGCGAATGTTCTCGGACCTATGTGAGTGTAACGAACACCGAAAAACCG
>JAAVIA010000045.1 GCA_014799405.1 Lachnospiraceae bacterium
GCCTGTGGTGTTGGCTGTCCCATCGGCGGCATTCCCGGTTTTGGCATCGGTTGTGGCTGTCCCACTGGTGGTTGCCCCATCGGCGGTTGTCCTGCCTGTGGCATTGGCTGTCCCATCGGCGGCATTCCCGGTTTTGGCATCGGCTGTGGCGGTCCCACTGGTGGTTGCCCTATCGGCGGTTGTCCTGCCTGTGGCATTGGCTGTCCCATCGGCGGCATTCCCGGTTTTGGCATCGGTTGTGGCTGTCCCACTGGTGGTTGCCCTATCGGCGGTTGTCCTGCCTGTGGCATTGGTTGTCCCATCGGCGGCATTCCCGGTTTTGGCATCGGTTGTGGCTGTCCTGCCTGTGGCATTGGTTGTCCCATCGGCGGCATTCCCGGTTTTGGCATCGGTTGTGGCTGTCCCATCGGTGGCATATTCTGCATCTGTACCTGCCTGTTTGCATTTTGAATATTGTTCATGACCGCAAGCTTATTGACCTTTACCTGCGCAGGAGCCTGAGTCGCCTGCGATTCCTCGTCAGGCATATCTGTAAGTCCATTCTCTTTACTTACAAATAAGCCCATAGCCTCAAGCTGTTCATCTACAATACTTTTCAGTCTGCTTACGGTAAAATCATTTGAATTGATTGCAGTGAGAAGCTGTGCAACATAATTGTCGCTGTCACTGTCATCATACATTATTCTTGAAACAACATCTCTGAAAAAAGCAGGTATCTCTGCCAAAGGCATTACGTCCTGTTTGACGGCAACAAGAACACATTTTACTGCCAGAGTTTCCTCATTCACATATATGTATGAAGGCTCCTTAATGATGTAGCTTACAGGTATTCCCTGTGTTCCAATTTCAAAAATTGAAACAAGCCCGTTCAAAATAGACAAAACCTGTTTTTTGTTCATTGTTCTTTTATACATAGCCTCAAGCGTCATTTTTTCCTTAACATATGACGTTATGGTTCTCTTTCCATCCTCATCACTGTATTGAAACGGAATAACATTTGGCAGTCCTGTAGCTTTATCTGCCGCCTTATCGTCATATACATCCGCCGCTCCAAGCTCATACCTTATGACGTCAACATCATTCTGCTTTGTAACCACAATATCTACCTTCTTCATGAATATCCCCCTTGTTTATGTTTTTGTGTACCCCTATTTAAGCTTAAACTGGAATTCCTCATCTCCTAGCTTAATCACGGAATCGTGAGTGAGTATCTCCTCAACGCCCTCCATAATAGCCTTACCATTTACATATGTATGATTTGTTGACTTATTATCCTTAATGTAATAAACTCCATTCTTTTGAATAATAACGGCGTGCTGTCTGCTAACGGCACCATTTCCGCTTATTGTATAGTCCACTCCACGGGTTGCCTTTCCAATCTTAAAGGTTGCTTTGTTAATCATAATACGCTCGTCAGTATTCACTCTTATAAGATACGGATTAACCTTAGGTGCATTCAGGAGTGTGTTTGATTTTTGCACATTCTCTACCGTTTTGCTTAATATGGAATTGCTCTTTGGTTTTGAGCCCTTTTCAGCAGTCTTTTCATTTGCAGCATCAGTTGAAGCTGCTTCTTTTTTATCTGTCGGATTTACCGGCGTATCAGCGGGTTTATCATCCGATGTAAGTTCATCCGTTGCACTTTCATGCTCTGCCGCACTCTGAATAAGAGCCGCTCTGTTTACCTTGACAACATTTTTCTTTACGACCGGTGGTTTGCTATCAAGAAATTCGTCAAGTTCCTCCAGGGTTTTTATTGAACCGCCATCCGTTTTTGTCTTTGCAGTAGGCACCTCGCCAACAAGCTCCTTGATTCTATCCTTTATTAAATTGACATCCGTTTCCTTCTTGTTCTTCTTGTTCTCCTCGGTTTTATTCTCCTCGACCTTTTTTTCAGCTTTCTTTTTGCCTTCGTCAGTCTTATGAGCAGGCTTTGCTTCAACATCCTCCTTAGCGGTCTTTATCTCTGGCACAGCCTCAGGCGGCGCAGTCTTTGTCTCAGACACGGTCTCAGACGGAACAGTCTTTATCTCAGGTATATCGTCCTGTATGGTCTTCATCTCCGGTACGTGGTCATCCTGAATCGTCTTTATTTCCGACGCATCATCCTGTATTGTTTTTACCTCAGGCACATCATCCGGTTCTTCCACAGGTTGTACCATTTCTTCAGCAGACGTATCCTGTTCAGGTATCTTCATGCCGGCCGGAAGTATACTGTCTAATTCACCATCATCAACAATCTCCTCGCCCTGCTCATCATCCTCCTCATCATCGCCTATCTCAGGCAATACCTCATCAGACTCATCCAAGCTGTTCATAAAGTCAGCAACATCTGTCTTTCCCTGTGTTTCTGCCTCCTGCACATCCTCCGAAGCAACAACCTCCACGCCATCGGCAGTAGTGGAATCGGTTTCCTCAAATCCAATTCCTGCCTCCTCCATAAGTGCCTCAGAAAGCCCCACTAACCCCCTCAGGTTAAATGCCGAGCCATTGATATATGTAAGAAGCTTGCCCACATAGCCAAGGTCCTCCTCGACATTATACTGCATGTTCGCCAAAAGCTGTCTGATAAAACCCTTAAACTCCGCAACAACAGAGCCCTTGTTTTCAACAGGGAGACACATAAGTTTTAAATTGTAATTTTCATCTATATAAATGTAATTTTTATTCAGGATAATATATGACAAATGAATTGTCTGTTCCTTCAGCGAAACAAGACTGTTTGAAACATTTCTTATAATATTTAAGACCTGCACACAACTCATTTCATTTTGTGTGTAAGCTGCCAATGAGGTTCTGCCTGTTATGTCATAGGTAAGGTAATCATAATCCTCATCCTCCTCATATATTATATCTAGCAGCTCATTAACATCATTGTCATCACAATAATCCAGAACGTCCTCATCCAACTCACAATCCTCACCCATGGTGTAAGTCAGATATTTTTCCTCCCCAATATTTCTTGCCTTGAAGTTAAACGTCCTCATAGCTTCCCTCCTAATAAGTTTATTTGCTTATACCTTTCTTGTATTTTTATTCCGCTCCGTTTTCCTCGTCCTCAGGTGCTCCTATAATCTGCGGATTTTGATGTTCCTCATATGTTTCCGTAAATACATGGGTACCTGCCTCCTCATCACTTACGTGATAATAATAGTAACCATGACTTTCGGGATATAAAACTGCCTCTATACAATCCATACCGGGATTACAAATAGGTCCAACCGGCAAGCCACCGTTTTTGTAGGTATTGTATGGAGAATCAATCTCAAGGTCCGAATAATATACCTGCTCCTGATTGTACATTCCGTCAGTAAGAGGATAAAGCACAGTCGGGCACATCTGCAAAGGCATACCGGTTGCCAAACGGTTATTTATTACTCCTGCCATAACAGCCCTCTCATCTGCAACCTTTGCCTCACGCTCTATTATGGAAGCTCTTGTAACAACCTCATACGAAGAATATCCAAGCTCCTCCGCCCTTCCTGCAACATCACCATAATAGTATTCAAATGTTTCAAGCATCCATGCCACAAGACTTTTCGCTGTTGTAGTACTGTATATGTCATATGTTGCCGGGAATATATATCCCTGAAGCTTATACTTAACATCTGCACCGGCGGGCACATCTGCAAGGTATTTAAAGTCGGAGGTGGTAACTGAATTAATAGCATTTAAAAATTCCGTCTTAGTACAAATGCCCTGCTCCTCACACCTTTCAGCTATCATCTCGATTGTAAAGCCTTCCGGTACAACAAGCTTGTCTATCGGTGCATCATATGCAACCTTCGGACTCAGCGTCTCCATCATCTGTAATGTATTCATACCCGTATTCAATGTGTATGTTCCGCTTTGTAAATGACCTGAATATTCTGAATTTTTAAGTCTTCTCAAAAATGCTTTCGGATATTTTATAAGACCTGCATCCTTAAGCACATTAGCAATCTCCTCCGCAGATGCACCTTCCTTGATTACAACTGTTACATCCTCTCCGTCAAAGCTATCCGTACCCTCATATTCATACATGTACTCGTCATAAAACGGTCTGGCATAATCATAGGTTTGAAAACCTAACGCTATAACTGCTATTGTAAGTATTATTCCTTTAATGTATCCTGCTAACTTTCTCACTTTATTTCCCCTAACTAGTTTACATAATTATTTATAAATTTACATACTTGAAGTAATTTTACATTAATGCTATTATAGTAACACATTACGAACAATAATACAAGAAAGGATGATAAATTTGACAAATCCAATAGTAACTATGACAATGGACAATGGCGATGTAATGAAGTTTGAGCTTTATCCGGACATTGCACCTAACACCGTTAATAATTTTATTTCCCTCGTAAAGAAGGGTTTTTATGACGGACTTATTTTTCACAGAATTATTGAAGGCTTTATGATTCAGGGCGGCTGTCCTGACGGAAACGGCATGGGAGGTCCCGGCTATTCAATAAAGGGCGAATTTTCTGATAACGGCTTTAAAAACGATTTGAAGCATGAGCCGGGCGTCCTTTCAATGGCACGCTCCATGATGCCCAACTCTGCCGGCTCACAGTTTTTCATTATGCATAAAACAAGCCCTCACTTAGACGGCTCCTATGCCGCTTTCGGTAAAATCACCGAGGGAATGGACGTTGTAAACAAGCTTGCAACTGTTCCTACAGGCTATGGCGACCGTCCGCTTGAGGATCAAATAATAAAGTCCGTGACGGTAGATACGATGGGTATCGATTACGAAGAACCTGAAAAGATGTAGGAGGCATACCATGAAGAAACCCTTTATTACCAAAAGCCAGGTTGAGGAAATTGTAAAAACATATCCTACCCCATTTCATATTTATGACGAAAAAGCAATTAGGGAAAACGCCCGTCTGCTGAAACAGGCCTTTTCATGGAATGAGGGATATAAGGAATTTTTTGCAGTAAAGGCAACTCCAAATCCAACCATTTTAAAAATACTCAAATCAGAGGGCTGCGGCTGTGACTGTTCATCCTACACGGAGCTTCTTATGTCAGAAAAGGTAGGCATAACAGGAAGCGAAATTATGTTTTCCTCCAACGACACTCCTGAAAAGGAATTTGCATTTGCCGCAAAGCTTGGAGCAACAATTAATCTTGACGACTACACACACGTAAAGTTTTTGAAGGACACCTGCGGCATTCCCGAAACAATAAGCTGCCGTTACAATCCGGGCGGAACCTTTTCCATTTCAACTACAATTATGGACAACCCCGGCGATGCAAAATACGGTATGACAAAGGAGCAGCTTATCCAGGCATATATTGACCTTAAGGAAGCAGGTGCAAAAAGGTTCGGACTTCATTCATTTTTGGCTAGCAACACAGTAACAAATGAATATTACCCTACTCTTGCCAAAATTCTTTTTGAGGTAGCAGTTGAAATCAAAGAAAAAACGGGAATTTCCTTAAGTTTTATAAATCTTTCCGGAGGCATAGGCATTCCATATGCTCCCGACAAGGAGCCAAACGATATACTCGCAATAGGCGAGGGTGTACGCAAAGTTTACGAGGAGGTTCTTATTCCTGCCGGACTTAGCAATGTAAGCATTTACACTGAGCTTGGCAGATTTATGCTCGGACCTTACGGACACCTTGTGACAAAGGCTATTCATGAAAAGCACATCCACAAGGAGTACATCGGAGTTGATGCGTGTGCCGTAAATCTTATGCGTCCTGCAATGTATGGTGCTTACCACCATATAACGGTTTTAGGGAAAGAGAATGAGCCATGTAACTTCAAATATGATATTACGGGTTCACTTTGTGAAAACAATGATAAATTTGCAATTGACAGAATGCTCCCTGAAATAGATATGGGCGATTATCTTGTCATACACGATACCGGTGCACACGGCTTTGCCATGGGCTACAACTATAACGGCAAGCTTAAATCCGCCGAGCTGCTTTTGTGTGAAGATGGTTCCATAAAGCAGATTAGGCGTGCCGAGACACCGGAGGATTATTTTGCAACGCTGGAGGGCTATTGGGACGTGTAGGTATACATTGTATTTCCCTGCATGCTGAGCAGTTCTTCAAAATAACTTCTTGTAACCCTTACTTCTTCACCCGCAATAGGATCATAGTATCTTATGTGGGTGGAGTTGTAACTGATTACAAGCACATATCTTCCATCATCTATGCAGGCAGCAAAAGGAATGTCCCTGTCCAGAAAGTATAATGCAGTCTGTAAATCTATTCCCGATATATTGATTCCAACACCATCCGTCAATTCCTTAAATGCCGTCTCCCAATCGGAATATACGGCTACATCCTCATATTTCGTTCCGCTGTTAATGTACTCTATACACATGTATGCGCATACCATCTGTGTATCTTCTTTTTTGGCGCATGGATATTCGTCTATTGCGTCTGCCACGGTATTGTATGTCGTTGCATCCAACGCCCTGTATACAATATTGCCTTCTTCATCCACAACGACGCCTGTCTTATTACCTGACACTGCTACAATTGCCGTTCCTGCGCTTCTGTACTCACCGGAAAAGCCTCTGTCATCAAACACATAATACGACCCGTCCCTTACGGTCGTTTTTACGGAAAATTTTTCGTAATCCTCCGCCTTTCCTCCCTTTGACATTACAATCTTTGCAGTATCTGCCAAATATATATCCTGTGGAAATGTAAGGTCAAGTATATTCATGGCATAGGAATCATAATAGTAAGTTTTATTTATACTTGATTTTTCCATGGAATTTTTGTAGGTAATTATGTCCTCCTCTGTGTTAACAAAAAAATTATTCTTTTTTACCGCTCTTGAAAGATATATTTTTTCGTCCGCAACCGAAGCATCCATAATATATATGCCTGATTTAGAATATTCCTTTAAAATATCCCCACCCGGCTCAACCACATACAGTTTATGAAGCGGAAGTATTGCTTCTCTGTATGAAGAAATAATTATATCCTGTTTATTTGACACACCATATATAAGGTCATTTCCAACAAAGCCAAGAGCAAGCAGCACGTCATCCGCCTCTCCCGTTTCAATAAACTCCTGACCCGTCTCAAAATTTTTAATTATGATGCTTGTAACGTTTTCATCCTCATCGGTATTAGGATAGGCAATGACCTTTCGGTTGCCCGATACCATTATATTTTGCGAGGTAAGACCCGACACAATAACATCCTGTGTCATTTCCTTTAAGTCTATTACATATACCGCTCCATCAAGCAGATAATAGAATTTCTCATTTTCATCAAAATACGTGAAACGCCCTATCTCCTGTTTCATAACGTCAAAGGGCTCGTCGCATTCTACAAAGAGCTTCTCATTTATCGTTGCTGTTTCCGCATTGTAGTAATATAGGGATATTCCGTTTTTACCCTCATGCTCCCCCCTGCACATATAACCATATACGGCAAAATACATATTTCCGTCATCATCCATGTTGACAATGTTTATATCCATATTTGTATTGTTTGTTCTGTCATTTGAATAGCTGCCGTCAGAAAACGAGAATACCTTTGCAAGAAGCTGTGCATTATAATCATAAAACCAAAGCTGTCCTGCCTTAACAAATGCAAGCTTAGTATTTTTATCTGATGATACATATTCCACATTTGTATCTGAAATTCCCATTGACAGGCTGTTTCTGCTTTTGCTCACATAATTTTCATCAAATATTCCATCCATATATCTGTCAAAGCCAAGTAACTTTATTTCCTTTGTATGCTCGTCAAAAAGCAAGCTGTAATATTCGTCAACATAATAATAGTGGCTTATTTCATTCTGTATTGATTCTACTATATAGGAATAATTTATGACTGCGTAATTCTTGTCAATTTCCGCAACGGATGGTACAAGGTCTGACACAATAACCGGCTCCAGACTCCCCCATGTAACCATACCATATGTGGAAGCAAGGCTTACATGTGATAAATCGTAATCAGAGCCTTCACCTGTAGGCATAAGCCTATCATAAACCATATTTCCTTCATTTTCATTTACTTTTTTTATGAAGGTTGTCTCATGAAAACGGGCAGCAAAATCAAGGAATTCATGCATGTGCTGCTCGGGAGTATTTACTACCCTTGTATAATATCTGACGGAATTCCCATCCCCATCCTCAACAATAAATACCAGCACGTATTCCTGATTCGGCCGCATATCCATTCTAAACCGCACAAAAAATTGTTGTTTTGAGCCATTTGAGCCCTTAACCTCAAGCTCTCCCTCCTCAACCAGCGAATCTCCTGCTATAGTTCTAAGCTCATATGAGTATTTGCTGCCGTAGCCAAATTCGTCATCAAGTAAAATATCAACACCATAGCCATCATTTAAAGGTATTATGGTATCTCTCATAAGACTTGTGGACATGACCTGCCTATAGCCTGCCATTGGATTAAGCATTACACCTTCACTCTCACAATATGCGAGAGGTAAGGTGGACTCCGCCATTTCCTTTGCCGCCTTATCAAGATTTATGTTGTTTATTTTATTAACCAAAAAAGCTGTTCCTGCTGCCACAATTATAAAAACAACAGCTTTTAAAATTATATTTTTCATATGCTAAAAGAAATGTCTCCTTCTCTTGTATCTGCTTCTTCTCACCTGATATTCATTGCATACAAGAACCTCAATTAAATGTAACAATTCATTATCATCCTTATAACTTATCTTGTCATATATCCGTCTTGCTATGCCAAGCATGTTTTCCTTGTCAGGATATGGCACAAGCATGGGGCTGCCCTCAAATTCAAGCTTATCGCACTCATCCTCCACCATAACCATAATAAGCCTTGCTTTGGCAGGATACATCTGCATAAGATATTCCCTGTCCGCCTCAAGCTCACTCTCATCCACCATTTGAAATTTCATAACACTCAGTCTCTGATTTATGATATCGTCCATATATTCCTCACAATCATTTTAATAGGTAATTGCGAAACTCTTTGTTTTCAAAATATGAGTTGTAGAAAATATACAATTTCATAAGCAAGGTGCTTTGGAGCCGTCGGTACTTAAAAAGCTTCGCTTTTTGATCATCATTTTGCTCCGCAAAATAACGATATAGACCGTTACGTGCGACAAGCAGCGCAAGCGTGCCATGCGTTGAATTGTATATTTTCTACAACGTATTACATGAAAACCTAGTTTCGCAATTAGCTAATTTTACCTTAATATATTCATTGAAATACTGTTTTGTGAGAATATATGATAATTATCCCATTAATCTCCAAAGGATATTCCAAGCATTTTCGCATTCTTTACTATGCTGTCGTCAGGTGATACATACTTGAGCTTTCCTGCCGATTCTGAAAGAGGAATTGCAGTCACCTCATTGTCCTTCATAACAACAAGCTTGCCAAAATCCTCATCCCTTATAAGTTCTGCGGCCTTTGCTCCGAAACGACTTGATATAACTCTATCGTAAGGAACAGGACTTCCACCTCTCTGTGTATGTCCCGGAACCGTTACCCTTATTTCTAATCCACTGTATGCCTTTATCTGCTCCGCAACATGATATGCCACCGAAGGATGCTTTGCTGCAATTTCAGCCATGGCAGCCTTTCTCTCTTTTTTAGGGAGATCAGCAACATCCTTTGATATTGCGCCCTCAGCAACAGCAAGAATAGAAAATCCTTTGCCTGCCTTTGTCCTCTTTTCAAGAGCCTTGCATACCTTCTTTATATCATATGGTATCTCAGGAATAAGTATAACATCCGCTCCTGCAGCAATACCTGCATGAAGGGTAATCCAACCAACCTTATGTCCCATAACCTCAACTATGAAAATTCTGTTGTGTGACGCTGCCGTTGTATGAATACAGTCTATGGCTTCTGTTGCAATATCCACTGCACTTTGGAAGCCAAACGTCATATCCGTTCCCCAAATATCATTATCTATGGTCTTTGGAAGTCCCACAACATTTAAACCTTCCTCACTGAGAAGATTTGCAGTTTTCTGCGAGCCGTTTCCACCAAGCACAACAAGGCAATCAAGCTTTAGCTTTTTGTAGGTTTCTTTCATTGCCTTTACCTTGTCAAGACCATCCTCAGTAGGAACATTCATAAGCTTAAAAGGCTGTCTTGAACTTCCGAGAATTGTTCCGCCTCTTGTAAGTATTCCCGAAAAATCCTCCGCAGAAAGCTTTTTGTAGTTTCCGTACATAAGCCCCTTATAACCCTCAAGGAAACCGTAAACCTCAACCTCCTTGAAACAGCCATAAAGTCCCTTTACAACACCTCTCATGGTTGCATTAAGTGCCTGACAGTCTCCACCGCTGGTCAACATACCTATTCTTTTCATAGTACATACCTCACTTTCTTTTGACTATATTGTCATAACTAAATAGTTATTCTTCCCTCCAATGCTCTAAGAAGCGTAACTTCATCTATACATTCCAAATCTCCGCCTACAGGCACACCGCTTGCTATTCTCGTTGTCTTTATGCCTGAAGGCTTAATGAGCTTTGATATGTACATTGCCGTAGCCTCACCTTCAACACTGGAATTTGTAGCAATAATTAATTCGTCAACATCAAGCTGTTCAAGACGCAGAATAAGCTCCTTAAGCTTAATGTCACCNGCCCCTATACCAAGTGCAGGATTGATAACTCCATGTAATACGTGATAAACACCCTCATATCTGCCTGTTCTCTCATATGCTGCCAAATCTCTCGGAGTTTCCACAACCATAATAAGCCTGTGATTTCTTTTCTCCGATGCACATATAGGGCAAACCTCCCTGTCGGTTATCGTATAACAGGATTTGCAGTATTTTATGTTTGTCTTTGCATCAACAATTGCATCAGCAAGATTTTTAGCCCTATCCTCCGACATATTTATTATATAAAATGCCANTCGCTGTGCCGTTTTACCTCCTATACCCGGAAGTCTTGACAGCTCCTCTATAAGTTTATTAACCTGTCCTCCGTATACATCCATCAGAAAGGAAAACCTCCGCCCATGCCGCCGGTAATTTTACCCATCTGTGCTTTCTCATCCTCACTCTGCATTCGTATAGCTTCATTTACCGCAGCGATTATTGTGTCCTCCAGCATTTCTATGTCATCCTTATCCACAATGTCCTCATCAAGATGCAGCGCAGTAATTTCCTTTTTTCCGTTTATTTTAACCTTGACTGCTCCACCGCCTGACGATGCCTCGTATTCCTTTTCCTCAAGCTCTTTTGTAGTCTCCTCCATCTGCTTCTGCATTTTCTGAGCCTGCTTCATAAGATTGTTCATATTTCCCGGCATCATGCCTCCACCNGGGAATCCACCTCTTTTTGCCATTTTCTTTCCTCCTAAGATTTAAATTCAATATTATCAAATTTTATTTTTGATAAATCCCACTCTGCAACATTGGAATTTTGATATTCTTTCGGTCTTACCTTTCTTAAAGAAACATGTACCTCCCTTTCGGTAAATTCAGCAATCATTTCCTCAAGATGTTTTATATTGCGAGGTTCGCTAAAGTATTTTATCGCCATGAAATTTTCATCATTTTCCACAAATGTAAGCTCAATGGTGGAGGGCGTCTCTCCAGGTATAACCTTCGCCTTGTCGAGATATGATCGTTCCATTTTCATGACCGTCTGTCTTAGCTCATACCACGCTGACACTATTCTCTTAATTTCCTCATAGTCTGCCTCTTTGTATTTATTTTTAAAATTATCAGTTATTTTTTGCTCCAGCCCTGACCCGTCAGCCTGATTTTCTGCGTTTACATCCATTTGTACGGCAGACGCATTTGTTGTACTAACCTGCGACGCATTAACATTTTCTGTATTAACATTTTCTGTATTAACATTTTCTGCACTGACATATACAATGTTTCCTGCACCAATATCCTCAAGCCGCTTTTCCAGCTCCTCAATACGCTTTTCCATAGCNGCATAGCCCTGCTGCATCTGTGGCTTGCACATTTTTATGACTGCCACCTCCAAAACAATACGCTTTGTAGTGGCACGGTTTATCTTTGATGCCGCCTCCTGAAGAATATTTATGTAGTTAATCAGGTAATCCTGCGACAAATCATTTCCAAGCNCTAAAAGACGTGGAACATTTTCTGATGTGACATCCACAGTCATGGCAGGATTCATCTTAAGCACAAGCACATTTCTCACAAATGATGTAAATTCGTTTACAATCTGTGTNAAATCCTTTCCCTGCCACACGGCATCATCAATTATATTTACAGCTGTAAGCGTATCTCCCGAAACAATTGCAGACATAAGCTTAATGTATATTTCTATATCTACGGCTCCAATTGTTTCAAGCACTCTGTCATAGGTAAGCTCCTCACCAAGATTAAAGGCTATACATTGGTCTAAAATACTAAGGGCATCTCTCATAGAACCGTCTGCCGCCTTTGCAACATAGGCAAGCGCATCCCTTGTTGCGCTGACATTTTCCCGTTCTAAAAGCTCTNCAAGCCTGTCAGTGATTGTCTCTATGGATATCCGTCTGAAATCATATCTCTGACATCTNGATAAAATTGTTGCAGGTATCATATGTGCCTCGGTAGTTGCCAATATAAAAATAACATACTCCGGCGGTTCCTCCAGAGTTTTTAAAAGCGCATTAAATGCACCTTTAGAAAGCATATGAACCTCATCTATTATATACACCAGATATTTACCCTGTGTAGGCGAATACTGAACTGCGCCGTTAATCTGTCTTATGTTGTCAACGCCATTATTTGATGCCGCATCAATCTCAATTACATTCATGGAATTCCCCGCCGCTATCGCCTTACAGCTCGCACATTTATTGCACGGACTTCCATCCACGGGATTCTCACAGTTTACTGTCTTTGCCATCAGCTTTGCAATTGTAGTTTTTCCTGTTCCTCTTGTTCCGCAAAAAAGATATGCATGTCCTATTCTGTCATGCTTAATTTGGTTTCTCAGGGTTGTAACTATGTGTTCCTGTCCCTTTACCTCCTGAAATTCATCAGGACGCCATTTGCGGTATAATGCCATATAGGACATACAGTGCCTTCTTTCTAAAACTATTTTTTGCCAAACCTGAATATCTGATCCAGCATCCTAAGTGTCTTAAAGTTTCCCTTTGCAGTTATTTCTCCCGCCATAAATCCCTTTTGGAACGTCTGCTTTCCCGCAAAAATTTTCTTCATGAGGGCAGTGCTGGTTTTAAGCTTTACATCACCCTCCTGATCCTCGCCATACTCACATTTAAGCTCGGTTCCGGCGTGAATAATAAGATTCTTCCCGGTATCTGAAATTATAATAACATACTTTGCACTAAAATCCTTTTCAGGATAAAAGTTTGTATAAAATGCTTCTATAATCTTATCCTCATATATAACTTCTTCCTTAGGCTCCTCATCGCCCATCATCTGCTTGAACATGGCAGCAAGCTCTTCAATATCCTCTTTCTGCTTTTTAACATAGCCGTCATCCGCCACGAATTTTGAAAGTTGCTCACTTTCCTGCGGTGTAAGATTTATGCTGCTTTTCTTTATTATATTATTTTTTACTGCAATACTGCTTGTTGGAAGCTTGACAGCCTTTTTATTTATGCTTCTGTATAAGTCCTCCGCTTTTTTCTCTATAATACCTAAATATGCGGAATTGGATTCTATGTCCTCATGACTGTCAACATAAAGGGAAAGCCCATGTAAAGGTATACCTCCCAAAACATCCCACGCCTTTCTAAGCGATAGCTCAATATCCTGTTCACCATAAGCTGTAGCGACAACCACAGGCAGCATGTAAAGCTTAGATATTTTTTCCTTATCTCCATACAGCCAGCACATATCAAGAAACTGCTGCATGTAACCGCCCATTCCAAACCATTCCACATTAGCCGCAAGTATAACTCCATCACAATCCTTTAACGTGTTAGGCAGTGTAGCGATTCCGGACTTATCCTCATACATGTTGTACCTTGTTACTTTTACGCGAAGCTCCTCAAGCACCTGTATAATTCTTTCTATAACAAATAATGTAGGGTCATCAAGAAGTCCCCGTCCTCCGTAGTATACATTAATATTCAAAATTTTCACCTCTCAAAACAAAAAATTTGTTTTAAATAAAAAACAGCATATACTTTAATATAACAAAAATAGCCTTGTTAGTAAAGGCTATTTAACGAAGAATTCCTCATTGGCAAAGGCAATTATATCCCCCTGTCGCAATTGCCTGTTCTCAAGAGCCGTAAGCCTTACCGAGTTTACAAACGTACCATTTGTAGAGTTTTCATCCTGTACCCATATTCCGTTTTTATCTATAAAAATACACGCATGCACCCTGCTTATCTGATTTGTGGCAAGTCTATAGTCCGTCTGCTTCTTTCCGCGGCCTATAACGATTTTTTCATTATAGTCACTAAATCTTATGGGTTCTAGCATACCATTTGTAAGGGGCACAAGGCAGCTTATCTCATTATTAGGAGGTTCAACATACGAATAATCTATATTATTTTCAACCTCAGCCTTATATAAAACTGCTTCTCTTAATTTTACTATTGAAACGCCCTGATCCGTAATCATATCATATATTCCATACATATATACAAGTCCTTCGCTATCGCGATGATCAAATTCCTTCATTAAAATTTCCAACATTCCCC
>JAAVIA010000046.1 GCA_014799405.1 Lachnospiraceae bacterium
CCTTAATGGACAGGGCGTTGCGGCACTTGAGAGCATCGTTCCAATGGAGGAGCTTATAGAAATTAATCTTGAGAACGATGTTATGAAGATTGACGGAAATATGGCAATTGCATGGTCGGGAAGCCTTGAATTTACCGTTGAAAAATCAGGAAAAAGCCTGCTCGGTTCAGCTGTGTCAGGCGAGGGACTGGTAAACGTATACAGAGGCACGGGCAAAATATGGATGGCTCCCGTCACTACAATGATAGCAGGTGCAGGAAGGACAGATCTTACTGAAAATGGCTCTACTGGGGGTACTGGCTCTGCGACGGCAACTGCCGGAATGAAGGCTATGGATAAGGCTGATAAGATATCAAGCTTTTTGGACAGATTCAGTTAGAGTGCCTAATATTTATGTTGAAATGCTTTGCTTCAAGTGATATAATGCTTTAGGCTAAAATGGCGAATATATTTTAACATAAAAAGAGGTATAATGTTATGACAATAACAAGAGACAATGTGAGAAACGTGGCAATTATTGCTCATGTTGACCACGGTAAGACAACACTTGTTGATGAGCTTTTAAAGCAAAGCGGCGTTTTCCGTGAAAATCAGGAGGTTGCGGAACGTGTGATGGACTCTAACGATATAGAGCGGGAAAGAGGAATCACAATTCTATCAAAGAACACGGCTGTTACCTACGGCGATATAAAAATAAATATTATAGATACTCCGGGACATGCTGATTTTGGTGGCGAGGTTGAGCGTGTGCTTAAGATGGTAAACGGAGTTATTCTTGTTGTGGATGCATTTGAGGGAGCAATGCCTCAGACTAAATTCGTGCTGAAAAAGGCACTTGAGCTTGACTTAAATGTAATCGTTTGTATAAACAAGATTGACCGTCCTGAGGCAAGACCTGATGAGGTTGTGGATGAGGTGCTTGAGCTTTTAATTGAGCTTGATGCAAACGATAAGCAGCTTGACTGTCCTTTTGTGTATGCTTCCGCAAAATCAGGCGTTGCCTCACTTTCAGCGGATGAGCCGGGAACGAATATGAAGCCTCTTTTCGATACAATTGTAAATTATATTCCTGCACCGGTGGGTGACCCTGAGGCAGGGACACAGGTGCTTATAAGCACAATCGATTACAATGAATATGTAGGACGTATAGGTGTGGGAAAGGTTGATAATGGCGGACTTAAGCTTAATCAGGAGGCTGTTATAGTAAATGCCCATGAGCCTAATAAAAAGGTTAAGGTAAAAATCGGAAAGCTCTATGAGTTTGAGGGGCTTAACAAGGTTGAGGTAAACGAGGCGGGAGTCGGTTCGATTGTCGCAATATCCGGAATCGCTGATTTGCACATAGGAGATACAATATGCTCACCTGAAAGTCCGGAGCCGATACCTTTCCAAAAAATATCAGAGCCGACTATTGCCATGCATTTTATGGTAAATGACTCTCCGCTTGCGGGAAAGGAAGGAAAATTTGTAACCTCAAGACATATAAGGGACAGGCTTTTCAGAGAGCTTAACACTGACGTTTCCCTTCGGGTGGAGGAGACGGATACAACGGAATGCTTTAAAGTTTCGGGACGTGGTGAGCTTCATTTGTCAGTCCTTATTGAGAATATGAGACGTGAGGGCTATGAGTTTGCCGTAAGCAAGGCAGAGGTTATATACAAGGAAAATGAGCAGGGCAAGAAGCTTGAGCCTTTTGAGATAGCAGTCATAGATGTGCCTGAAGAATTTTCGGGCACGGTAATAAATATGCTCAATAACCGAAAGGGTGAGCTTACAGGAATGGCGCCTACCGGAAACGGGACTACAAGACTTGAATTTTCAATACCTTCAAGAGGACTTATAGGCTTCCGTGGCGATTTTATGACAGCAACGAAGGGAAATGGAATAATTAATACAATTTTTGATGGATATGATTTATATAAGGGTGATATGAATTATAGAAGTCAGGGATCGCTTATTGCATTTGAGTCAGGAGAGTCCATAACCTACGGACTTTTCAATGCTCAGGAACGAGGAACTCTTTTTATAGGTCCCGGTGAGCAGGTGTACGGAGGAATGGTAGTAGGTCAGTGCGGAAAGACGGAGGATATAGAGGTAAATGTCTGCAAGAAAAAGCAGCTTACAAATACGAGAGCGTCAGGCTCTGACGATGCCTTAAAGCTTACGCCGCCGAAGATTTTAAGTCTTGAGCAGGCACTGGACTTTATAGATACAGATGAGCTTTTGGAAATTACACCTAAGTCGATCAGAATCAGAAAGAAAATACTTGATCCTACCCAGCGTATGAGGGCTAAAAGGGCAATGCAGAATTAAGGAAAAATGAGGCTGTCGCATGGAGGGGCTGCTACAAGCCCCCTGTGGCAGTCCTTTATTGTTTTATCTATTTCATAAAATATTCTCTTACATCGGTACGTTTACTTATGTTTAACTTATCAAATATGCGGTATGCAATTTTCTTAACATAACCGTAAGAAAAATTAAGCTGGTCGGCAATTTCCTGATTGGAATAACCCATTGCAATGAGCTTGCCCACGTTAAATTCCGTATCTGTGAGAAGGGCATCCATGCTTGTGAGCTTTGCCGTATCATATGTGGCTGCAACCTTTGCTTTTTTTTCATATGTATGTGTCTGATTGTTTAAGTGGATTCTTATTCTTGCCAAAAGTATATCATTTATAAATGGTTTTGTTATGTAATCAACGGCACCAAGCTCAAGACAGGAAAGCTCCGTTTCGTTGTTTTTGATTGCAGTAATAAAAATAATAGGTGTGTTTGTAATTGAACGTATTGCGCTGAAGGTTTCAAATCCATTCATATCCGGCATAGCCAGATCAAGTAATATAATGTCGGGAATGAATCCCTTTTCTATTTTTGAAAGCGCTTCTCTTCCTGAATTTGCGAGATTGGCAGTGTAGCCTGCCTTAGTGAGGATATTTTCAAGTACATGTAAAAGAGATATATCATCATCAATTACCATAATATTTTCTGAATTCATTTGTATATCTCCTTTAAATGGCTTATAATATCAACGTGTATAGTATAAATGTTTTTGGGAAATTTTACAATGGAAACTTTTTTCAATAATTTTACGGAGGAATAAGAGTGAAATATAGGGCAGTTTTATTTGATTTGGACGGAACACTTTTAGACACCCTTGACGACCTTACTGACAGTGTGAATTTTGCTATGGACGGTATGGGTTGGCAAAGACGTGAGCGGGCGGAGGTAAGACTTTTTTTGGGAAATGGTATAAGACGGCTTATGGAGCTTTGTTCACCCAAGGATATATCAGATGATGAATTTGAAAGGGCTTTTGCATTATTTAAGGAGCATTATGACAGGCACAACCAGGATAAGACAAAGCCTTATGAGGGTGTGTTGGAGGTTATGGCAAAACTTAAGGAAAAAGGCATAAAAATGGCAATTGTTTCAAATAAGGTAGGCAGTGCTGTGGATATGCTTTACGATAAATTTTTTAAGAATTATGCTGACCTTGCTGTGGGTGACATGCCTGGATTTAAGAGAAAGCCGGCACCGGATTCCTGTGACTATGTAATTAAAAAGCTGGGTGTAGATAAGAGTGAGGTTGTATATGTGGGAGATTCTGAGGTTGACCTTGCCACTGCAAAAAATGCGGGACTTGACTGTATAACGGTTTTGTGGGGCTTTCGGGACGAGGATTTCCTAAGAGAGCAGGGAGCATGCGTATTTGCAGCAACACCTGAGGATATAGTTATGGAGGTATGTGGATTATGAGAAATTTAACAATGCTTATGGATTATTACGAACTGACTATGTCCAATGGCTATTTTGCCCATGGGTTTAAGGACAAGGTTGTAGTTTTTGATATGTTTTACAGGCGAAATCCTGATAACGGCGGATTTGTGGTTGCAGCAGGGCTTGAACAGCTTATTGAGTATATCCAGAATATGAGGTTTACCGATGAGGATATAGATTATCTGAGGAGTAAGGGAGAATTTTCAGAAGACTTTTTGGAATATCTTGCCAAGTTTAAATTCACAGGCAGCATAGATGCAGTTCCAGAGGGAACGATATGTTATCCAAACACTCCTATTGTGACGGTAACGGCGCCTGTAATAGAGGCACAGCTTATTGAGACTATGCTTTTGCTTACTGTGAATTTTCAGTCGCTTATAGCGACAAAGGCCTCAAGAATATGCAGGGCGGCAAAGGATGCAGGTCAGATAGTTATGGAATTTGGAGCAAGACGGGCTCATGGCAGTGATGCGGCAATACTTGGGGCAAGGGCTGCCTATATAGGAGGCGCAGACGCAACGGCAACCGTTATTGCTGATGAGCTGTACGGCATTCCTGCAATCGGCACAATGGCTCATAGCTGGATACAGTTTTTTGATACTGAGTATGATGCATTTAAGGCATATGCCGAGGTTTACCCTGACAACTGTACGCTTCTTATAGATACTTATGATATTTTAAAAAGCGGAGTTGTAAATGCCATAAAGGTTGCAAAGGATGTGCTTATGCCTATGGGAAAAAGGCTTAAAGGTGTAAGAATAGACAGTGGTGACCTTGCATATTTTTCAAAAAAGCTTAGAAAAATACTTGATGCGGAAGGAATGTCTGACTGCAAAATTGTTGTTTCAAACAGTATAGATGAATATCTTATTAAGTCACTTCAGAAGCAGGGGGCAAAAATTGATTCCTACGGTGTTGGAGAGAGAATGATTACATCAAAATCCGACCCTGTTTTTGGCGGTGTATACAAGCTTGCGGCAGTTCAAAACGACAAGGGGGAATTTGTTCCAAAGATTAAGATATCTGAGAATGTAGAGAAGATTACAAATCCGGGAAGAAAGAAGCTTTGGAGAATATACAGCAGGGAGACAGGCTACGGACTTGCGGATTTGCTCACCCTCTATGATGAGGAGGTTGATGTTTCAAAGCCTTATCCATATGTTGACCCAATAAAGCCGTGGAAAAAAATGAAGTTTGAAAATGTTGACGTTAAGGAGCTTCAAGTTCCTATTTTTGAGAATGGGAAGCTTGTTTATGATAAGCCTGCATTAAAGGAGATTAAGGATTATGTTTCCTATCAGCTTGACAAGCTGGTTTGGGAGGAGGAGCAGAGATACGAAAATCCTCATATCCATTATGTTGACTTGTCAAAGAAACTTTATGAGGTTAAAGAGAGTATGCTTGCAAGGGAGTATTAGGACATAAGGTAAAAAATGTCACCTGAAAAACTGAATAGAAAATACCTCAAATGTAAATCCTTTACAGTAACAAGATTACTGTTGGAGGAATTACTGATATGGCACTTAACAAGGTAGTTATTTGTGGGGTAAATACATCAAAGCTTCCATTACTCAGCAATGAGGAAAAGGAAGCTTTATTTGAGAAAATAGCCGAGGGCGACATGGAGGCTAGGGAACAGTTCATAAGAGGAAATTTAAGGCTTGTTCTAAGCGTTATACAAAGATTTGTCGGCAATAACAATGAGAGTGCGGATGATTTGTTTCAGGTGGGTTGTATCGGTCTTATAAAAGCGATTGATAACTTTGACAGAAGCCTTGACGTTAAATTCTCAACGTATGCAGTACCTATGATAATCGGGGAGTGCAGAAGATACCTGAGGGATAACAACAGCATAAGGGTATCAAGGTCACTTAGGGATATTGCATACAAGGCAATCTATGCAAAGGATATGCTTACAAAAAAATATGACAGGGAGCCTACGATAGAGGAAATTGCGAAGGAGATAGATATGCCGAAGGAGCATGTTGTAATTGCATTGGATGCCATCGCAACACCTATGTCATTAAATGAACCTGTTTATCAGGAGGGGCAGGATGTGCTTTATCTTATGGATCAGGTAAGCGATAAGAAAAATAAGGAAGAAAACTGGGTGGAAAATATATCCTTAAAGGAAGCAATGAAAAAGCTGGATGACAGGGAGTACAGCATTATTAAGCTCAGATTTTTTGAAGGTAAAACTCAAACGGAAGTGGCAGACGAAATATCAATTTCACAGGCCCAGGTCAGCCGTTTGGAGAAGAATGCACTTAAAACAATGAGAAACTATTTGAAATAAAGAGAACGGTATGTCGGCGTTATTTGCGAGTTGGGAAGTTTTTTAATATCAATAACACAAACTTGAAAAAAATAAAAGTTTGTGTTATTTTTATTTTGGAGGTGAAATATGTTAAAAAAGGAAATTCAACTTAAAAAACGTGATTTATATTTAGACCGACTGATAGCTTTTAAGGATACAGAATTAGTGAAGGTTGTTACCGGAATACGCCGTTGTGGTAAATCCAGTTTAATGAAGCTGATGGTTCAGCATTTAAAAGAAAATGGTGTGGATTCCGGACAGATTATTCAGATGAATTTTGAGTCTATTGAATTCCATAAGATGACCGCTACAGACATTTATCAGTATATAAAGATGCGATTGCCAAAGAACAAAAAAGCATACTTGTTTTTTGATGAAATACAGCGTATTGAAGATTGGCAAGATGCTATAAATTCATTTCGGGTAGATTTTGACTGTGATATTTATGTGACAGGTTCCAATGCTTATTTGCTTTCTTCAGAATATGCTACTTATTTAGCCGGACGATGTGTTGAGATAAAGATGTTGCCTTTATCATTTAAAGAATTTCTTGATTTTCATGGATATGAAATAAAGGAAAAACAAAGCCCTGCAGGGGAGAACTGTAAACGCATTTACGATGCAGAGGGCGATAATTATGATCCAATGGAACTTTTTGAGGCTTATATGAAATTTGGCGGAATGCCCGGTATTGCAGATATAGGTCTTGATACGGATAAAGTGTTCACGCTGTTGGATGGTATTTACTCGACGGTAGTAATGCGTGATGTTTTGGAGAGAGAAAAACGTCGTGGACAAAGGCAGATAACTGATGCAGAGCTCCTTCGTAAAATTATTATGTTTTTAGCCGATAATATTGGTAATAATACATCGATAACTTCTATTGGAAATACATTAGTTAATGAGAAATTGATTGATACAGATAAGAGAAATGGAAAACCTGCTGTTCAGACAATACAAGCATATGTAGGTGCACTATTGGAGTCTTATATCTTTTACGAAATAAAACGTTTTGATATTAAGGGAAAAGCGTATCTGAGAACATTGGGAAAATACTATATTGTAGATGTAGGCTTGAGAAATTATCTATTGGGCTTTCGTGATGTAGATACAGGCCATTGTATTGAAAATATTGTTTACTTTGAGTTACTTAGGAGAGGTTATGATGTGGCAATTGGCAAAATCGACGAAAAAGAAGTTGATTTTATAGCCACGAATGTAACGGAGAAAATATACTTCCAAGTAACAGAATCTATGGATGAACCTTCCACTAGGGAAAGAGAATTGACACCTCTTCGAAAAATTCGTGACAATTATGAGAAAGTTGTTATTGCCGGAAAATGTGCTAATCCGGTAACTCAGGACGGAATAAAAATTGTTAAGTTGGTGGATTTCCTATTGGAAAAGTAAGAATAAATAAGTTGAGAGTTGCAAGGCAGATATAGAAATCTGCCTTGCAACCTCCCATATACCTTTAATTTTCCTCATCAATTTCCTCGTCAGGGAAGTTGTCATAGAGTATTTGTCCTATATCAAGGTCTACTGCATCAAGGTTTTTTAGTATCTGAACATCCTTGCTCTCTGGTGCAACCTCCTCCTTAAGCTCCTTTAAAACGTCTTCGGAAAGTCCGGTCATAAGAGCAACTTCATCTATCTCGATTTTTCCCTTGAGCATTTTTTTTGCAAGCTCGTATTTTTGTTTGGTTGTATTATTCAATTTATTTCCCTCCTAATTTTTGAACATTAGCCCATTCCAAATTTGCTTTCAGCAAATGGGCTGACGCTACATGTCAAGTTTTTATAAAAAACCTAACACAGTTTACAGATTATTTAAAAATTCCTCGTTTATCTGAATAACATGGTTGATAGCTTCAACACCCGGAGCACCAATCGTGTTGCGTTTATTTACACATTCCGTAAGACTGATAGCCTGATATATATCGTCGTTAAATACAGGGCTGATAGCTTTATATTCCTCAATGCTCATATCATCTAAGGATATTCCCTTATCGATACAGTAAAGAACAAGCTGACCGACTATGCCATGTGCATCCCTGAATGGTACGCCATGATTTACAAGATAGTCTGCCGCATCAGTGGCATTTGTAAACCCGTTCTTTGCACTTGATTCCATGACGGCTTTATTCAGCTTCATGGTTGAAATCATACCCGTGAAAAGTGCAAGGCATCCCTTTACAGTATCAATCGCATCAAAGGTAAGCTCTTTATCCTCCTGTATATCTTTGTTATAGGCAAGAGGAATTCCCTTCATTGTTGTAAGCATGGAAGTAAGAGCACCATAAACACGTCCTGTTTTACCACGAACAAGTTCAGCAATGTCCGGGTTTTTCTTTTGTGGCATAATGGAGCTGCCGGTGCTGTAGGAGTCATCAAGCTCCACAAACTGGTACTCGTTGGAATTCCAGATTATAATTTCCTCTGAAAATCTTGACAGGTGCATCATAATAGTGGAAAAAGCAGACAGCATTTCAATAACGTAATCCCTGTCTGATACGGAATCCATACTGTTTAAGGTAGGACCCTTAAAGTTAAGAAGAGATGCGGTAAGCTCTCTGTCAAGCGGATAGGTTGTACCTGCAAGGGCACCTGCTCCGAGAGGGCAGTAATTCATTCGTTCGTATATATCATTGATACGGGACAGGTCACGCTTGAACATTTCCATGTATGCACCTATATGGTGGGCAAAGGTGACAGGCTGTGCTTTCTGAAGATGAGTAAAGCCGGGCATATAAGTGTCGGTATTTTCTTTCATAAGCTTGTGAAGTTGTTTCAGTAATGCTATTACAAGCTCCTTTACGCTGGTAAGCTCGTCCCTCACATAAAGTCTCATATCAAGGGCTACTTGATCATTTCTGGAACGTCCTGTATGGAGCTTTTTGCCAACATCACCAACTCTGTCAATCAGATTTGCCTCTACAAAGCTGTGTATGTCCTCATATTCCTCAGTAATGGCAAGCTTACCTGATTCAACATCTGCAAGAATGCTATCCAAGCCTTCTGATATTTTATTTTTTTCATCCTCCGTAAGTATACCCACTGATGCAAGCATTGCAACATGTGCCTTGCTGCCACGTATATCCTGTTTATAAAATTTTTGGTCAAATGAGATAGAAGCATTAAAATTGTAAACAAGTTTGTCCGTTTCTTTTGTGAAACGACCACCCCAAAGTTGTGCCATATTTTTTTCCTGCCTTTCGTTGTTTTTCTAAATAGACATTTTACAACAAAGGCGGTGTGGCTTCAAGAATAAATTGATTGTGTGAAGTTTTCTATGAAAACTGTTGCCTTTACAGGAAGATTATCTTAAAATAGTCATAGTAAATTTTTTTGGAGGAAGCCATGAATTATAATGAATTACTATATGCACTTCTTATGCCGGTAACCGGTGACAGCAACAAACCGGTGCTTATTGCCATATGCCTTATTGTTTCAATTATACTTATGGTTGTTTTGCTTATAATGGGAAAATCAGCGGGCAGTAAAAATGATGAAGACGATGAGGATGAGGTAGAATAGTGTATAAAAATCAGAAGGTAATAAAAATTATTCCTATCTTAGTTGTAGCTGTTATTGCCATAGCGTATTTTTGGGGATGGGATATAGGAGCAAGGCTGCATCCTGATCAGACTGCAGATGGGATGATTGAGCTTACTACAATTGTAAATGAGCAGATTGAAGCAGGGGATGACAGTGGTGTATTTTATGTCAGTAACATAACGGAGGATGACATAAATTCCATAAACGATTATATTTGTGGACTTTATGGAAATGTATATCAGTATTCTGTCATACAAAAAACTAAAAAGGGTATGAAAATCATACTAAGATATGAAATATCAGATAATTATTATGTGTATCAGAAATACATAAACGGTACGGGTATTCCGGGGGACAGACCCGCTGCGGTGAAGCTTTATGACGAAGTTGATTCCATTTTGGACAGATTAATTAAGCCGGGAATGACAGATTACGAAAAAGAGCTTGCCATACATGATTATATTGTCGCAAACTGCGAGTATGGGTATGTGGATTATTCAAAGGAATATGCATACAGGGCTTATGGCGCACTTGTGCAGGGTACGGCAGTGTGTAACGGCTATGCTGAAGCAATGGCTCTTTTACTTTCCTGTGCAGGAGTTGAAAATGATTTTATGACCGGAACAGCTGATGGGGAGCTGCATGCGTGGAACAGAGTGTGTCTTGACGGAAAGTGGTATCAGGTTGACGCTACATGGGATGATCCGCTGCCTGACAGGGGAAGCTTTGTAGGTCATATGTATTTTAATGTCACGGATGACATTATGGATGACAGACATGTTTGGGATGAGGACAGCTTTGAGATATGCGACAGCATGACATATAATTATTTTGCAAAGAATAATCTTATTTGTGATTATCAGAGCTTTAAAAATGAGGTTAAACGTACGGCGGGCAGAAATATAACTGGAACGGTTGAAATTGCAGTAACGGATTACAGTGACGAGCTGTATGACATGCAGTTTCTTCAGGAGGTATCGGGAGTTATGTACTGTCAGTACAGCAATGAGCAATATGGTGATAACATGCAGGTTGTTACGGTTTATCTAAATCAGATGAATTAGCCGGCGTATTATTTATTGGATGATATGTAATAAATTAGTTTTATTGGAGTATTTATGAAACAGTTTGAAATAGAAGAAACGGGTAAATTTATGTCAGAGCTTTTGACGGGGGAACGGTATGACAGCTTTTATCTTTTTGAGGCAAGGATAAAAACAGGCATAGATTATTATATAAACGGAAAAATTAACAAGGATTTTTTTGATAGTGATGACAGGGCTCTGATGGCTATAGAGGAATATATTGATTGGAAAAATATAAAGCCTATCGTGCATGGGCTTATAAAGGGTGATAAGCTTCCTCTTAGCCTTAAGCTTATTCTTATGTTTAATCGTGAAAATATAACAAGGCTCGTTGAGATGAACAATCTACCTATATCTGAAAACGACATAGGTGCACTGTTTTTAAATGTGCTGTATGAAAAGGGAACCCTTACGGTAACGACAGGCACATCAATAAAGACGTTTTCACTCGATAAAACCTTGGATAATGTATGGGATGATACGGTGGAAAAATATTACACATAATAAAATCTATCTAAGTATTAAAATATAATTGTATATATTTATTTTAATTTTAAATATTATTAGCACTCGATTTGATTGAGTGCTAGTTTTTTCTTGACATTGAGTGAATGAAGTATTATATTACTTGATATAATTAAAGCAAAATTACGGAGGTATGACAACAATGGAAAAAAAGGGGAGCCTTTCAATTAACAGTGATAATATTTTCCCGATTATAAAAAAGTGGTTATACTCAGACCACGATATTTTTATCAGGGAGCTTATTTCAAATGGATGTGACGCAATTACAAAGCTTAAGAAGCTTGCTTTGATGGGTGATTATGAGGAGACTGACGGAGAGGAATATAAGATAGAGGTTTATGCGTCAGCCAAGGATAAAACTCTTACGTTTGTTGATAACGGACTTGGTATGACCGAAGAGGAGCTTGACAAATATATTAATCAGATTGCTTTCTCAGGGGCTACAGATTTTATAAATAAATACAAGGATAAAGCAGGAGAGGATCAGATAATCGGACATTTCGGTCTTGGTTTCTACTCTGCGTTTATGGTAGCCGACAAGGTTACAATAGAGACATGCTCCTGGCAGAAGGATGCAAAGCCTGTATTTTGGGAATGTGACGGCGGTACTGAGTTCACTATGACAGAAAGTGATGATGATACAAGAGGAACTGCCATTACCCTTTATCTAAATGAGGAAAGCTATGAATTTGCAAATGAATACCGCGTGAGAGAGGTTATTCAGAAATACTGTGCATTTATGCCGTATAATATCTATTTTATAAATGAGGATAAAATGGAGGAGGAAGCGGCAAAGGCAAAAGAGGAAGAAAAGAATAAGGTTATTGAGATTGACGAGGAGGCTGAGCTTGTAGGAGATGAAACGAAGGCTGCTTCTGAGGATGGTGAAAATGGCGAAGGTTCTGAGGATAAGGATGGTGCAGATAAGGAAGATGAGTCAAAGAAGGAGAATCCTCCTTTAAATGACACGAATCCGTTGTGGCTGAAAAATCCGAAGGACTGTACGGAGGAGGAGTATATCGACTTTTACCAAAAGGTATTCCTTGATTTCAAGAAGCCTTTGTTTTGGATACATCTTAACATGGATTATCCGTTCAATTTAAAAGGTATTTTGTATTTCCCTAAAATTAATACGCAGTATGATCAGCTTGAGGGAACGATAAAGCTTTATAACAATCAGGTGTTTATAGCGGACAATATCAAGGAGGTAATACCGGAATTCCTTTTACTCCTTAAGGGTGTAATTGACTGTCCGGACCTTCCGCTTAACGTATCGAGAAGTGCGTTGCAGAATGATGGCTTTGTAAAGAAGATATCAGATTATATTACAAAGAAGGTAGCTGATAAGCTTTCAGGAATGTGTAAGACTGAAAAAGAGGATTACGAGAAATATTGGGATGACATCAGTCCGTTTATAAAGTTCGGATGTATCAGGGATGAAAAATTCTGTGAGAAAATGACAGATTACATGCTGTTTAAGGATTTAGACGGAAAGTATCTCACACTTCCTGAGTATCTGGAGCAGGGTAAGGAAAAATACGAGAACAAGGTATTTTATGTATCGGACGAGCAGGCACAGTCACAGTATATAAAGATGTTTAAGGAAGAAGGCATGAATGCTGTCTACCTTGTGCATAACATAGACAATCCTTATATCACTCATTTGGAGGGGAAGAATGAAAATGTAAAATTCCTCCGTATTGATGCTGATTTGTCAGAAAACTTCAAGGGTGAAGCACTTAGTGAGGAGCAGGAAAAGGAATACACAGACAAGCTTTCTGAGATATTTAAGAAGGCAGTTGGAAATGATAAGCTTAATATAAAGGTAGAAAATCTTAAAAATGATGATGTGTCCTCAATGATAACCTTGTCGGAGGATGCAAGAAGAATGAAGGAAATGATGCGTGCATACAGTATGGGCAGTGGTATGGATCCGTCAATGTTTGGAGGAGACGGTGAAACACTCATATTAAATGCAAACAACAAGCTTGTTAAGTATGTCCTTGACAATCCGGAGGGAGAAAATACTGACATGATATGCTGTCAGCTGTATGACCTTGCGATGATTGCAAACAAGCCTTTGGAGGCAGATGCAATGACAGCGTTTGTTGCAAGAAGCAATAAGATACTGAATATGATTTTGTAAGAGCAATATAAAAATGGGGCTGCCGCAAAATTTTAAGTCGTACGACTTAAATCTAAATCGACAGCCCCATTTTTATATCTAAATAACCAATAACGCCAGTACTCCTAAAAGATTGGCTAAAAAGTGTGACAATGTACTTATATGGATATTATTCGTTCTCTTATATACAAGTCCGTAAAATACCGCGTTTATAACAATGAATAGCAAATCATACAACACAACAATAGTGCTTCCCGAAGATAAATGACAAAGAGAAAACAACACGGAAGTAATCAGTACGGCAACGCCAAATGGTGACATTTTTGAAAGCTGTTTCAGATAAAAGCCCCGCCATGCGATTTCTTCACCTAATGCAGCAATGAGCAGCTCTGCCAATAAAATCAGAAATTTATCAAATGCAAGGAAATCTGTACGATCTGAAAGATGCTCCAAAAACTCAGGGACAAGCCATTTTGCCAATGTAAGACATAAGATATTCATTACCATAGGCATCACAACCAAAACAATTGTTTTTGTGTTTTTCAGAAGCTGCGGAATTGCTTTTAGGCTCATAGCATCTTTATCCTCAGGTTCTCGCGTAATAAAAAATACAACGATACCAATAACTAGTGTAAAGCTGACAAGCTTTACGGTATCTCCGTTTATTTCTATTTTGAAAAGCCCGGACAATGAAAATGCAGTCATAAGCAGTAATGAAACAAGTGACAGTTTTTTGATTTTATTCATGTTAATTATCCTCTTATATAATTCTCGTTATATAACATATGTTATATTTGGGATTTTGTCAAGGTAAAAAAGAAAATTCAAAAATTTTAAACCAAATTTTAAACCAATGAAAAATCATTGTTGATATATACGAAAAGTAGTGCTAAACTGAAATGGGTTTTTTCTACATTATTAGAGAACCATCCACGAGGAGGTTCATATAGCTAATATTGATATATAAATTAAAAACTTGAAAATTGGAGGCAGGACAGATGCACAGCTACAAATTTTTACTTGATTTAGCAATTATATTATTATGTACCAAATTATTAGGTATTACAACTACGAAAGTACGTATGCCGCAGGTGGTTGGCGCACTGATGGCAGGTCTTTTGCTGGGGCCGGCAATGCTTGGAGTTTTATCAGAAACAGAATTTTTGAGTGCCGTGGCAGAGCTGGGAGTAATCGTTCTGATGTTCAGTGCCGGACTGGAAACGGATATCAAGGAGTTAAAAAAGAGTGGAAAAGCCTCTCTGATTATTGCAGTTTGCGGTGTTATTGTACCGATTTCAGGAGGATTTTTGTGTGCCTATTTCTTTAATAAGCCGGATATGATACAGTCAGACGCATCTTGCAGTATTTTGCTGCAAAACATATTTATAGGAGTGATTTTGACTGCCACTTCCGTTAGCATTACAGTAGAGACACTGAAAGAGCTTGGAAGATTGAAAACACATTCAGGTAATGCGATTCTTGGAGCGGCAATCATTGATGATATATTGGGAATTATTGCACTGACAGTCATTACAAGTGTGGCAGACCCTTCGGTCCGCATTGGAATAGTCCTGGCAAAAGTGGCGGCATTTTTTGTGTTTGCCATTGTGGTTGGCTTCCTGTTTTATAAAATTTACAAATATTGGATGTCAAATGCGGATAAAGTGCGTCGCAGGCATGTGATTGTAGCATTTGTGTTTTGCCTGCTTATGGCATACTTGTCGGAGCGCCTGTTTGGTGTAGCGGACATTACCGGAGCATACATAGCCGGATTGATTATTTCTAATACAGAAATGTCTGAATATCTGCTGGCAAAGTTTGATGTCATGTCATTTCTTTTGTTGTCCCCTGTTTTCTTTGCAAATATAGGGCTTTCCGTTACGCTTCCGAAAATGACACCCGCAATTATTTTGTTTACTCTGGTCCTTGTTATTGTGGCAATTCTGACAAAGGTTATCGGGTGTGGTCTGGGTGCAAAAATGTGCGGATATCAGTCACACCAATGCAAACGAATCGGAGTCGGAATGGTGTCCAGAGGAGAGGTCGCCCTCATAGTGGCAAGTAAAGGAACTGCACTTGGACTGCTGGGAAGCGCTTTTGTGGGACCGGTGGTGGTTATGGTGGTAATTACAACAATCATTACCCCTATCTTGCTTAAGATTGTCTACGGTAGTGGAGCGGTTGCCGCTGTTGAAGCAGGTGAAGATATTACAGGACCTTATGATGAACTTGCAAATGTACGTAGAGAACATCAGTCATAAGGCATAAATAACTTTAAAAGCGCTGGGAACAGTTATGTTTCCAGCGCTTTTTGTGTATATACCCTCAAAAATACTTTTCAAACCCATTGACAAACTGTAACCTGATTACTATAATTGTATAAATAGAGGTTATACAATTTTTACTTTCTCAGCAGTTGCAAATGCGGGAGAGTATTAAACCACAAGGAGTGTACACGTATTATGAATATCAATATCAGCAACGCAAATGGTGAACCAATCTATTTGCAAGTTGCAAACCAGATTAAGACGCTGATACTGGAGGGAAAGCTGAAAGAGGGCGAAGCGCTGCCTTCTATGCGAATACTCGCAACTGAACTTCGTATCAGCTTTATGACTACAAAGCGTGCCTATGAGGAGCTTGAGCGTGACGGCTTTATCGAGTCATATACGGGCAAGGGGTCTTTCGTCAAGGCACAGAATATTGAGCTTTATCGTGAAGAACAGATTAAGCGTATTGAAGCACTGCTTATGGAAGCTGGCAATACGGCACAGAAAGCGGGCATTACGATGGATGAGCTTCACGAATTGCTTGACCTTGTAAATGGAGGGAATTAACATGACTGCATACGAAAATGCAATTGAGATTAAGGGTGTGACTAAGCGCTATGAAGGCTTCACGCTGGACAATATCAGCTTTGATGTGCCGAAAGGCTGTATTATGGGCTTTATCGGACAAAATGGTGCAGGTAAGACAACAACTATCCACAGCCTGCTGCATATCACAAACATAAACGAGGGCGAGATAAAGCTGCTTGGACTTGACCATGTAAAGGACGAAACAGAGATTAAAAAGCGTATCGCTGTGGTGTTTGATGAGATGCCGTTTCACGATATATTTAACGCAAAGGACATGGCAAGGATATTTGAGGGTCTGTACCCCGAATGGGATAATATGGCATATTCGCAGTATTTAGAGCGTTTTCAGCTTCCAATCAAAAAGAAGATTGGGCAGTTTTCCAAGGGTATGAAAATGAAATTGCAGATTGCCTGTGCACTGTCCCATAATGCTGAGCTGCTTGTTATGGACGAAGCGACAACAGGACTTGACCCTGTTGTGCGTGACGATATCCTGCATATCTTTATGGAGTATCTGCAAAACGGCGAGCGTTCTATCCTCATGTCCTCACACATTACCTCGGATCTTGAAAAGATAGCCGATATGGTGACTTTCATTGACAGAGGACACATTCTGCTGACAGGCTATAAGGACGAGCTCATTGAAAAGCATGGTGTCCTCAAATGTGACAAGGATAAGCTATCCGAGATAGACCCCGAAGATATCGTCAGTGTACGCACAAACAATTTCGGTGCAGAGATTATGGTAAATGACCGTGAGAGTGCAGGCTGCAAGTACAAGGGGGCTGTCATTGATCCTGCGAGCCTTGACGACATAATGCTTTACTATGTACACAAGGGCGAAAAGGAGTGGTCGTAATGAAAAAATACAAATCATTAATTTACTATGAATTTCGGCTTAACAGGAAACTGAATATCATCAGAGCGGTACTGTTTGTGGTTAGTATTCTGCCGTTTCTTTTATTACTTATGGCTTCAAAGTCAGAAGGAATGGAACTTTCTGAGATGGTTATGCAAATATGTATGTTGGTATCGGTGTGTAATCTTTATTCCTTTCTGATGTCAGGTGGCATGGATTTCAAAAAAGAGATTGATTCAGGGTGGCTTAGATACTCTTTTGTACTTCCATACACAATAACGGAACGAGCTGCTACGATGATCCTATACGATATACTCTCTACCTGTGTGGTCGTGATATACAATCTGGTGTGTATCGCAGGTTTTTGCGCCTATGCAGATACACCGTTTTACAACGGATATATTGTTACACAGTTTTTATGGATAGCCCTTTTCATGATTTTGCGTATTGTCAATCATTTTTTTATATTTTCTGCACGAACCTCCGATGCACTGCTGAAAATGAATAATCGCAGTCTTGTTTCGGGCCTGCTTGTTATGGCATTGATTCTGCTGGTTATCATAAAAGTAAGTGGGATAGATGCTTCAGGTTTATTGCATTATATCCGTCCTTCAAATCTGTCAGCAGGTATGCTTATATGGCTCATACCGCTGTTGTTTGTTCTGATTGCTGTGCATTATGCTGTTATTTATCACAGACTAAAGCGATATGATATAGAAAGTGCAATTAACAGAAAGAAAAAACAATCGGATAAAGCGGATATAATCCCCTTAACCCATTATTTTCCGAAAGGTTTTCTGTATAAGGAGATTAAGCAGTATTTTAAGACGATTATTACCATTGCAGCAATGCCAATCCTATTCTTTGTAATGTCTATCACATGTGTGGCTATAAACTCATCTGACAACATGATCGAAGGCAGTATTTTGTCGGTAAGTACATCACTTGAAATGCGTGTAATTCCCGCTGCAGGGGCAATGATTATGCTTGTGGTACTGTCTACTTTTTTTCAAGGGGACGACAGAAAGCTGTGGGCATATTTTACTGCTTCAACACATGGCGGAATAAAAGCCTTTTTAAAAAGTAAATATACGTTTATTATCGCTTTGAACTGTTTATATTTTGTCTGTTGGTGCATCACTGATGTTGTAATCATGTGTTTGCACAATGCAGTGAGCGGTGACAAAACAGGTTTCCTGTTTGACACAGGCATTGCCTTTTTCTTTCTGGTACTGTTTTTAACGGCAATTGCGATTCCCTTTTACGTTCGGTTCGGTGTAACAAAGGGTTCTGTCATAAGAATCATAGCTTTGATAGCAATTACTATTGTGATATGTACTATCATATATGTTTTTCCCGATGAGGTGTTTGGTAAAATGTTGGAAGTAATAATGAATATGATGAACTGCAAAACAGCAGCTATGGTGATGGTGTCATTGGCGACGATTATTTTATCTTATCATATTTCGTGCAAATTGTTCATGAAGGGTGTAGAAGAGTATAACAAATAAAAAGTAAAAAGCCGGATTCGGTATTCCTTGCTGTTCTATCAGATATAAGGATAAATTTTGATAATTACCTTTTTGGGGAAGCGTGCAAAATGAGATTGTTTTTTTTATAGAGAAAATCTATACATTTATTTTTGATTAATGTATAATAATGTTAGAACATTACTAGATAAATAGGAATTTATAGATAGTTGGCTGAATATAAGATTGCTTATGTTTTATAATTATATTGGGGAAGAGTGAAATAAAATGAAAAGTGTCCTTATAACGCCTGAAGGCATCCAAAAAAATTTGAAAAATATAAAACCTTTAGATGCTATTTGTGAATATATTTGGAATGGATTTGATGCAGAAGCTACTGAGGTCAAAATTAATTTGCATGAAAATGCTCTTGGATTAATTAATATGATTACTGTGGAAGATAATGGAATAGGGATTAATTATGATGAATTAAAATTCAAATTTCAACCGTTTAATGATTCTAAAAAAGCCAATATGTTAAGTAGAACAAATCATTCTCTACCACATGGTCAAAAAGGAATTGGAAGACTCACTTTTTTTGCTTTTTCACAAACAGCTCGGTGGGAAACTATATATGAATATGAGAAAAAACATTATAGCTATTACATTTCAATGAATAAGGACTCTTTAAATCAATATGATGATAATGGGGAACAAAGACCTAGTGAGGTACAGATGAATTCAGGAACAAAAGTTACTTTTACGCAGTTAGAGTCTTTGGATAAAAAAGAGATTGTTCATAAAATCAAAGAAGAATTTTTTTGGTTTTTGGAGTTGAATAAGGAAAATGATTATCGTATTTTTGTTGATGATGCTCCAATTGATTATTCTGATTTTATTGTTGAAACACAAAATATAGATGTATCTGATAAATGCAAAAATAAGTATGAGATTCGATTGATTCAATGGAATACGAAGTTAGGAAATGAATATTCTAGAATCTATTATATTGGTTCAGATAATAAAGAACGCTATAAAGAAACAACAAAATTGAATAAAAGGGCAGATCAGTTTTTTCATAGTGTTTATATAAAAAGTAATTATTTTGATGATTTCCATTTTGCTAATGATGAGATGGAGGGGCAAAGGGCATTGTTTCCTAATAGAAGTGATATGGAATATAAAACTTTGATGGAAACGGTAAATGATTTTCTTGTTAAGCATAGAAGAAAATATTTGAAAGAAGCATCTGACAATTATATTGCACAGCTGGTAGATGAAAGAATTTATCCTGAATTTGATACTCAAAGTATAATGGGTGTTCATCAAAAAAGAGAATTGGATAGTCTAGTGGGGACATTATATGCAGCACAACCTAAGATTTTTACAGGCTTGAGTGATGATAATAAAAAGATTACTTTACAATTGCTGAAATTAATTATGGACAACGGAAACAAGCCAGAACTATTCAATATTTTACAGGAAATAGTAGACCTCGATCAAGAAGAGATGAAAGAATTATCTGATGTTTTACAGTATACTTCATTAAGTAACATTACAAGAACAATAAAACTGTTATGTGATAGACAAAAAGTAATTCAGTCATTAAAAACAGTGGTGTTTACAAAAAGTTTTAATTCATATGAAGCTCATGTTCAAAAATTGGTTGAAAATCACTATTGGATGTTTGGTGAACAATATAATTTAATTACTTCAGCAGAACCTGATTTTGAATTGGCGTTAAAAGGATTGATATTTAAAACAGTAGGTGTCCAAGAGGATATTAATATAGAGCATCCAGATAAAAATAAAGAAATGGATATTTATATGCTTCGTCAAGATCGACATGGAAAAGTAACAGAAAATGTTGTTGTAGAATTGAAACGCCCTAGTGTAAAACTTGGAGAGGAAGAGGTTTCACAGGTGAAGAAGTATATGCGTGTAATACTTTCTGAGCCAAGATTTAATGCTGGAAATGTAAAATGGACATTTTATCTGATTGGAAATGAATATGATAAAAGTCATTTTATAGAGGGAGAATTAGAAAGTCATGCGTATTCTGGGGAAGAACATTTAATACACAGCCAAGATAAGGGGTTGACAAAGATATATGTTTTAAAGTGGAGCGAGGTATTCGATGATTATGCAAAACGTCATAATTTTTTAATGGAACGTTTGAATTTAGAACAAAAAATATGGTTAGAAAAATATGAATCAGCAGATGCAGCTGTTGATTCAGTTTTAGAGAATAGTGCAAAATTGCCAGACGCAGTTATTCCTAAAAATAAGGAAAGGCATTAATAAAATCGTTTCTATTGTTATCGAGGTGAGAACATGTGCATGAATCCTAAAGATACATCTGAAATTGTAAAAAATACAACAGAGTCTACAAAGAATATAGCGGAAATTATTCAAATGATTTTACAACCTAGAGGAATTAGTGCCACACTTTTAGAAGGTCACAAAAAAATTATTGAAGAAGTGGTTGCTTCAGACAAGTATTCCTTTGCTGAAAAAGAGTTTTTTCTTGCTAATTATAAAAAGCAATTAAAGGAATACAAAAATTGTAAGGAAATAGCTGAAATTGCTGCTTTTAGCATTTTACCAGATCATCAAATCGAAGAAATGGATCTAGATTGGTTCTCCTTTTATTTTGAAAAAGCAAAGTTAGTATCTGATGAATCAATGCAGAAAATATGGGGTTCCATATTGGCAGAAGAAATTAATTATCCAAATTCGATTAGTAGATCGTTAATTCATACACTATCCATAATAGATAAATGGCAGGCAAAGTCATTTTGCAATCTTTGCAGGTTCTGTTGGTTTGATTTGGATTATGATAAAGTTCATCCCTTCATATATATATCTGAAGCACATATTGCGTATAATAATTCTGGCATAACTTGGGATCAATTAAAAGAGCTTGAATATTTGGGACTTATTAGTTGTGATTTAGATCCAGGTTACGCATTAAAAGGTCCTAGACGCTTTAGGACTGGAAATATTATTGTGAATGTAAAGGGAAATTTAGAAAAGGGAGATTTAATTCATGTAGGTAATGTAATGTTTACACATAACGGAAGAAAATTATATGATTTAGTTGATGTTGAATACAAACAGTATAGAAACGATATTTTTTCTTTTATAGAAAAAGAATTATTTAATCATAACTGTAGTGTTGAATGTACAAATGTTGTACGAAAACGTTTTTAATTACATAGTAGGAAAAAAAATTCAGTGCACAAAATAGAAAAGTATGTGTTGTCTGTTTTACAAGTACATTGATTATAGCATGAGGATGATAATTTATTTAAAAGTAAATTATGTTAGGATTTATACAGAAGTAAGAAAATAAAGATTGTGTCAAGATTGGTGGATAAACATGGAACAGCAATTTATTCTTAAAAATAATGTGCCGGGATATCTTGTTATAGACTTTAGCAAGGCAGAAGAGGATATTATTGCATCTGAAGAGGATATATTTGAGTATATCAAAAATTGTTGGTGCAGAATAAAGATGCCTACGAGGTATTCACAAAGTGATTAAATTATTAAAGGAATAAATCACGTTGCTTCCTTCCTAGTTAATAGAAATATCCAAGTATACAGGCAAAAATGCTGAGACGTTGTTATGGGTTGGTAAAGAGCCATACGATGGTAGACAGGAATAGAAGTTAATATAGTTCTATTTGTTTATAAATGTTAATTCAGATTAATTAGACCTGATTAAAGGAAACAGTTACTATCTAATATAAATTATAATATTCAAATATCTGATGATTCATTGCTATCCATCGGCAATTATTTATAAGGAAAATAAAGATTAATATTATATGAATCTTGCTATTTGTGAAAAAATAAATGGCTTTATAAAATTTTTGAAATATGAAATTAGAAAGATTTGGTTGAGAAAAAATCCACGTTTATTTAATGGAATGCAGGGTGTCTTGTTATGATAATTAAGTGATGACAGAAATATTCACAAAAAAAGTAGACGATACCTCTGCTTTTTGTAAGCAAAATTGATTCAATGATTGTAGAAAAGAGAAAAATAATATGATAAAATCTGATAAAAATGCCTAAACAGATTTGTGAAAATAAATTGTTTTATAGGTTGACATTAGTCTAAATAAAATATATAATAGAACAAATGTTTGGAGAGGTGAAGGCCAATGAAAACACCAGATGTATTAGAACTAAAAATGAAAATTGATAGGATACACGCAATTGTCTCTGATTATTGTACGCAAGACGATTTAAAAGATATTGAGAATGATGGAGTGGAAGCAAATGTTGATGTCCGAGTGTTCAATCTGATGGAGGCTTTGTATCCTGATGAAAAAATTGTCCCACAGACGAAGAAAGATCAAGATGTGTATAAGTATTTGAAATCAAAAAAAGGTACTGGAAAGAAAGGAAAAAGTGATATTACACTTTTCAATTATTTTGGTAACGAAAGTATAGATATTTTAATTGAAAATAAATATGACAAGGGAAAGGGGAATCCAATTGACGAAGCGATAGGCTATTGTAATAATATTAACGCTTCGGGCAAATATGTTTGCAGAATAGCTATTGGATTTAATCCATATGATACTAATTCAATAATAACAAAGGTATTATCAAAAAAAGGAGAATGGGAAGATTTAGTTATAAATGGAAAGATAATTAATGGATTTATTGGTCAAGAAATTTTGCAACTTGTGTATAATCATGCAGGAATAACACAATTTGAGCTTACAAAAGAGGAAGAGGAAAGGTTTACACGTACTGAATTTAAACGAATACTTGATTCGGACTTGCCGGTTATTTTTAGAAATATGACAGATGTTGCTAACAATTATGCACTAAAAATTAGTTTTACAGTGGCATTTATATCATTAAAAGTTATATTAGAAAAAGAAGAAAGTATGGGAAAACCTGTTACCGACGAATCAGGGAAAATAGTTGTATGGAGAAATAATGATATTAGTGTAGATACAAGTATTAATGCATTGAGGAACGTAAACGACATTAAAGCAGCTGTCAATGCTATTATTGGAGCTACCGCAGATGAGGAACTTCAGGAAAAATATAAGTATATCTTTCAATTAGATGAAAATTTAAGTTTTAATAATTTGCTAGATAAAATTAGGGCTACAGAAACAAAGAATAAAGTGGGTCAGGAAAGTTCTTCAATAAATAAAATGAAAACTGTGTTAGATAAAATTAAACCACAGTCGGAATATCACTATGAATTTGACTTATTTGGAGAAGTATATGAGTCATTGGCAGATGACAAGACAAAGTCAGCTTTGGGAGCATATTTTACAAAAAGGCATATTATACGTCCTTTGGTAAATATGTTACTTAAACCGTCAGATTTAGAAGAACTAATTAATAATGAGAAGACATTATGTGATCCGTTTTGTGGAACAGGAGGTATGTTAACTGAGAGTTTTAAATTAATTAAATCGTATTGTA
>JAAVIA010000047.1 GCA_014799405.1 Lachnospiraceae bacterium
TCGGTACTTGAGCTTGGGGTTCGATGCATAGCTACATGGCATATAAAAACACACTTTCGCTCGTCTCCGACGTAACGGTACTAAAAATTGCCGGTTTAAGATACCTCCATATAAAGGAACCTTGACCCGGCAATTTAAGTACCGACGTCTTCAAACGGTTTTTATATGCCATGTAGCTATGCATCGAACCCTAAGCTCTTAGTACCGTTACGTCGGAGACGAGCGAAAGCGTGTTTTGTGTGTATATAGCAGCATGCGACAACCACAGATAAGCCGTATACTCAAATTTTGGTGCAACAACCCCACCTTTTATTTTGCATCTGAAAGCACTGACTTATTCTTCACAAGATAATCAACAAGCGATATTATTGTAAGTGCAAGTGCGGCATATATAAATATGTTTTCTATAACAGAAACTACATCGCCGCCAAAGTCACATATAAGAATAATTATCATAAACATCTGCACAACGGTTTTTACCTTGCCCCACCAGCCTGCAGCTATAACAACGCCGTTATCTGACGCTATAAGTCTGAAACCGCTTATTATAAACTCTCTTGCAATAATGACTATAACAACCCATGCAGGTATTCTGTCTATCTCTATAAGAGCTATCATTGCTGAACAGACTAAAAGCTTGTCCGCAAGAGGGTCCATGAACTTGCCAAAGTTTGTTATCAGATTGTATTTCCTTGCAATTTTACCATCCAGCATATCCGTAAGGCTGGCAATACAAAAAAGTGCAAGGGCAATCCATTTCCCGTAAGGGATACTCTCTACCATAAGTGCCACAAGAAAAAATGGTATCATTATAACTCGTAAAATCGTTAGCTTATTCGGTAAATTCATCTTTTATCTCTCCTATCAAATCATATGGTGCCGCCTCGGTTATTCTTACGTCCACTATGTCGCCTGAAATAAGCTCATAGTCGCAGTGTATATATACAAAACCGTCAATGCCCGCAGCATCACGATATGTTCTTCCAACATATACGTCTTCTTCGGGTATATATCCCTCAACAATCACCTTCATTATTTTTCCCACAAACTCTATATGTTTGTCAAGGGATATTTCCTGCTGAAGCTCCATTATTTCATTTTTCCATAAAAGAGCCATTTCTTCATCAACCTGATTTTCAAAGCCTGCCGCAGGAGTCCCTTCCTCCTTTGAATATGTAAATACACCAAGTCTGTCAAACTCAATTTCATCGATAAATTCAAGCAGAGCCTCATGTTCCTCCCTCGTCTCACCCGGAAATCCCGTTATAAAGGTTGTCCTTATTGCCATGTCGGGAACATCACTTCTCAGCCTTGCTATCACATTTTTAATGGATGCCTTGTCCGTCTTTCTCCCCATCCTTGCAAGAATTTTATCCTCACAGTGCTGCAACGGCATATCAATATAGTGAAGCAGCTTCGATTCATTTGCAAATGCAGCTATAAGTTCCTCCGTTATCTCCTCAGGATAGCAGTATAATACCCTTATCCATTCTATGCCATCTATCAATCCAAGCTCATGTATAAGCTCATGCAGAACCTTTTTTCCATACAAATCCACTCCGTAGCTTGTACATTCCTGTGCCACAAGGACAAGCTCCTTTATGCCCTGATTTGCCATATATGACGCTTCTTTAATAAGCCGTTCCTTTGGTACGCTTCTGAAATTGCCCCTTATTTTAGGTATAACACAATAAGTACAGTGCTTGTTGCAGCCCTCGGCTATTTTAAGGTAACCCATAAATGTACCGGAGGTTATAACCTTGTCTGCATCAATAAGTGGAAGGCGGTTTATGTCGTCGTACTTTTGTATAAAACATTTTTCAATTTTTGCTTCTATATCAATGTTATTTATAGTATTATTTTCCATACTACAATCAGCATCCTCAAGCTCCCTTATAACATCCACAATCCTGTCTATGCTGCCTATACCCAAACATGCATCTATCTCGGGAATTTCCTTTGTTATCTCATCCTTAAAACGCTGTGCAAGGCATCCTGCAACAATAAGATATCTAAGCCCATTCTCTTTTAAACGCGCCATTTCAAGTATTGTGTTTATACTTTCCTCCATAGCGTCATGAATAAAGCTGCATGTGTTTATTATTACAACGTCAGCCTCCGCTTCTTCATTTGTAATATTATATCCCTCCGCCTTAAGCAGTCCGAGCATAACCTCGCTGTCACACAGATTTTTGTCACAGCCGAGGGAAACCATTAGTATGTTCATATCTTTCTCCATCTTACACATGCCGCAACTTACAGCACAGCCTCAACGCAGTTGTTCATAAGCATTGCAATCGTCATCGGTCCAACGCCACCCGGTACAGGTGTGATTGCGCCTGCAACAGGCTCAACTGCATCATAGTCAACATCTCCGCAAAGCTTTCCGTTTTCATTTCTGTGAATACCTACGTCTATGACCGTTGCACCTTCCTTTACATATGACGCATCTATCATTTTCGGCTTTCCGATTGCAACAACCAATATGTCGGCACGCTTACATACCTCTTTTAAATTTTTCGTTTTTGAATGACATACCGTTACCGTTCCATTTTCCCGAAGCAGAAGCATTGCCATAGGCTTACCCACTATGTTGCTTCTTCCTATAACAACGCAGTCCTTACCCTCTATCTCTATTCCGGAACGCTTTAAGAGCTGAATAATTCCCGCAGGCGTGCAGGATACAAAGCCCTTCTTGCCTATACTTAATGCCCCAACGCTTGCAGGATGAAAACCATCCACATCCTTTGCAGGTGAAATGGCATTTATAATATGTTCCTCATTTATATGCTTTGGAACAGGAAGCTGTACAAGTATTCCATGTACATTGTCATCGTTGTTAAGCTTACTTATTATTCCAAGAAGCTCCTCCTCGGTGGTTTCCTCAGGCAGCTCATATGCAATAGATTTTATTCCGATATATTCACATGCCTTTTTCTTGTTTCCAACATATACCGTGGATGCCGGGTCGCATCCAACCTGTATAACTGCAAGACAGACTTCCTTTCCCTCACTTTTAAGACTTTCCACCTTACCTTTAAGCTCGTCCTTAATCTGCTTTGAAATCAATTTACCGTCAATTATCTGTGCCATTATTTCCTCCTCCATAGAACAAAGTGCCTTTGGCATCCTTTATGGTACCACAAGCCATAAAACCGTTTCATAAATTATACAATAACGGCATTTACAAATCAATTCTCTTCTAAAAACACTTATCAAATATCTTAGCAGGATTCGCAAGAATCGTGCCGATAGGAAACGAAGGTTCCTATCAAACAACAAAAACCCCTGGATTGTCGAAACTGTCGCATGCTGCTATATAGCAACATGTGACAGCCTCAACAGTCCCAAGGGTTTTCATTTATATAATACTGATGAAACCTTACTTACTACATCCGATTTCCTATCCAAATAAACTCATTAATTTTGCTACAATAAGACCACCACCGGTTCCTACAACATATCCCAATAATGCCATGATGATACCTACCGGTACCAAAGCACTGGAGTAGGTTCCTGCAAGCACCGGTGCTGTAGCCGTACCACCGATGTTGGCAAGTGAAGCTACACAGCAGGTGAAGATATCCATCTTTAACAGCTTTGCAAGAATTAACATAATTCCAACATGGAATACCAGAATAAACAAGCCTGACAACAGCCACATAGGTGCATTACCCATACTTGCAAGGTCTGCACGGGATGCAATAAGGGCAACAACAATATACAAAAGCACATTGGAAATTTCTTCCGTTCCCTTCAATTTTCCAAACGGTGTCAGTGCCATAACTACCCCGGCAACTGTCACAATAAGAACAGTCCATGTAGCCTTGTCAAAGAATGATAGATGAGCCCCAATCATTACACCTAATTTCTGACTCACCGCTGATACCAGCAGACCGGAGCCCAGCAAAATAGCAATATTCTGCCATGTCAAAGGATTCTTGTTTGCCTTTGCCTCTTCCTCCAAAGCAGCACCAACCTCATCAATCAAATGGGTATCTGCCTTCGTCCATTTATTAAACTTATCCGCACGTCCGATTGCCCATAAAAGAAACATAACATAGAGCGTGGCACAGATAGAATCCATAACAAGTGCATATGCCATGCTGGCTTCATCTACATCCAAAGCTGCCTGAATCGCCAGCATATTTCCGCCGCCACCCATCCAGCTTCCACATAATGAACCCAATGACTTCCATGCACCTTCACCCAGCGCACCGTGGAAAATAGCATAAGAAAGTACAAAGCCTACACCGATAGAAATGGTTGCCGCAAAAAATCCAATTAACATTTTCGGTCCCAGCTTGATAATTTTCTTTAAGTCACACCGCAAAAGCATGATAAACAGCATTGCGTAGAGCAACGGATTCTTCATGGTACTATATGCATCAGCAGTAGCCTCCAAATCCCACAAACGGACAGTACATAAAACCATCAGACCTAAATAAATCAATACAATAGGTGGTGCAAAATTAAAAAATACTTTTGCCTTTGGTCCTTTAAAAATCTTTGGCAGATTGACTAATATAGCAGCAATAAAAATCAAAGCCGCAATATACATAAATCCGTCATGAATCATAAATGTAATCCTCCTCTTTATATTCTTGATTCTGTTGTTTCTGTCATCGCAGGTTCTCCAATACCTTCAACAGATACTCCCAGCTTCTCTGTACGGATGCAACATCCATGCTCTCCTTAGGCGTATGTACATTTAACAATGTAGGTCCAAAGGAAATCATATCTATATCCATCATCTTTCCGGCAAGAATACCGCACTCCAGTCCCGCATGAATTGCAGTCACCTCCGGTGCCTTTTGGTATACCTCTTCAAAGGTGCGAATCATTATCTCGCGGAGCCTTGATTTCACTCGGTATTCCCATGCCGGATAATCAGACTGCATCATCACTGTACCGCCGAGATACTCGGTAAATGCTGTCACCTTTTCCATTACCAGTTGCTTTCCGCTGGCGGTGTTACTGCGAATCAGATATCGCATAGAAATGTGGTCATCCTCTGTAGACAAAATCCCCAGATTTAATGAAGTCTGCACCATTCCCTCAATCTCCGGGCTCATTTTCTGCATACCATCAGGTATCTGTTGCAAAGCAAAAATCAGACGCTTCGTACTCTCTTGATTCATACATTGCTCCGGCACATCAACTGGCTTTGCAGTAATAAGAAGCTCCGGCTCTGTCGTGGACAGCTCCTGATGCATCAGCTTCATAAATTCCGTCACGCTGTATTCCAGCATATGTACCTGATTCATAGGTAGACATACCGTTGCCTCCGCCATCTTGGGAATTGCATTTTCTTTACCGCCACCTGTGACACTGACCAAGGAAAGCGTACACGCCCGATTGGCACTTGCCAGCACATTTCCCAACAGCTTGATTGCATTTTCCCGATGCTTGTGAATCTCCATACCGGAATGTCCGCCCAAAAGTCCGCTCACTCCGATACGGTATGCACATCGATCTGCCTTATCCACCTGTTCCATGCAAAACGGGATATCACATCTGGCTCTGATACCACCGGCACAGCTGACACAAAGCACCCCCTCCTCTTCCGAATCAATGTTAATTAGTCTCTTTGAGGTAAGGTCACTGACATCCAATGCTCTGGCTCCCAGCATGCCGATTTCCTCATCACTGGTGAGCAATGCTTCAATGGGTGGATGTGGAATGGTATCTGATGCAAGGATTGTCAGAATATAAGCAACTGCAATCCCATCATCGCCTCCCAGAGTAGTTCCTCTCGCCCATACCTTAACACCATCTGTACAGACCTCTAACCCCTCTTTTTGCATATCCTTTCCACAGTCCTCATCCTGTTCACAAACCATATCCAGATGTCCCTGCAAAATCACAGGTTCGCTCTGCTCATAGCCCGGTGTCCCATCGGCAAAAATAACTACATTATTTGCCTTGTCTCTCCTCGCTTTAAGCCCATGCTCTTCTGCAAACTCCATGCAAAATTCCGCAATCCGATCCGTATTCCCTGAACCGTGAGGGATTGAAGCAAGCTTCTGAAAGTAATAAAACACTTCCTTTGGTGATAATTCAGATAATAGCATAATACATCTCCCTTTACGACAACGCCCTATGTTTGACAGATTTCAACAATACCTATAGTTTACCTTAATTTTTATTTATTGTCAAAAAATAATAAAACCCCTGTAAATGGCATAACAATACCACTTACAAGGGTAGGTAAATCATATAATTATCGACTTATTTTTACATTCGTCCTTGTATAAAAACAGCCTAACTAGTTAGACTCCGGCTTGACGTTTCTTTAAATTGCAATTATAGGAGCATACCTATAATACTCCATAAGTAGGTCCAACCTTTGTCTTTCTATTTCCTGCAAAGCCAGGACGGATTACTTCTCACTGTCACCGCAAAAATACTCAAGTTTCTCATTACCTATAATCTAGCTTGAGGAGCCCACATTGTCAACCAATTTTTCTCAATTGAACTTCTTACAATCTTGTCATTTACTTACACAATATTTGTTCCACTTTATCAATGATCATCTGGATTTTTCTATTTATCTCGTCTAATTTTTCGTATTCTTTAGCAATTTCTACTTGCTTTTCATATAATGGCATTTGAAATATAATTCCCTCCATTTGTTTTTTATACAGCATAGTTTGTCCTGTTCTAGCAGTTACTGCCTGACGAATATTATATTCTTGTGAGAAGACAAACCATTTCATATATATTTTTTTTTCGAATTCTTTTTTAGGAATTAATACTCCACAATGATCACTGGCATAAAACGGATAATCTCTATAAAACATAGTTCCTGTTTTTGCCCCATCCTTTGTCCAAGTAATACATGGTTCTGTTATAATGCTTTTTTTACTTATACTTTCCAACCATTTCCTATCTGCATACCAGGTAATCCCATTATTTTTAGTTTGAGCAGTTGCACAGGGGAAATCTCCTTTATGGTAATATACCTCTTCTTCTTTTATCCGTTTTCCATCTGAAACTTTAAATACGTCGCTGACTTTATATGTTTCTCCATTAACTTTAACTATTTTGGATATCGTTTGCTGCAATTCTTTCTTTTTTTGCAACAAATAATCATATAAAGTTTCCCATTTTGTATATTCTTCTACAATTTTATTTTGTTCCTTTATTCCAGGTATTACTACTTCCAATTTTTCAAAAAGTGTTTTATTGAATGTACGATTTCCTCCTTTATCTGATGTTACACAAAGCCCACATAATGCTCGCATCCTATATAAAACATATCTCAAACTAATATCTTTAGTGTAATTTTCCTTCACATATAGGACATATGCATGATCATTCATAGTATACTATTCCTCATCAACATATATCATATTTCCTGCTTTACCATTACGAGCAATGATTATCCCTTCTCGTCGATAAATTTTTATCCCAACCAATTTTTTATTTTTTTCTAGCAGTGTTCCCTCGTCAATAAAAGACATAGATGTATTTTCTTGTGTTGATGATGAAAACACTTTCACAGACGTTTTTTCGCTTTTGGGCTGATTTAAATATATGATTTCCTCAGTTAATCCGCTATTTCCTGCACCAATTTCAAAAAAATCTTGTATTTTCCCACTAAGCATTCTTATCGCCTCCAAACATCTTGTTCAAATCTTCCTCAAGTGCTTTTCTAAATAATTTAAGCTCTGAAAGTGTTATCTCTTCAAATTCAGTTTGTCTAAGATATCTCTCTGGTAATAAATTGACCCTATATACTTTATCTACTTCCTTTTCCTCTTCCGTTTTATAATAAAAATCTTTTAATATATCTCTCACATAAATATAGCCATATTTTTTTCCCGGAATCTTTTCCCCCCATTCGTTAAAATGATCGATTGTATCCTCCTTATGTGACTTACATATTTGCTCCATTATCGACAAATTATAATTCCCATACTTATCAATGTATGTCCTCAATTCATTATGTAATGGTTTTCCTTGTGCATCAGTTAAGCTAGTTTCATATTGCTTATCAGAATTTGCATAACCATCATTGTCAACAATGTACGCATATAACTTTTCGTCTTGATCTATATCACTTAAAATCTCAATCTTTTGATCTTCATCCACAGTACTTCTCTTTTGAAAGAACATAGCATATGTTTTTTCTTTAGTATATGGAGCAAATGCAAACTTAGGAAGACTAACAATCATATCTATTTTACATTGAACTAAAAGCCACTCTCTTAACCTTGAATAGGTGGGATTTTCTAAAATACCATCTGGTATAATAACAATAGCCTTTCCTCCCTCTTTCAATAATTGTACCACTTTTATCAATGCATTATATTCTAATTTTTGTGTGTTATTATTTTTCTCAAACAATCTTATTCTATTTACTATTTGGCTTCGCTCATCTGTTCCTTGAACGATATTTATATCTCGAAGATTCTTTACAATACCTTCCTTCTCCCCAGCTCCATAGGGAACATTGGTAATAATATAATCATACTGCATTGGAATAAGAGTTTTGTTTACATTTTGACCAGGGATTCCCAACGTTGTTAATGAATTCCGACAATCTATTATCGAATATCCATCTTCTGCTAATGTCATATTTATTTTTGTTTTACTTACATTAAGATCAATCACATCATATCCGTAGATAATTTTAGATGCTACTTCTGTTGTATCTTTTTCTGGATATTTATCA
>JAAVIA010000048.1 GCA_014799405.1 Lachnospiraceae bacterium
AAACTGAAAAAGCTGATACCTTATTTTACGGGTATCATCTTACTTGGAATTTCCGTTTTCATGACGGCGGATATATTTCTTATTGTCTGTAACTATGTTGGAATAATGCTCCTCACAATGGCGGCGCTTATAAGATTTTTTTGCAATGAGGCGGATTGGGGAGTAGGAAAATATATATTGGCAATGATTGAAACTGCCCTTATGCCACTGTTTAATTTTCATATGTTTTACAGTGACAGGAGAAGCTACAGGGTGCTTGGCAATAGTAAGATAAAAATACACAAAAATGTGAAGTATGTCGTAATTGGAATTATATTTGCAATTCCGTTTCTTGTCATGGTTACAGTAATTTTAGGAACCGCAGATGCATTTTTCTTTTTGGTGATAGATAGTGTTGTTGGTAAACTTTTTGATTCCTTTCACATATCGTGGGATAGCATTGGTCTTATTTTATTTATACTGTGTGTGCTGCTGATTGTTTATGGGGGTATGTGCAACCTGACTATTCACGGTGCGGCAAAATATGATTTGCCCGATAAAAAATGCAATCCTGTAACCGGGATAACCTTCTGCTGTTTACTAAACGCAGTGTACCTTCTTTTCTCAGGTATTCAGATTTTAAGACTTTTTAGGATAGAGAAAGTGTTTCCTGAATGGTATGCTTCCTATGCAAGGGATGGCTTTTACCAGCTCCTTTATGTTGCCGGTATCAACTTTTTGATTGTGTTTGTGTGTAAGTCCATATTTACAAAGCATAAGGTGCTTAATATTGTGCTTACAATAATGTGTGGGTGTACTTACATTATAATTGCCTCATCGGCAATATGGCTGCTTATGTATATTAAAATATTCAACCTTACATATCTCCGTGTGCTTGCACTTTTTGCGCTGCTTCTAATTGCCGTTTTGCTGGCAGGGGTTATTGTGAGTATGTATAAGCATGATTTTAAGCTTATGAGATATTTTATCGCAGTTACCTCGATATTGTATATAACCTTATCCTTTGTGCACCCGGATTATATTATTGCAAAATATAATATATCCAATATGGATATTAATACTGTACAGGACTATCATTTTGATTTAAAATATTTAGCGAATAATATGTCATGTGACGCAGCTCCTGCATTATATGCTTTTGCAGAGGAAGTGGGATATGGTACATACGACAATGATTCCTCGGAGGATACGAAATATGCTATGTATTTACGTTCATATTTCCATGATGTTTCTTATGAGTATGACAAACATGACGAAATAAGAGAATTTAACTTATCCTGGTACAGGGCGCATTTATATGCAGAAAGGTATTTGGATTAGCGGAAAGGTTATTTTTCCATGAATAAAAAAGGAGTTGCATTATGACTATGGCAACAGATAAGACGATTCTTATTATTGAGGACGATACGGATATAAATAATATGTTAAGGAAACTGCTTGCAGGGCATGGCTATAATACTGTAAGCGCCTATTCGGGAACGGAGGGCGTATTAGTACATAGTGACAGCGTAAGCCTGATTTTGCTTGATTTAATGCTGCCGGGCCGCAGCGGTGAAGATATTATAAGGGAGCTTAAAGCAAAGCGAAATGTACCTATTATTGTTATGAGTGCCATCCATGATGTAGATAAAAAGGTTGACCTTTTTTCCCTTGGGGCTGATGATTACGTTACAAAGCCATTTCACAACGAGGAACTTTTGGCAAGGATTGCCGCAAGACTCAGAACACCTGATATGGAAAGTACAGTATCATCAACGCTTAATTATAAGGATATTGTCATTGATACGGAAAACTTTAAGGCAATATGCAATGGAAAAGACGTGGAGCTGTCAAAATATGAGTTTGAGCTCCTTGTTCTTCTTATGAAAAATCCCAACCGTGTGTGTACAAAGAGTATTATTTATGATACGGTGTGGAATGATGAAAATTCCGCAGATGACAATACATTAAACGTGCATATAAGCAAAATCCGCAAGAAGCTTAAGGCATGCAATCCTGACACGGAATATATTGAAACGGTTTGGGGTATCGGATATAGAATGAAAAAATAAAATTTAAGACTTATTTAAGATATTGGTTAAGTTTTTTTTCAGACCTTCCTGCTAATATTGTTTTTGTGATAAGTACATAAAATTAAGGATGGGATGTGAATGCGACATCCCGGCAGCAAGGAGGAATTATTTTATGCGTGAGATTGTTCTTAACACAAAAGGACTTACAAAGCAATATAAAGCTTTTACCGCACTTGACAATGTTGATATGACTGTTTATCAGGGTGATATATATGGTCTTATCGGACGTAATGGTGCCGGAAAAACAACAATAATGAAAATCGTAACCGGACTTACAAAGCAAACCGGAGGAGCGTTTTCCGTATTTGGCAGGGAGGACTCGGATGCTTTAGATGAAAAAAGGCGTGTAGGATGTCTTATTGAAAATCCTGCCTTTTTTGGCGGACTTACTGCATATCAGAATTTAAAATATTATGCTCTGCAAAAGGGCATCACGGATAAAAAGCAGATTGATGAGGCGCTTTCCTTTGTTAATCTTACAGAGGTTAAAAATAAGAAATTTCGTAAATTTTCCCTTGGAATGAAACAGCGTCTTGGCATTGCCTTTGCATTGCTGGACAACCCTGATTTGGTTATTTTGGACGAGCCTATAAACGGACTTGACCCGATTGGAATAAGCGAGCTTAGGGATACCTTTAAAAAGCTTAATGCTGAGCGTGGAATAACATTTATTATTTCAAGCCATATTCTTTCAGAGCTTTATTTAATTGCCGACAGATACCTTTTTATTGACAAGGGAAGGGTTTTGAAGGAAATTACAAGGCAGGAGCTTGATATGGAATGTAAGCGGTGTATTGCAGTTAAGGCAGATGACATAAAGCGTGTTTTAACAATTGTTGAGAAGAAAATGGAAGTGGCGGATTATAAGGTTATCGACAATGGTGAAATAAGGATTTATGATGAAAATGTAAAGCCTGACGTGCTTAACAAAATTCTTATTGGAGAAGGAGTAAATGTTTCCTCAATATTTGAAACGGGTATTTCCATTGAAGACTATTTTAAATCACTTGTAGAGGAGGTATAGCTATGATTAATATTATAAAAGCGGATATGTACAGAATGGTAAGAAATGTTGGACTTTATATTGCGGTTGCGATTTTGCTGTTAATGATAGGCATGAGCATTTATCTTATAAGCCCGGGGTCTGTAGGCATGGCAAACATAGGTGACATAAGCACCGTTCATACCCTTGAGGAGGGAGAGCGGGCAGAACCTGTGGACATTAGAGATATTTCTGTACAGGATTACAGAAAAATGATGATTCATTCAGAGGGCTATGCGCTTGACAAGGATATTTTAACTGCAAATATGAATTTATATTATATTTTTATATTCATTGCGGCCATAATAATTACCCTTGAATTTTCAGGGGGCTGCGTTAAAAATACCCTTTCCTCGGCAATAAGCAGAAATAAATATTTTGTGTCAAAGGCTATTGTTGTGTTTGGACTTTGTATCGTTACCTTTTTCTTAAACACATATTTGGTTTATTTTTCAAATTTAATTTTTAATGGAAAAAATCTATCCTCTGATTTGTGGACGGTCACAAAGGCAACTCTTGTGCAGCTTCCGCCTGCACTTGCGCTTGTAAGTATTTTGTTTGGTATTGCATTTATGACGAAAAAGGCAGCGGTCTACAATATGGTTGCAATTCCACTTATAATGGTTTTTCAGATGCTGCTTAATCTGGCAGTGAAATTATTTGACATTCCTGTTAAATATTACTACTATGAATTACAGATTATGTTTGGAAAGCTTTTAGATAATCCTTCAAAAAGCTATATGTTGCAAAGCTATGGAGTCTGTGCCGTGATTGCCGTATTGTTTATTACAGCAGGATGGCTGTGCTTTCGGAAGGCTGAAATAAAATAAGGCTGAAAATCTGACAATGGTTAGCCTGTTTGCCGAAGGCAGATATGGAATGGTTTATGTTCAAGGAGGGAGAAGAAAATGATTGCTGCACTTATAATTTTTATAATTATTTCAGTGATTTTCTTCTCTCTTTTTCTTATGCAGAGGCAGGAGATGAGGAGCATGGAGGCACAGCTTAAGAGTTTTGCCGGGAAGGATTCCAATGAGCTGCTTCACTCCAAAAACGGCGGAGGTGATGCAGTCAGATTGATTGATGAGATTAACAGGCTTTTAAAACAGGTTCGGTACATTAAAATAAGCTATCGGAAAAAAAGTCATGAGCTTGAGCAGATGATGACTAACATTTCTCATGATTTAAGGACACCTCTTACATCAGCTATGGGATATATTAATATGATACAAAATCAGGATATGCCTGAGGAGGAAAGAGAAAAAGAGCTTAATATTGTTTATATGAGGTTAATACGTCTTGAGGAGCTTATTAATTCGTTTTTTGAGTTTTCAAAGGTTATTTCAGGAGGTGAGACACCTGAAATTAAAGAGCTTAATCTTGTACAGGTTCTTGAGGATGCTATCGTACATTATTATGATGACTTTTGCGGGCAGGACAGGGAGATTGAACTTCTCTGTCAAATGCAGAGAATTAATATTCGTTCAAATCGACAGCTGCTTGTCAGAATTTTTGATAACCTGATAAGCAATGCATACAAGCATGGTACGGGAAATCTGAAAATTTCAATAGAGGAGACAGCGGCTTTAAAGACGCAGGTTGAAGGTAAGGAGTATATTACAATCCGATTTGAGAATGAGCTTACGGATACACAAATGGAAATAGACAGAGTTTTTGATGAATTTTACACAACGGATATTTCCAGGACGAAGGGAAATTCAGGACTTGGTCTTGCCATTGCAAAGCAGTTTGCCGAGCTTTTGGACATAAGGCTTACGGCGGATTATGATGGCGGGATTTTTAGTGTAACTGCGTATGTGAAAAAAAATAATTGATTAAAATGAATGACAATGTTAATATAATATTATATTAACTGCCACCGGGTAGAGAGTGCAAATGCATTCGTTTATACATCGTTAGGTCTTAGAAGATGTATATGCGGATGCTTTTTCTTCTTTAATAGGAAACTGCAATGCCGAAGGCATTTTGTTCTACAGAAAGGATTATGGATAAATGATAGAAAAGAAGCTGAGAAAATATATATTTCCAAGTGTGTTTGCAATGCTTGGAATTTCATTATATGTATTAGCGGACACATTTTTTATTTCTGTTGCAGCAGGAGCAAATGGAATTACTGCATTAAATATGGCACTTCCTGTTTATGCAATTATGTATGCTTTCGGGTCTATGATTGGGATTGGCTCTGCGACCAGGCATAGCCTTGGCAAATCGGTTGGAACAGAGGATTATGATGAGTATTTTTCCAATTCCTTTGTATGTACATTACTGCTCAGTATGTTTTTTGTGTTAATCGGTATATTTGCACCGGGAAATGTTCTTACGCTTATGGGTGCGGATGACATTATACTTAAAACAGGTCTTTCCTATATGAGAATTGAGCTTTTGTTTGCACCTGCATTTATGCTTAATTATACAATGACGGCTTTTGTGAGAAATGACAATAATCCCAATATTGCCATGGCGGCTACGCTGTCAAGCAGCATATTTAACATTATTTTTGATTATATTTTCATGTTTCCAATGAATATGGGAATGGCGGGAGCTGCTCTTGCAACGGGAATTTCACCTATTATAAGCATGGCAGTGTGTATGCTTCATTTTTGCTCAAAGAAAAATACAATACATTTTGTAAAAAAAATACCCTCGGCTAAAAAGCTTATATCAGCATGTCAGCTTGGCATATCAGGCTTTGTAGGTGAGATTTCAGGCGGAGTGACAACGCTTACATTTAATTTTGTGCTGCTTAAAATTGTCGGAAATATAGGTGTTGCCGCATATGGAGTCGTGGCTAATATTTCAATTATCGGTATAGCTGTTTTTAACGGTATTTCACAAGGGTTACAGCCTATGGCAAGCGAGGCTGGCGGCGTAGGTGACGAGGACGCAAAGAAAAGGATTTGCAAACATTCCTTACAGATTGGAATGATAATATCAGCTCTGTTGGTTTTTATCTGTTGGATATTTACAGATGGGATTGTAAATGTATTTAACAGTGAAGGGTCAGCTCAAATGGCGGATTATGCAGTAGTGGGACTCAGGCTTTACAGCCTTGGATTTTTAATTGCAGTCGTAAATATTGTACGAGCCGGATATTTCGGAGCCATAGGCAGAGCGAAGGAATGTTTTATTATCTCACTGATGAGAGGAATATTTGCTATTGTATTTTTTGCGATTGTGCTTTCAAAGTTTATGGGCATATATGGGGTATGGCTTGCATTTCCTGTGGCAGAGCTTACTACATTTATTATTTCATTGGTAATTTGACGAGGCGTTTAGTGTTTTTTGAAGATACAGTTCTATCACTAATCATTACCAACGGACAAAGAAAGAGATATGAAAAGGCTATCAAATGAAATATAGAAAGAGGAGTAAATAAGTATGATCAGAAAATTTGAAACAAAAGACACGGAACGGGTTATGCAAATTTGGTTAGAAGTGAATATTGAAACGCATCACTTTGTACCAAATGATTATTGGTTATCACAGTATCAGTCGGTACAAGAGCAGATTTTAGAGGCAGATATTTATGTGTATGAACAGGATAAGGAAATACAAGGATTTGTTGGCATGATGGATGATTATCTTGCAGGAATTTTTGTTGATAAAAAATGTCGTTCTATGGGAATTGGAAATGGTCTTTTGGAGTATATCAAGAAAAATCATCCTACATTTTCGTTGAATGTCTATCAAAAAAATCGGCGTGCAGTGGACTTTTACTTGAGAGAGGGATTATCTATTGTGTCAGAGGGAATTGATGAGGACACAGGAGAAACAGATTATACGATGGTATGGAATCAAAAGGAAACAGAAGATAATGAATTACTAAAGAATTTGGATAAATTGCACACAACCGAATTAGGCATAGAACGCATTAAAAGAAATCTGTCTTTAGATACAGATGATGTGGTTGATTGGTGTAAAACGAAAATCAATTCTGATAATGCTGTTATTACACGAAATGGGAAAAATTGGTATGTAAATGTAGACAATTATATATTAACGGTAAATGCGTATAGTTATACGATTATTACGGCACATAAGGAAAAGAAATGAAGTATGGCTCAAGATTTTGCAGTGTATGGGGAGTGTTAAAATGATTTTTCTAATAGAAGCTAACGAACAATATATAGATGAATTGGAACAATTTAAGAATGAGGTACTTGTATACGATGCAGAGAACGAGGACCAATTCGCAGGTTGTATGGGATTAGAAAATTGTAGTACTGCTAAAGAATGGATTGAAATGTGTAATCTTCGAAAAAAAGCAGAGACATGTGAACTGACTGGAGCAGAAGTACCTTCAACAACCTATTTTGCAATTAGAGAAAGTGACAATAGACTTGTCGGTGTTATTGATTTGCGTCATCATATCAACCATCCTATCCTTGGAACATGGGGAGGACATTGCGGCTATTCTGTTAGACCCTCTGAACGTGGAAATGGTTATGCAAAGGAAATGCTACGATTGAATATTAAAAATGCCAAAATAATGGGGATACAAAAGTTACTTGTGACATGTGATGAAACAAATAAAGCAAGTGAAAAAACTATACTCTCAAATGGGGGTATTTTTGAGAAAATAATTGAAGTTGATGGCTGTAATATGAAAAGATATTGGATTGATATAAATCAATAAATATTAATTTGTAATTGAGAATATTTATTTAAGGGGTTTGTGATACGCAAGAGTTAGTAAAAAAAATGTGAATACAACATTAAAACACAAAAATGATATGAAAATTGAATGTTGTTTATCTTTGAGTAGCGATTATCTTAACAGACAATCAGCTACCTTTTTTATTTCCCGTAACTATCAACAGAGCAAAGCGAAGTGGAGCGAGAAGAAATTTAACGGAAATGTGGATAGAAAAATAAATGTGATTGTGGTATTCTCTTAGAAAAAACAAACTGGAAAATACGGAGGTATGGCAAATGAATAAATATATGCAGTATTTAGCGGAACTAATCCCCGAAAAAGATAGTCTTAAACTTGTAAAAAGTGAAGCAAAGATATATTATAAATCGCATTCTCTTGATGACTGTTTTAACATGGGGATTGAACTTTATCAGTCGGATAATTTTCAAATACAAGAAGTGGGTGTTTTTCTTTTAGGATATTCTGCACATCACAATACCTCTGCATTGTCCTTTTTGAAAGAGACTGTTAGCCAACATGATAGCTGGAAAGTACAGGAAATCTTAGCTATGGCTTTTGATAATCATTGTAAAATTATTGGGTATGAAGTAGCGTTACCTTTAATTGAAGAATGGTTAAATAGTGATTGTGCTAATGTTCGCAGAGCTGTTTCAGAGGGATTAAGAGTATGGACAAGTCGTCCTTATTTTAAGGATAATCCTCAAATAGCAATACAGTTATTATCTGCTCATAGAGAAGATAAAAGTGAATATGTGAGAAAATCGGTAGGAAATGCTTTGAGAGATATTAGCAAAAAACATCCTGAATTGATTTCAGAAGAACTAAATTCATGGGATTTATCATCCAAAGAAATCAAACAAGTATACAAACATGCCAGCAGATTTTTAGGTTTGGATTGAAAAAAAGCAAATATCAATTATTGAATAGCTACCTCTCTTTTTTGTGCAAGGATAGAGAGGAAAAATAAGGGTAGAAGCCCTATAATGATAAAGGCAAATTTATGTCCACAAAGCATAAAATGTGCGGATAAGGAGGTATCTCATGGAATGGGTTGAAAGATTAAATCAAAGCATGAATTATATTGAGGAACATTTGACAGGTGAGATTGATTATGAACAGCTTGGGAAGATTGCCTGTTGCTCCACCTATCACTATCAGAGAATGTTTACTTATATGGCGGGTATCACTCTGGCAGAGTATATCCGAAGAAGAAAAATGTCTTTGGCAGCGGTAGACTTGCAGGGAGGAGATGAACGAATTATTGATATTGCAGAGAAATATGGCTACCATTCCCCGACTGCATTTAACAGGGCATTTCAGTCTTTTCATGGGATAGCTCCTTCGTCTGTTAAAGGTGAGGGCGTATCCGTGAAATCTTTTTCCCCCATTGTGTTTAGAATTGCTGTGAAAGGAGCGACAGAAATGAATTATAGAATTGAAACAAAAGAAGCATTCCGCATTATTGGTGTATCTGCACCGCTTGATAAGGAAATCGAAAATAACTTTATGGTTGTCCCTAAGATGTGGCAGGAGGCGTCTGTAAATGGAACAGTAGAAAAATTGGCAGGGATGATGGATACACCGCCGATGGGACTTTTGGGAGTGAGTGCCTGTAATGATGAAGAACAATGGAAATATTTTATTGCTGTTTCCAGTACAAAGGCAAGTGATGAGTTTGAAGAATATACCGTGCCTGCATCTACTTGGGCAATTTTTTCCGGAACGGGTACAAACCAGTCAATACAGGAATTGGAGCAGCGTATTATAACAGAGTGGCTTCCGACCTCTGGATATGAATATGCCAACGCCCCCGATGTTGAGGTTTACATAAATCCAGACCCACAGAACGCACAATATGAAGTATGGATACCTGTAGCAAAGAAAAAGGCATAACGGAGGGACTTATGGACGAGAAGTTTAATATGTTTATGGAAACGGTTGACGAGCGTTTCCGCAGCTTTGTAAGCCAAATCAATGAGTATCTGACAGAGAATGGCTGTAAGTGTGATATAAAACTGCAAAAAAGCGGCTATGTTGTGTCCTATGTGTTAAACGACAGCAAAAGGACTTTGGCAACATTCATATCCCGAAAAACGGGAATGAAGCTCCGCATTTATCCCGAACATATACAAGAATACCAGAGCTTTCTTGATACACTGCCCGAAAAATTAAAAAAGGAAATCAAGAAAGCGTCTGTCTGCAAACGGCTTATCAATCCCGATGACTGTAATCCGAAATGTATCATGGGATATACCTTTGTATTGGATGGTGAGCAGTATCAGAAATGCCGTTACATGGCGTTTCAGCCTACATTGAGTGAGGAAAACAATCCGTACATAAAGCAGTTTTTAGAGAAAGAATTGCGGGCAGGTAGTATCAAAGTGTGATTGATTGTGGTAAAATTTTGCTTAAATATATTTGAAAGGTAAAGAAACAATGAATATAAAAAAAGCAGAAAAAAATGATTTACAAAAAATACTTGATTTACAATATCTTGCATATCAAAGTGAAGCCAAACTTTTTAATGATCCCAATATTCCACCACTTAGGCAAACTTTAGCCGAGGTAGAAAGCGAATACCAAAAGGGCATTGTTTTAAAAGCGGTAGATGAAAACAATACAATAATAGGCTCTGTAAGGGCTTATCATGATAATGATACTGTTTATATAGGAAAACTAATGGTACATCCTGAAAAGCAGGGGCAAGGAATAGGAACACAACTTTTGGTTGCAATAGAAAATGAATATCCGCAACAAAGATATGAACTTTTTACAAGCTCTAAAAGTAAAAAAAATATAGAATTATATGAGAAATTAGGATATAAAATCTTTAGTGAGAAGCAAGTTACTGATGAATTAAAATTTGTATACTTAGAAAAATTGACTTAGTATTTTCAATTATTCAACAAAGCGGAAGTTGCAAAGAGAGTGAAATTGAAATGTGCATGGAATGTTATATTGATGAAAATAGAAGAACACCACTATTAAATCCATTGGATTGTTTAGCAAATCACACACAATACATTTGCGGGACTTGTGGGCGGTGCATTTGTATTGAACATGATCCAAAGAGTGGATTGCAACGGTGGAATTTCCCTTTTAAGTCGTTAGAAATTGCAAAATTATATTTGCGCACTACTGATTACAGTATGAAAAAGCCATGTGGTATTTATGAGATGAAAAGTGAAAATGGCAGACTTTCATACAAAATCTTTGCGGACAGTGAGGACTTGCAATTATATCTAAAAAAGAACAAAGGAAAAACTTGTGATAAAATGAAACCTATTTTCATTGTTGAAGAATACAAAGAATATGCAAATACGCAGGTAAGAAAATTAACATCTGATGAAATACAGAAATATATGTCAGAGAGATGAATTTATATTGTCTAAATAATCAATGCCACAATCAAAACTGAATAAGTTACACAGCGTCAGAGCGTATAGTAATTTCTATGCGCTCTATTTTATTGTAAAGGAGCAAATTTATGAGCAAAACTATTCCACCTATCCAACAGATGTAGGATGGATTTTGCGGACGTTCAAAATAAAAAGAATGTGGAGGTAACAGACAATGACAAAGACAATTTTTGAGAAACTGGGTGGCAAATATGAAAGACAAGGTTATATACATCAATCTTTTCACAAGTGGCAGACTAAATGCCTTCCTTGCCGACATCGACAAGCAAGTACAGGAACGCAATGCTTTAGAGTTTGCCATTTACATGATTGACGGTTTAATGGTATACTTGTTTCAGTAAATTAAGGAATATAGATTGTATTGTTTATCAGAAGGGAAATGAGTATATGGAAGAAGAAAGTTTAGCACAGCGCACTGCTGCTAAAATAAGAAATATGATACTTATAGAAAATGTATATAAGTTTGGTGACAAGCTTCCAAACGAAAATGTGCTTTCTGAGAAATTTAAGGTTAGCAGAACCACACTTCGGGAAGCAGTCCATATTCTGATATCGGAAGGATTGCTGAATGTTCAAAGGGGCAAAGGTACTTTTGTTGTGAATCAAATGGAACGTCAGGCAGATAGTGGAATTGATTTGCAAGAATTACACAGCAAAAAAGTGACTTTAAGGGATTTATATGAAACAAGATTGATTTTTGAACCGGAAGCTGCTGCCTTGGCTTGCAAAAGAGCGAGTGATGAAGAAATTGCACATATACTGGAATTGGGGGAACAGTGCCAGGAGCATTTAAAGAAAAGCTATACAGGTAAACAGAGAATAGAATCAGAGGTTGCTTTTCATGGTGCAATTATTAAAGCGTCCCATAATGAGTTTATCAGTCAATTTTTACCGGTATTAACTGCAACAATAGAAAAGACATTTGATTTGGATCATAAACTTTATATTATAGCAAAAGATGCGTATGAAGACCATGCTATGATTATGAAGTTTTTAGAGCAGCGAAACTCGGAAGCCGTTAAATGCGCAATTAAAATTCACCTGAGTAATGCTATCCATACAGAAGAATTGGAGTAGAAATAGTTGCAGCAAAAACTGCCACACCATAATATTGGCGTGGCAGTTTTTTTGTTGCAATCTATGTATTTTCCAACCACCTCTACAAAATGTATTGACAAAACTGTCAAAGGGTAGTATAGTTGTCATACAACACATGATATGATGTCATATCTATAAAGGAGGTATAAATATGAGTACGGCAAAAATTTATTATGAGGAAGACTGTAATCTTGGTCTTTTAGAAGGAAAAACAATTGCAGTTATTGGTTATGGAAGTCAGGGACATGCACATGCCTTGAACGCAAAAGAGTCTGGTTGTAATGTTATTATTGGTCTCTATGAGGGAAGCAAATCATGGGCAAAAGCACAGGCACAGGGTTTTGAGGTCTATACAGCAGCAGAAGCAGCTAAAAAAGCTGATATTATCATGCTTCTGATTAACGATGAACTGCAGGCTGATATGTATAAGAAAGATATTGAGCCAAACTTAGAAGAAGGCAACATGTTGATGTTTGCACATGGTTTCAATATTCATTTCGGTTGTATCAAACCACCTAAGAATGTTGATGTTACTATGATTGCACCCAAAGGACCTGGACATACGGTAAGAAGCGAGTATCAGGCAGGCAAAGGTGTTCCTTGTCTGGTAGCTATAGCACAGGATGCTACAGGAACGGCTTTGGAGCATGCTTTAGCGTATGCACTGGCTATCGGTGGCGCAAGGGCAGGTGTTTTGGAGACAACATTCCGCACAGAGACGGAGACAGATCTTTTTGGTGAGCAGGTTGTCTTATGCGGTGGCATCTGTGCATTGATGCAAGCTGGTTTTGAAACCCTTGTTGAAGCAGGTTATGATGCAAGAAATGCTTATTTTGAATGTGTCCATGAGGTAAAGTTAATCGTAGATTTGATTTATCAGTCAGGTTTTGCGGGAATGAGATATTCTGTTTCTAATACTGCGGAGTATGGTGATTATATTACGGGTTCTAAAATTATTACAGATGATACAAAAAAAGCCATGAAGAAGGTTTTATCGGATATTCAGGACGGAACTTTTGCAAAAGATTTCCTTTTGGAAATGTCTTCTGGAGGACAGGTTCATTTTAACGCACTAAGGAAGTTGGCAGCAGAGCATCCGGCGGAACTTGTCGGTACAGAAATCCGTAAGTTATATAGCTGGAATAATGAAGATAAATTGATTGATAACTAATCGGATATAGTGATTGTAAAAATTTAATAAAAAGTAAAATGGAAACTGTTTTTTGATGGAATTAATGATTTGTTTAACAGTTGGATATACCATAAGCTCTGAAAAATAATTAATAGAATTACAGAATGAAGTAACAGGCTCTACAGAGAATGCTGTAGAGCCTGTTTTATTCTTGATCAAAAAATTCAAAATAAAGAACTATGCTTTTTGCTGAAAAAAATTGGTACAAATTGGGTTGTTGAGATTATTGATACAGAAGGAAATCACATTGAATTGACTGCCAAAATATGACAACTTTTCGTTTGCCTAAATAACCACAATCGAAACTGAATAAGTAACACAGCGTTAGAGCGTATAGAAAACCAATCTAAGCGCTTTGTTTTGATGTAAAGGAGCAAATGTATGGACAAAAATGAGAAGGCGTTAGGCTTCACACTATTACACCCGGCTATTATTGACTTAACGCAGATTTTTGTTATAATGTAAAGTGCATTTCAATTATATATATGGAATGCTTGTAAATATTCTAATAAACGAGGTGAGATTATGGAAGATAGTAGTAGTCGAAGTATGGACAAGGTTTTCGCATATAATAATAGGGACTACTACAGTCATGTCCGTAATTTGTAGTAATTCGTTGTGTATATATATGTAAAGACCATTGTCTAGTTCTAAAGTTATACTGCATCGACAGGTTGGGCGCAGAATTTTAAGGTTTATGAGCGACAATGGTATTTTTATGCTTTTTTCGCAATTGCTTTTTTGCACCCACATATTTATCTATGGCTTGCGATATGCAAGTTCAATGAGTAAAGGGGGAAAATGCAATGAATGTAAAAGACAATGTTCTGAACGTAGTGCCGGATACGATACAGCATCCTGACTATAAAATAGAGATTGTTGAGGTGCTTCGTAGTAATTTAAGTCCTAAAATCAAGCAGGAACGGATACTTGCATATCATGAAAATGATATTGCAGATGCATTAGAATTGCTTAGTCTGGAAGAACGCAGCAGACTATATCATATTTTGAATGCGAAAACGCTGGCAGACATACTTGAGTATGCTGAAAACAAAATGGAATATATTGGCGAAATAAGCATTCAAAAAAGAATCAGTGTACTTTCTCAATTTGAAATTACGGAACTGGCAGAATGCCTTCACCAGATGGATAAAGTAGACCGTACAACGGTAATGGAATTAATGGACGATGAGCTAAAACATGAAATTGTACTGCTTAATTCTTTTGGCGAAGATGAAATCGGTCGTAAAATGACCACAAACTATATTGCAGTTTCTTCAGGAATCGGTGTGCGGCAGGCAATGCATTCTTTGATTGAACAGGCAGCAGATAACGATAATATTTCCATCATTTATGTTATTGATGAGAATGAAACTTTTCTTGGCGCAATTGACTTAAAAGATTTGATTATTGCACGTGAAGGCACACAACTTGATGCGATTGTAATGACATCATATCCTTATGTTTATGCCAATGAGCAAATTGATGATTGTCTCAGCCGTATCAAGGATTATTCAGAGGATTCAATTCCTGTTTTAGACTCAGATAATAAGCTCATAGGTGTGCTGACGTCTCAGGATGTCATGGAGCTTGTTGACGATGAGATGGGAGAAGATTATGCAAAGCTGGCTGGCTTATCCGCAGAAGAAGATTTAAAAGAACCCTTGAAAGAAAGCATCAAAAAGCGCTTGCCTTGGTTGATGATTCTGCTTGCATTAGGAATGGCTGTTTCCACCGTTGTAGGTGTATTTGAAGGAGTTGTTGCACAGTTGCCACTGATTATAGCTTTCCAGTCGCTTATTCTGGATATGGCGGGAAATGTGGGAACACAGTCGCTTGCTGTTACCATACGTATTCTCATGGACGAAAACATTAGTGGAAAGCAAAAGTTTATTCTGGTTACAAAAGAAGCTCGTATTGGATTTGTCAACGGTTTGATACTTGGTATATTATCTTTTGTATTTATCGGCCTGTATTTAGTTGCATTCAAGAATCAAGCGGTAATGGTAGCGTTTGCTCTATCTGCCTGCATAGGTATTGCACTGCTTTTGGCAATGATACTTTCGAGTTTGTCGGGAACATTGATTCCGCTTATGTTTAAGAAGCTGAAGGTTGATCCTGCCGTAGCGTCCGGTCCGTTGATTACAACAATCAATGATCTTGTTGCGGTTGTTACATACTATGGTTTGGCGTGGATACTGATAATTAACGTTTTGCAGTTGTAGATTTGTAATATAATTAAAGTTTGTCAAAGAGGTATGCTAAGCACTTAGGAAAAATCTAAGTGCTTTTTTTATTATGCATTTAGAATAAAAGAAAATTGGCAAAAATACTTTACTGGCGATATTGCTTCCGTTGTGGTATCATCAAAAGGACGATATGAACTAGGAGGTAATGAAATGATAAAAAGTGACTTGTATTTGATATTGATAGAGCTTGCTTTTTCCATTGGTCTTTACTTCCTTGCAGATTATGCGGACAAGGTAAAAAGTACGAAATGGAAGCTTTTGTACGTTGTTCCTTTAATCGTGTGTATAGGATTCATTGCGTTTGCAGGTGAGGAAATATCACTTTTAAGTGTTTATATTGCAGTAATTGTTCTTTTAATTGGTTTTTCAAGAGAAGAGGTTAAATTGCGTCAGCTGGCGTCTGCAATTGCAACGTTGCTCATTATCCCAAGTATTTTAATTTGTAATTTATATAAAGGATATAGGACGCCAAACTATCTTGAGGAATTCAAGAAAGGCTTTGATGCAATGCAGGAGCATTATTGTCTTGGAGAGCATAAAGGCATTGACTGGGATATGCTTTATGAAGAATACGAGCCACAGTTTAAGGAGATACAAAGGAAGCATGATGCAGTGGGAAATTACATTTTGTGGACAAAATTCTGCTTCAATTTCCATGATGGACATGTGGCCTATATGTTAGAGGATGAGGCTGTTACAGACAAGGCACACGAGATTATGTACGGAAATGATTATGGACTTTCTCTTATGACCATTCCTGACGGAAAGACCGTTGCGGTAAATGTCGAGAAGGACAGTGACATTTACAAGGCAGGTATAAGAAACGGCACTGTTATAACCTCATGGGATGGCAGGAATATAGAAACGATTATAAATGATGTCGAAATTGATTTTTATGATAATATGCCATATAATTCTGTCAAGGAAAATGACGATTTTTACAGAGCTGTTTTTGCCGCAGGAACAGGCGATGACAGCGTTGTAATAAAATATATCGGCGAGGATGGGGCAGAGCATAGTGTTAATGCAAAGCAGCTTGGGTCTTACTTTGACCGACTTGAAGGGACAATGAGAATACTGTCAGATGGAATAAATGCTGATAATGTAACGTGGCAGGAGCTTAGCGATGATACATGTATCTTACGTTTAACAGAAATGATGTACGATACCAACTCCTCAAGCACCGCAGACTTTAGTGCTATGAAGGAAAATGTAAGGGGAACTATGCGTGCGCTTAACGAAAAGGGCATAAAAAATATTGTAATTGATTTAAGAAACAGTGGTGGGGGCGACCTAGACTTTATAATTGCCATTGCGGAGCTTCTTGCACCAGAGGGTGAATATCAATATGCATACAGCGGCGTGTGGGACGATAAGGAAAAAGAATATAGGTATGATGAGGCGGCAGGGAAGTATGTTGTTGGAGATGGAGTTACATATAGAGGGGAAGGAGTGTGGTGCGATGGACAAATTGTAATTTTGGTAAGCTCAGGCACAATAAGCGCAGGCGACCATTTTGCTAATATGATGAGTGTCTATGATAATGTGACTATTATGGGCTTTACTTCCTCAAACTGCTCCGGTCAGGCTGTAAGAGCAGTGACATTTGAGGATGGAACCATATTTATTGATACAGACGCATCAAGACAAGCAACGGTGGCACTTGACATAACGGTGCCATTTGATGAGAAGGCCGTTGTAGCCATGTTTGAAAATGGAGAGGATTATTTGATGGAGTATGCGAAGGAGTATATAGAGGGAAAGTAGATTTTTCAAGATATAACGATTGTAGTTGTAAAAAAGGAGTATTTTATGAGTAAGAAGAAAAAAATATTAATAATTATATCTGCAATAGTTTTTGTTGCAATAATAGCAGCAGTAATAATTGTAGTGGCAACCAAAGAAAAGGACGGAGCAGAGAAGGGAGATTCAAAGGTAATAAATATTGATGAGGTAAGTAATCAGATAACCGAGGGAAGCTCCTTTAAGGAAATGGCAACAATGGATATTACAATGGATTTGATTGACACTTATTTTGGTATTAACAGGGAAAATGTAGTAAATGCGGTAGGTAAAATTCCAAGTATGAATGTACATGCAAGCATGTATATTATAATTGAGGCTAAGGATGGCAAGGCTGAGGATGTAAAGGCAGAGCTTAACACATATGCTGAAAACTATGAGCAGATGTGGTCCACGTATCTTCCAGAGCAATATGAGCTTGTAAAAAACAGAAGGCTCGGAAGCACAGGAAATTATGTGTATCTTATCATTGCAGAGAATGCAGCTGAGTTAGAAGACTTAATCAAGTAAGTAGTAATATAAAATACAAGGAAAAACTTTAATCAAAACGCACATGTTTAAAATTCCCTAATATATTATAGTGGGGCGTTAATGTCCCGGTCATTAATAAAAAATCAGGGGAATTGTGTAATGGAGAAAAAAGATAATACTACAGTATCATCATGCAGCTTTGCAGGTGTGAAGCCTATTATGATGGATTTGCCATATCCGCCTATTTGTGTAAAGGAAAAAAATGAAGCATTTGCCAATTTGCTTAGTATCGACTATGGCGGTGCTGTATCTGAAATGTCAGCAATAACACAGTATATATGCGGAGAGAACGTACTGTGTATAGATCACTGTTCGGTGGCGCAGGTTATACTTGGTATTGCAATGGCAGAAATGATACATTTACAAAAGCTGGGACAATTAATCTGCCTGCTTGGCGGCGATGTTGATTTTATTGCCAGATATCGCAATGGACGAAGAAAGTTATGGACACCGGAATATATTAAGATATCAAATAATCTGGAAAATATTGTATCATCAAACATTGATTCGGAAAAAGATGCAATTAATCAATACAAAATGCATATCCATATGATGAATGATGAAAATGTTATTGCAGTATTAGAGAGAATTATAAAAGATGAGGAATATCATATTATGATTTTGCGCGCACTTTTGGAGAATGTATAGGTATGCTGAAAACACAGCTCGTTTCGTTGTCCTTTCAAGGACAAAGATTAAATCCTTCGGTTCTTTTTGGCTTTGGATATGTACGGCAAAATCCAAGCCTGTGTTATCTTTGTCCTTGAAACTTTTATCAAGTCTTTTCATATGGGACTGTCTCCTGGATAACTACATTACCTCATCAACAGCCTCTTTAATAATCTGAAGTCCCTTTATAAGTGTCTCGTCAGGTATAGTGAGAGCTGGCATTGGCTTAACGACGCTGTTGTCTCTGCCGGCAAGCTCGATAATAAGTCCCTTATTAAAGCATGCTCTTGAAATTGCTGATGCCTTTTCGCCTGTTCCAACATCAATTCCAAATATACAGCCGATACCACGAATTTTAACACCATCACGGGCAACATTTTTTTCAAGGAAGTCGCGTATAATTGTTTCCTTGCGCTTTGCCTCTGTTTCGATGTTATTGTCAAGCATAAATTCAAGACCTGCCTTCGCGGCAACCATTGCAAGCTGGTTACCCCTGAAGGTTCCGTTATGCTCGCCCGGAAGCCATATATCAAGCTCGGGCTTAAAGAGGGTAACAGCAAACGGAAGACCATAGCCTCCTATTGATTTTGACATCACAAAGATGTCAGGCTTAATACCGGCTCTTTCAAAGGAGAAGAATGTACCGGTACGTGCGCATCCAACCTGTATATCGTCAATAATGAGAAGGATGTCGTATTTATCACAAAATGCCCTTACGCCCTGAAGCCATTCATTGCTGAAAACATATATACCGCCTTCCGCCTGAACGGTTTCTATTATAAATGCGGCAGGCTTGTCAACGCCTGAATGGTCATCCTCCATAAGTGTTTCCATATACTTAAGCGTATCTAATTCCTCAAACATATACGGCGCAGGAATGTGTGTGACATTTGTAAGGGGAAGGCCTGCACCCTGTCTGTCGGTCCTGTCGGTAGTTAATGAAAGCGCACCTAATGTCATACCATGGAAACAGCCCATGAGACACCATATATTTGTGCGTTTTGTAACCTTTCTTGCAAGCTTAAGAGCTGCCTCAATGGCGTTTGTGCCTGTAGGGGCAGGGAACATAATTTTGTAGTCAAGTCCTCTTGGCTTAAGTACTTTATTTTGAAATGTGTCAATAAAGCCTGCTTTTGCGTCCGTCATCATATCAAGGGCATGGAGAAAACCGTCATTTTCAAGATACTCGATTATTTTACCTTTGATATAATCGTTGTTGTGACCGTAGTTTACGGCTCCTGCACCACAGAAAAAGTCTATATATTCCTTTCCGTTTACGTCAGTTATAATGGAACCCTTTGCCTTTGCAAACACCTCAGGGAAGCTTCTGCAATATGAGCGCACATTGGATTCGTATGTTTCAAAAACCTCTTTCATTTCCATAGCTGATACCTCTTTTCCTATAATTAATATTTCTCGTATGTGTCGTTAGTAGCATATATTATTTTGCGGACATGCATATACTTGTTATCTATTGTATAATTGTCCGTTTTACTCAGTGTGGCTTGAATGTCTCAAACTGTTTAACCCTGCTGTTATAGGAACTCATAATCGTATCCTCAAATGCAAGCCTTGGATTTTCAATACCCATAAGCTTCATAAGATATTTTACAAACAGAGGGTTTGATATAAGGAACGGACCGATGGTGTACGTTCCGAAAAAGTTGTTTTTTCTAAGCCCTTCAAGGTTTGAGTCTGGATTTATTCCGCACCCTGTAGTTACCTTATAAAAATAGCAGTCCGAGTTGTCACCGTAGGAGTGACTGAATTGCGATTTGAAGCCTAAAAGCTTCATATCCTCAAATTCACCTAATATATATGAATTATGCCTGTTAAACATAAACCTTTTGGCATGTGTATCAAATAAGCCAAGGCAGTCTATACGGCTTTTATCTTCATTTTCAATATAGTTGCCAAATATTTCCATGGCATTTCCCGTCATAAGAAATATACAGCCCTTGTCGATAAGCTCTGTTATGCGGTCCCTGTAGGGTATGAGAGCATGGACAACAAGCTCCTGCTGCTTTTCCGACATGGCACCCATGAAAACCATTGACACATCCTGACTTACAAATGCCGGCTCGTCAAAAAGGTTTGTATCTATAAATGTTCCGTCCGGAATGCATTTTTTTAAATATCCTGTATTCATTAAATCGCCGAATAAGTTGGCAAATTCAGGATAAAGTGTTTCGATGATTATGTTGTCCGTCATATGCTAGGCCTCCTTAATTTTGAACATTAGCCCATTCCGAATCCATTCAGTCTGTCAATAATTTTATTTTGTGCAACAGCTGCGGCATTAGTTGCATATACTTGATGAAGTATAAATACTTTTTCGGTTTTGTCAAGTCTCAAATACTCATGTGCCTTTGCTTCATCGGGAACACATGTTATTTTGTCCTCGGAAACCCCTGCAAGAAGAAGTCTCAGCTTGTAATCCTCACACCGTTCACCGCAGACGATAAGGTGGTTTATGTCAGGCTGATTCAGATATTCAAAATCAGCGTCATACATCCATGTAACAATTTCAGGAGAGTGGGAGTGACCGTAAATGTCACCTAACATAAGTATAACTTCTTTTTCGCCGGGCTGTCTGCTTACAAATTCAAATACACATGAGCAGGCTATTGGGTTAAAGCCCTTGGAAAGGTGGGTAATAACCTCAACGCCATTTGCTTCCTTGCTTGAGTATCTCGTTTCAAGCACCTTTACCTTTTCAAAGGAGGAGCAAATTTCCTCAGGTGAAAGACCTAACTCGCGGAGAACCGCAATTGCCGTAACTTGATTATACGTGTTAAATATGCTGTCAGTAATGAGCGGATATGTCTCGTCGGCCTCATCATGCTTAACGGTAATGGTTTTTGTATCAAAATCAGGCAGGGCCGCATAATCGCTTTTGGGCGATGTAAAACCACAGTTAGGGCAGTATGCATTTCCTATATGATGATATTTTAAATAATTATATTTAAGCAGATGATAGCATTTTGGACATATTCTTGCATCGTTTATAAGATTTACATCCGCATCATGGTCAGTTTCCATGTGGGCAATGGAATAGTAGGTCCTGTCGTTATCAGGAGCAAGACCTGAGCTTATGGCGTCATCCGCATTTAAAATCATATGCGTATCCTTTGGAATATGGTCTGAGATTAGATTAAATATATATTCCGTATGCGCATTTCTCTGAAGGGAATCCCTGAACAGGTTTGTACATACGGCAAGGTCAGGATGAATAAAAGGATAAATTAATTTAGAGCTTCGTTCATCCACCTCAAAAAGAGCAAGCTTGTGCGTAACCTTACCTCCAAGGGTTGAATGAGACAGCAGTGACGTTGCGATTCCTGCATTAAGGTTAGAGCCTGCCCTGTTGTTTAATACATCATATCCACAATCAGAAAGCACATCCAATATCATGTTACAGGCAGTTGTTTTTCCGTTTGTTCCCGTAACACATACAATTTTTTCAGGCTTGTCTATTCTACCCAAAAAATCAGGACACAAATTAATAGCAAGCCTTCCCGGAAAATGGCTGGCATTCATTTTAAGAAGCTTTCCCGTTCTGTATGCGGCTTTTCCAATAAATAATGCAAATCTAAAACGTAGTGTTTTTTTCATTTATGTGTCCTCTTGTTAAATTGGTCCTAAGGAATCCTCCCAGCAAAGAGGGTCCCTCCTTAGGACATACTTTACCACAAAATGTAAGAATTATCCATATAATTATAAAATTGACAATCATATAAATGAAAAAAATGAATAATTTTTCCTATGGTAAAATGGACTGGTTGCTGTTATAATAATTTTATCCTTTAATGGTTATGAGAGTGAGGACTTAATGTGAAAAAATTTTATGATGTGTTGAATGGTTTACAAAATGATAAAAATTTATTAATACTAAAAAGTTTTAAACAGCATCGTGTTACAACAAGATTTGACCACAGCAGAAATGTTGCCATAACAAGCTATAAAATATCAAAGAAGCTGAGAATGAATAT
>JAAVIA010000049.1 GCA_014799405.1 Lachnospiraceae bacterium
ATTTAAAGGGAAAGACATTAAATTTGCATACATTACATTGCTTGTGCTTCTTGCTTTTCCATTTTATATTGACGTGACCGTGGGCTGGGTTGTCACTACAATGACATACCTGTGGCCCCTTGCGGCTATTATTGGGGCATGCTTTACAATAAGAAATTATTTTGACGGTAAAAGGACAGGGGGATTTCAGGCGGTAATAAGCGTTATTCTTACGCTTTATGCCACAAACAAGGAAGAACTTTCCGTTATGATGTTTGTAGTTTTCCTTACAATGCTTGTAATTTCAGTGAAGGAAAAGAAAATATCATATGTTTTTCTTATGCAGTGGCTTGTATCGGCAGGAGAGCTGGTATTTCATTTAACATCTCGGGATAATCAGGCACGGGCAGTAAGCAAGGGTATCAATTTTTCTTTTTTGGACAAAATAGAGCTTGGCTTTAGCGGGGCTATCATACATTTGTTTGATGATTTTTCCTTTATGACATTATGGCTTTGCCTTTTTCTTGTCATAGGAGTATGTATTATATCCAAAAAGATAAGCTATATTTTAATATCGGTAATTCCTCTTGCTGTTTGGATTATTAATTGCTTTGGCGAGGAGAAGCAGCTTTTCGGCTTATATGACAGGGAAATATACAGCTTTGAATTTGCAGGACCTTTGGTTGTCTCAGAGGGAAAATATAACGGCCTGTCCCCGTGGCTTTCGTTACTTGTTGCCATAATTCTTATTGCATGTATAACGGCTTCGGTTGTATTTATTTTCGGCAAGGATAAAAAAACGATATTGCTTGTCAGCCTTCTTGCAGGAGGCTTTGGAGGAAGAATGACAGCAGGCTTTAGTGAGCTTGGCTGGATGCCTCTTTCCAGAACCTTTACTTTTTTCTATTTTGCGATGGTTATTATAATTATGCTTATTGCAGACGAATGTATCAATAAATTAAAAGCCCGTAAACAGGATGCGTTTATCGGACTTTTAATAGGTATTGCCATGCTTTCCGTGGCAATTAACATTATTATGCTTGGCATTGTGGATTTGGGAATGGATTAGTTCTCAAGCTCGTTAAATTCTTCCTCGTCCAAAAGCTCGTCAAAGGCATCAGCGGCAGCCTCGTATTCCTCCTCATCATCAATGGGAGTAAGCTCCACGTCATCGCCCTCAAGCTCCTTGTAGCGGTAGAGGAATACCTCGTTTTCCTCATAGCCCTCAATTACCTTGTCAGGCAGCAGGGCAATGTATTCCCTGTCACCTACAGGATAAATTGCTATTACGTCACATTCAAGCTCCGTGCCGTCCTCAAGAGTCATTGAAACCTTTGGTTCATCAAATTCTTCGTTATTATTTTCCATTACATAATCCTTTCCATAAAATGTTAAATGGTGTATACTTATAGTTTAAGTGATGTTTTGTATAATGTCAACTTTCAGGGGAAAATAAGCATCAGGATAAAGAAAAAATGTTGTGTCAAGTTTTCTATGAAAACTTGACATGTAGCGTCAGCCCATTTGCTGAAAGCAAATTTGGAATGGGCTGATGTTCAAGAAATGGAGATTTAAAATTATGAAGCAGATTATGAAGTATTTTAAAAATTATAAGGTTAAGGCAATTCTTGCACCTCTTTTTAAAATGCTTGAGGCGAGCTTTGAGCTTTTGGTGCCTCTTGTTATGGCAAATATTATTGATATCGGTATAAAGAACGGCGATAAGCCATACATTTACAAAATGGCGTTGCTTATGATTGGACTCGGGCTTATCGGGCTTGCCTGCTCAATTACGGCACAGTATTTTTCCGCAAAGACGGCAATGGGTTTTGGCAAGGAGCTGAGATATGATTTGTTTAAGCATATTGAGACGCTCTCTTATACGGAGATAGACGAAATCGGCGCATCAACCCTTATAACGAGAATGACAAGCGATGTAAACCAGATTCAGACAGGTGTAAATATGTTTCTACGTCTTTTTATGCGCTCGCCTTTTATCGTGTTTGGTGCGGCAATTATGGCATTTACAGTAGATGCCCATGTGGCAAAAGTATTTCTTATCACCCTTCCTGTGCTTATCGTTATAGTATTCGGTATTATGCTTATCACAATACCGCTTTATAAGAAGGTTCAGTCAAGGCTTGACAGCGTGCTTTTATCCACAAGGGAAAATCTTTCGGGCGTAAGGGTTATACGTGCTTTTAATCAGGAGGAAAACGAGAAAAATGATTTTTGTGGAAAAACGGAGCTTCTCACGAAGGAGCAGATTTTTGTAGGAAAAATATCATCCTTTTTAAATCCCCTTACCTATGCGGTTATAAATCTTTCCATCGTTGCAATTATATGGCTTGGCGCAGGCAGAGTAGAGGAGGGACTGCTTTTGCAGGGTTCTGTATATGCCCTTGTAAATTACATGTCACAGATACTGATTGAGCTTGTCAAGCTTGCAAATCTTATCGTTACCGAGACAAAGGCGGTTGCCTGTGCAAACCGTGTGGGGCAGGTACTTCTCACGAAAAGCTCACAGATATATCCTGATGCGGTGGGATTTGATACGACAGGAAGCAAAAGTGGGGAACATGCAGGAAGTGATGTTAAGGTTCAGTTTGTAGGAGCAGGGCTTACCTACAAGAATGCAAAGGAGCCGTCCATAGAGGGAGTTAATCTTGAGGTCAAAAAGGGAGAAACAATAGGCATTATCGGAGGTACAGGTTCAGGAAAAAGTACATTTGTAAATCTGATTCCGAGATTTTACGACTGTACCGAGGGTAAGGTGCTTATTGACGGCATAGACGTAAAGGATTATCCGAAGGAGGAGCTGATAGAAAAAATTGGAATTGTTCCTCAAAAGGCAGTGCTTTTTTCAGGTTCTATAGAGGATAATATGAGATGGGGAAAGGCAGATGCAAGTGAGGAGGATATAAACCTTGCACTTGAAATAGCACAGGCGAAGGCATTTGTGGAGGAAAAGGAAGGCGGTATTAAATTTTTACTTAATCAGGGCGCAAAAAACCTTTCAGGCGGACAGAAGCAGCGTCTTACAATAGCGAGAGCGCTTGTTAAGAAGCCTGAAATCCTTATACTTGACGACAGCTCTTCGGCACTTGATTACGCCACGGACGCTGCACTTCGTATGGCTATTAAGGAAAAAACGGATAATATGACGGTATTTATCGTGTCACAGCGGTCCTCATCCATTATGTATGCCGATAAAATTCTTGTTCTTGACGATGGACAGATTGTAGGCATGGGAACACATGATGAGCTTCTTGCCTCCTGTGAGGTTTATCAGGAAATATGCTCATCACAGAATAAGGCAAAGGATGACGAGGATAAAAAAGATGCGGCGGATGCTGCTTACGAAGGCGGGGTGTTTGCATAATGTCAGGAAATAAAAAAGCCAAGGGTAATTTGAATAAAGCAGTTATAAAGCGCATACTTACTCACATAAAAAAATACCGCTTCCTTGTTGCGCTGTCCTTTATATGTGCGGCAATATCCGTTGCGGCAACCCTTTATGCACCGATTTTGACGGGTAATGCAATAGACCTTATTGTCAGTGCCGGAAAGGTTGATTTTGAGGGAATAAAAGGGATTATTAAAACCTTTATTATTGTAATCGCCGTAACTTCCGTTTCACAGTGGTTTATGAATATTATAAACAATCATATAACCTATCATGTTGTAAGGGATGTGAGGGATGAGGCATTCTGTCGTTTGCAGAAGCTTCCGCTTTCCTATATTGACTCACACAAGCACGGAGATATTGTAAGCCGTATCGTAGCAGATATAGACCAGTTTGCAGACGGACTTCTCATGGGCTTTACACAACTTTTTACGGGTGTTGTGACCATAGGAGGAACACTTATATTTATGATGACAATAAATGTTCCCATTGCCCTTGTGGTTGTTGTGCTTACACCGATTTCGCTTTTTGTTGCCGCATTTATTGCAAAGAGAACCTACAGGCTTTTCAGAAGCCAGTCGGAAACAAGGGGTGAAATGACTTCGCTTATAGACGAGATGGTGGGGCAGCAGAAGATTGTTCAGGCATTCGGCTATGAGGATGATGCGCTTGACCGTTTTCAGGTTATAAATGACAGGCTTGAGAAGGACAGCATGAACGCTACGTTTTATTCTTCCCTTACAAATCCCTGCACAAGATTTGTAAACAGTCTTGTTTATACTGCTGTTGGAATCATTGGAGCACTTTCGGCAATAAGGGGGCGGCTTTCAATTGGACAGCTTACATGCTTCCTTAGCTATGCCAATCAGTATACAAAGCCCTTTAATGAGATTTCAAATGTTGTGACGGAGCTTCAAAATGCAATTGCATGTGCTGCAAGAGTATTTGAGCTTATTGATGAAAGGTGTGAGGTAGCTGAGGATGCGGATGCTGTTGTTCTTGAAAAGCCATCAGGTGAAATAAAAATAGAAAATGTGGCATTTTCATATGTTCCCGACAGAGAGCTTATTACGGATTTAAGCCTTGACGTGAAGCCGGGTATGAGGGTTGCAATCGTTGGACCTACAGGCTGCGGAAAGAGTACCCTCATCAATCTCTTAATGAGATTTTACGACGTTGACAAGGGTGCAATATCTGTTGACGGTACAAATATAAAGCATTTGACGAGAGACTCCCTTAGGGACGGATATGGAATGGTACTTCAGGAAACGTGGCTTAAATCGGGAACAATAAAGGAAAACATTGCATACGGAAAGCCTGACGCAACGGATGAGGAAATAATAGAGGCTGCAAAGAAGGCACATTCCCACAGCTTTATAAAGAGGCTTCCACAAGGGTATGACACGGTTATTACGGAGGATGGAGGCAATCTTTCCCAGGGTCAGAAGCAGCTTTTATGTATTACAAGGGTAATGCTTCTCATGCCGCCTATGCTTATACTTGACGAGGCAACCTCCTCCATAGATACGAGAACGGAAATAAGAATACAGAAAGCATTTAACAAGATGATGGAGGGCAGGACAAGCTTTATTGTTGCTCACAGGCTTTCTACAATACGTGAGGCTGACGTAATACTTGTCATGAAGGATGGAAATATAATAGAGAAGGGCTCCCACAAGGAGCTGCTTGCGATGAATGGATTTTACAGCAACCTCTATAATGCACAGTTTGCTCACTGACAGCCTAAGAAACGGGCTTTCTTGTGACGATTCTCTGTGCTATTTGCCCATGCAAAATTCAGAGAAGATTTTATTTACCAAATCGTCCTCAAGCTCTTCGCCGATTATTTTGCCCAGGCTTTCATATGCTGCCATAAGGTCTATGGTGAAAAAGTCTTCGCTCATGCCGCTTGCTATGCTTTCCTTAACTGCTGCAAGGCTGTTTTTGGTATCATAGAGAAGGGCTTTATGTCTCATGTTTGTGATATATAATTCATCATTATATGATATTTCGTCCTTAAAAAACATTTTTTTCAAAATGTCGTGCAAGGCATGCTTTCCGTCTCCATATTTGGCTGATATTTCAAGGATTTCAGTATCAATTTTTGAACTTATCAACACTTTATCAACAATGATTTCCATGTCATTTTTATTGATTAACGTAATAACTTTTTTGCCCTTTATGGCATCCATAATTGTGTAGTCATTTGCGTTTAAAACGGTAGTTCCGTCAACGATGTAAAGTATTATATCGGCATCGGCAATTATACTGGGAGCTTTATCAATTCAGATG
>JAAVIA010000050.1 GCA_014799405.1 Lachnospiraceae bacterium
ATATGAGGAGTTATGATAATATGCCAGACAACAAATACGACAGCTTAAAACTTGAAAACCAATTATGTTTTCCGCTTTATGCAGCTTCCCGAGAGATCATCAAGCAGTACAGACCGTATCTTGATGCTCTGGATCTTACCTATACACAGTATATTGCCATGATGGTCTTTTGGGAAGAAAGGAAAATCAGTGTCAAGAAGCTTGGTAAAAAATTGTTTTTAGATTCCGGTACATTGACACCGGTCTTGAAAAGTCTTGAATCAAAGGGATATGTAATCCGTTCCCGTTCAAAAGAAGATGAACGTGTGCTGGATGTAGAGATTACAGAAAAAGGAGAGGCACTGAAAGAACAGGCAGTTTCGATTCCTCAACGTGTTGCAGGCTGCGTGAAATTAAACAGTGAGGAGGCAATGCAACTGTATCAATTGCTCTACAAAGTGCTTGAGGCTTTAAAAGATGAATAAATAATATCGGCGGCATAGGGACATTCCTTGCCGCCGGTAAATTGAAGGAAATGCATTGTATTTCTGACGGCGTATATCTGTATCCCATACAATATATGCAGGAGATAAGGAATGCGGATAGCAATTGAGGAAGGGGAGATTTTATATACTATGGATGAACAATTATTTGATATTATAAAAAATACATTGCCGACAATTATAACATGCATATTTACATTTCTTATAACAAGATATAAGTACAACAAAAATATACCTTTAGATAAACTAGAAATAGCTTACAATAGGGTTTATTATCCTTTATTTAGGCTGATTAAAGATAATAACGATATGGATTCCGTTATAAATAAAAGCAGGCAGTACCTTGATAAATACAATAAATATGTTGATAGAGCTACAATTATGGCATTAAATACTTTAGTCAATAGCAATACAGACGCAGAGAAAAGAAAAGCGTATGAAAAATTTGAAGATAATATATATGATAAACATTCATATCTTCGCAGAAGATTAGGGTATTTAGAGCCGAAGTTTTTTCAAATGTATACATATATGCCATCTTCACAACAATTATTATTTAGAATTGCATTTGAATTTTGGATTATGTGTATTTGTATATTCTTAGGTATTTTAGGAATTAAAATATTATATGAGTTTGCCATAAAAGCTGTCTCTGTTCTTATTATCATTTTGGGTATTGAAATTGTGTGTTATATTTGGAGAGTTAAAATTTGGAAAACTATATGTTCTTTATTGAAATTCTTGTATTATAAAATTAAGATTCTGTATTATAAAATAAGAAAATACTAATAGGGGGAGAGAAGTTTATTTAATGTTTTAGCTCTGGTTTGATTTATAGAACTATTCGCAAAACTCAGGTTTTACGAAAATAACTATTGCTAAAATATGGATAAAGGTGCTATAATTAACCTATGGTTTAATCGCAACTAAATTCACAGGAGGTTTTATTTATGGCTGATTATACTTATCACGAACAAAATGAAATGCAAAACTTAGATTACATTCGTGCAATATGCGAGGAACTTCCTCCATATGTAAAACGATTTGTCCGAGGTATCCAACAATCCAAAGCTTCCCGTACACAGCTTGGTTATATACGTGACATAAAAACCTTTTTTGAATACATATATATGTCTTATGACAAACAATCGTTTGACAGCTTAAAGGACATTTCTCTTGATGTCTTAAATGACATAGATTCCATGTTTATTGAGGATTACCTTGACTATTTACAAAAATACACGAAAAACGGCAAAATATACACGAACGGCAAAGCCGCTATAAAGCGCAAATTAACGAGTTTAAGAATTTTTTACGCATATTTGTATAAGAATGACCTTGTAAGCCAAAATCCACTTGTTAAGGTTGATATGCCTAAATTACGTGAAAAACAAATTGTTCGTATGGAGGCTAACGAGGTCGCTGAATTCCTTGATACGGTTGAATATGGCAACCATTTGACAAATAAGCAATTACAGTATCATTCCAAGACAAAAAACCGTGATTTAGCCCTTTTAACGCTTATGTTAAGCACCGGAATCCGTATATCTGAATGTGTTGGTTTAGACCTTAAGGACGTTGATTTTGACAATATGTGCATTAAAATTGTGCGAAAAGGCGGCAAGGAAGCCATCGTATATTTCAGTGATGAAGCTTCTGAGCCTTTATCTACATACATGGAGGAACGCAAGAAAATGAATCCCCAGAAGGGTCACGAAAATGCCTTGTTCCTCTCCTCACAAAACAAACGAATAGGTGTTCGAACAGTAGAGAACATGGTTAAAAAATATTCTTCCTGTTCTGTGCCTTTAAAGCATATTACGCCGCATAAGCTCCGTAGTACCTATGGTACATCACTTTATCAGGAAACCGGTGATATTTACCTTGTTGCTGATGTTTTGGGACATACCGATGTTAATACTACCAGACGCCATTATGCTGATATTGACGAAAACAGGCGCCGTACAGCCCGGAATAAAGTTACTTTGAGAGAAAAACAATAATCAGGCGGCTATATCCTTTTTTGTATATTTTACATAAGCTGTTATCACGCCCAGCATTGAAAATAAAACACCCAGCATGACCAGGTTCATTTCAAGCTTTGAGTTTGGAATAACCTTACTTGCATCAGCGTATGCGTAAGGCGTGATATATTTCAAAAAGTCCACCTGCTCGCTTATGTTACATACAATGTTCATAAAATAGAAAGCAAGTGCAAGCCCTAAGCCTACACCAATGCTGCCTCGCCTTATAAATGCTGAAATTCCGAAGCATATACAGGCAATTTCAAGCTGTAATATTAAGTACGCCATGTGTAAAAGCATGAATTCTCTCATCGGAAGCTCCTCACCAATGACTTTTGAGGAAATCAGACTTATGATTATAACTAAGCAGTTCATAATAAGTATCTGCGAAAAAACCGACAAAAGCTTTTGTGAAACAATAGAAGCTCTGCTTACCGGATGCGTCAGAAGAAATTCAGCGGTACGCTCTCTCTCCTCTTTTGCTAATGCAGACACTCCGAGAAGCGCTGCAAAAAAACCACCGCCGATTGCGAGTATATTTCCGCTTTCTATTCCATAAAAGCCCATCAGTTCTCCAAAATTAAGTTTATCCATTCCAAATGCGGCCGTAAATCCACCCATATTTGAAAATAGGTTGCTCACGCTGTCCATTTCGTTTTTCATTTCCGGAAACATAAGTACACATATTAATATCATAAAGCCAATGGAACATGTCCAGATCAATAACGATTTAATGGATTGCTTAAGCTCTTTTATATAAATTGTCATTTGCTTTTACCATCCTTTTCATAGTAATACATAAAAATTTCATCTAAATCAGGCTCAACAATTGTTATATCCGTAATAGGCATATTGGCTGCTGTAGTTAAAAGCCTTTTTATTTCATCACAATAAAGAAATGTGATATAGTCCTCTCCCACTTCAACTGATTGTACGACAAGGTTTTCAGGAATGGACGTTACGCCATGAAGTGTTATACGTTTCGCACCTGTTTTGGAAAGGTTTTCGACTTTGTCAAGGGCAACAACGGTTCCATTTTTAATAATTGCTGCACGCACACAGTTTTTTTGTATTTCAGATAGGACATGTGACGAAAGAAAAATGGTTGCGCCATCACTATGCCGTTCCTTTAATATTTCAAAAAACTCCTTTTGCATTAATGGATCCAAACCGCTTGTTGGTTCATCCAAAATATAAAGGCTTGGTTTATGCTGCATGGCACACACAATTGCTACTTTTTTGCGGTTACCAAGTGACAGCTCGTCAACCTTTTTTTCGGTATTAAGCTCAAGTCTTTCACAAAGCAGTTCCGCTTCTTTATGACAATCTATTTTGCGCATTTTGGCAGAAAGTGAAATAATGTCCCCGACTTTCATTCCACTATAAAAATTTGCCTCCGATGGCATATATCCAATATCCGAAAGAATTTCTTTTTTATATTTTCTAATATCTTTTCCAAAGATTTTTGCGTCACCGGAGCTTTTATTGATCAAACCCAGTAATGTTCTTATTGTAGTTGATTTTCCTGCACCATTCGGACCGATAACACCGAAAAATTCGCCCTCTGTAACCGTTAAATTAAGGTTTTCGATTCCCATGTTTTTTCCATAGTATTTTGTCAGGTTGACAGCTTCAATTACGTTCATTACTACCCTCTTTTCTGAGATAAATACTCTTCCAGAATTCAATCATTTTCATAAAATCGTTTTCAATTTCATTTACATCAATATCATTTTGTTGCAGCTTTTCCCATATATAACCTTCTGATGCCCAAAGCATATCATAATACATCATTTTAATATCCAAACCCGGAATAAACTGCTCAGGATCAAGATTATACAATGCTGCATTATCGTTAAAGGATGAATATTTTTCTATAATTTTCTGCACATCCGTGCAAACATCCTCATCCTTTTCATAGTAACATTTTAATGTAAAAGCAGTTAATTCCGGATATTTTTTCATCATATGAATCTTTGCCTTTATACCTCTTGTCAATGTTTCAAAGAACTCTGCCTGTTCATAGCAATGATATTCATTGAGATATTGCAACGTAGTATCTGCAGCGTTCTGAAGCAGAAACAGGTACAACTCCTTTTTGTTTTGAAAATAATGAAACAGCAAGGATTTGCTTATTCCTGCTTCGGTAGCTATATCGCTCATTGGACTTTTCTTATAGGTATTTTGGGAGAAAACCCTATATCCCGCATTTATTATAGCTAATTGCTTTTCTTGCGGCAGCAAAAAGAACCTATCGTTCATAACATAACCTCCGTTGACCAGTTCAGTCAACTTTAGGATAATATAATTGACCGATTTTGAGAAGACCCTATTGTTAAGTTGGGATGATATAAATGTTCACACTATAACCAGTTTCTTTTTTCCTTGATTCTTTTAATGCTAATTTTAAGCACTTTTTACAATAGCAATAATTGCAATAATAATTGAAATAAAAGAAGTAACAGAAGTAAATAAACCGAAAAGGTAACTACGATCTTTGATGTTATCTATTTCTACTTCTAGCATTCGAAACAAACTAGAAGATATTAAGAAAAGAAACGCATGCAAGACGAAAACAATATATGTAAGCCCTGGAAAATGATTAATAACTCCAATAATGCGTTGTATTGGCAAATATAAAATTAACAATATACCAAAAAACAGTGTAATACATTTCATGCCCCTAAAAAATGTTGAAAGTAATGATTTTAAAAATGCAGTAGAAGCTCTGTCTCCTTTAATATCCTTTTTGGGGAGAAACAAAATGTTTTTTAATGATTTTATAAAATTAAAAAACTGTAAGAATATATTATCATATTTCTTGTATCCTATTTTTCTATGCCACTCTTCTTTAGCAATTTTTTGTTGTTCCTCCTCTTTTTGTGCTTTTATTTCTTCAGCCTCAATAATAGCACATGCAATCATATGTTGCATTTCTTCCATACTCATATTTTCTGGTAGATTGATATTGACGGCTTGCAAAGGCGTTGGAGTAATATTCTGTTTAGTATTTTTCTTGTTTCTTCTTTTTCCCATTAACTTGTTTTCTCCTTATAGACTAATATCCAATATTTTTTATATTAAATTATAAACTTCTTGATTAAAGGTAATTTTCACAAAATATATTATTTTTTCTTCCAATTAGAAAGCATACCAATGCCAAGTATTAAATAAATACTACTTTTGGTATCAATAAACCCCTTCAACAAAAATATAAATGGGCAGAGTATTAAATATAACAAATTATGTATCATTTTTCATCACCTCCATTATAATTTTAGAAAACCATACTCAAAACAGGTATAACAACTCACTTATTAAATTCTAAAAAAAAATATTGACATAATAAATCCCTACAAATAACATACTATTATATTAAACTATCTAAAATATCCTCCCACGTATAAAACCAAGGATCCTCAATGTGATTTTCTATTGCATGGATTTTTACATATATATCTATTTTATCATCTTCATTTTCTTCCAAAGAACATATTTTATAATACACGTCTTTAATATATTCCAGATTTTTTCCTCCATTTTTTATATACCCATTTACACAATATTTTGACAAATGTTTATCATTATCCTTAACTGCAGTTTCACAAATCTTTTCATATTCACGTATATAATGTTGCTTTAAATAGTCACATTCGGCAACAGGTTCATCATATCCCAAATCATAATTACTTAATATACAACTTGAAATATTACTAATTGTTTCTGGCAAATTAATATTTAATATTTCTTCAATATGAATATTAAATAAGCTGGCAAGTTCTAACAAAGTTTCATAATCCGGTCTTCTTCCTTGTTTTTCCCACTTAGCAATTCCATCCCTCGAATAATTAAGTCTGTTTGCAAGTTCCTGTTGTGTCATTTTTTTACTTTCTCTTAAAAATTTTACATTAATACTAAAATTACTTTTTTCCATACTGCTTTCTTCCATATTGTTTCCTCCTTAAAATAATTATTATAACTTTATATTAAGGTTATTTTTACAGAAAAGAAAGGGACAAAAAGGCACATTCTCCATAAAAAATAGACTAGAAAATTTACTTCTCTAGTCCATATTATATAACATTATAAATCCCAAAAACATGTCGTTCATGCAAAAAACGTGTCGTTTATGCATAAATTTCCATTTTTCTACCCCATCTTCTACTCAATTATAAAAATCGCCGTAATGCCAGTGATATTTTTTATTTTTCAACGTCTTCCCAATTGTTTATTTTTTCGCAATGCTCTTTTTCTTTTTTTATACCATCTTCTATTTGTTTAATAGTTCTGTCAGTATCTGGAGAACAGATCCATCATAATATTCTTTTTCACTATAATTTCCTCCATCCAATATCATACCTTATAAGTATAAACATCACCATTATGACATAGTTTTACAATCACTTAATTTGTCCAGATACTAAAATCATGAACAGTTAGTAGCCTTACAACATGCTCTTATTGCGCAATCCCCTACCCTTCTGCGTTTTGGATTAGGGTTAAACTCTATCCATCTGCTCATATTAACACTTCCTTTATGCCATAATAACATGTTGCTTAAAATATTTTGTACCATTTTATAAAAAAGAGCTCTTTTTACAGAGCTCCTAAAATGTCTAGTATTTCTTCGCAAATTATTCCTTCTTTTGTCGGATTATAATTATCATCAAATCCTTTTTCTTGCAAATATCTTGAAGTTGTCTCCTCGATTTGAGTAAATTCTTTATCAGAAGGTTTTTTAAAATTAATTAATAATCCAATTTTTTTCATAAAATTTATCTGTTCATTATTAAACAAACTAATCATCTTCTTTCTTACTATATTTTTTTATCGTCCTTGAACCAGTTTTCCACATTGTTGTAATTGTCCCTGTGTCAGGATTTATACAAACAGTAGCTGTTTTACAATCACTTAATTTGTCCAGGTACTAAAATACCTTAGCATTGCCATACACCTTAGCATCGGTTTTACAATCACTTAATTTGTCCAGGTACTAAAATATGGTCGTATTCGGAAATCAGCAACAGTGGGTTTTACAATCACTTAATTTGTCAAGGTACTAAAATCTTGACAGGCAACATATACACAATCATTTTGTTTTACAATCATTTAATTTGTCCAGGTACTAAAATACTCAGCATCATGGTGCACTGTGCCAACTTGTTTTACAATCACTTAATTTGTTCAGGTACTAAAATATTCACTCAGCTTGATTCCGTAATATCTCTGTTTTACAATCACTTAATTTGTTCAGGTACTAAAATCATATCAACAGTAGGTATACACTCGTTGAAGTTTTACAATCACTTAATTTGTTCAGGTACTAAAATATGTACATATTCTGTTTAATCGCATATGGAGTTTTACAATCACTTAATTTGTTCAGGTACTAAAATAACTAATATATTTGACATGCTTGAAATAAGGTTTTACAATCACTTAATGTGTTCAGGTACTAAAATTGGCCGACATAC
>JAAVIA010000051.1 GCA_014799405.1 Lachnospiraceae bacterium
CACAGAATATCGTGGACAAGCTTAAGCTTTGTTCCAATGATACGCTTTATGCCATAGACGGAATCATCGATATTCTTATAGAGAAGCAGGACAGACAGAGATAGTAAGACAAAAAGAACTGTAGCTCATACAGGCTAATTCCAATAATAGCAAGGGCTGTCACACTAGAATAATTATACCATATCGTCTACAGACTCCATGGTATCAATATTCTTAATGCGACAGTCCCAATCTAATTTTAAAATCACCTTCAAAAATATTTTTTAGTTATGTCAGTTTTTGATTATTTATTTTTCTTTATAAGCTTTGCACACATAACAGCAAAAAAAGCTGACATAAGCATCACTATAAATACAACTGCTATAGGTGCGGTGTCTCCTGTATTTGGCGAAGCTATCTGCTGTGTTTTATCAGCAGTCTCTACAGGTGTTATGGTTGCATCAGCTACATCATTCTTAGGCGGCTCAACTACTGCTTCTTCCACATCCTCATAAATAAGTGCATACAATGAAAATTTACCTGTAGAAAACGTCACCGTATTCGGATTATCATCTAAGTCAGCTAATTCCTCTGCTATGCCATCATGTAATCTTATGATTGAGAATTTTCTGTTGTCAGCCTGAAATGCCTTTGGCACGTCAATTGTCATTCTTATTTCCTTATCAAGCTCATTCACATTACCCGATAGGATTCCATCAATAAATCTTACAATGTTCATATCAAGAATTATGGCAATTTTCCGTTTCTTTGCGGCTGCCTTTATTGCTTCAAGCTCGCTTTGTTCAATGTCTGCTTCCTCCACCGCAGCAACGATAAGGTCTGCTTTAAGATACTTTCCACTTTTTATCTCAAATTCCGTAAATATAGAATTGATAAGACTAGCATAGGATTCAGCATCCAGCTTTATGTCAGGTGCAGTTTCATCCTTTTTATCAATCGAAACAATTGGTGTATCATCGTTTATAGGATTAAAAACACATTCGTATTGATACAAATCCACAGGGGATAATACTTTTTTTTCAAGACATATACGAAAACATACTGGTTGAATTTTTCCACTATCATCGGAATATAAAGTACACTTTGCACTGTATGTTACAGTTTCTCCCGCTTTAATATCAGTTTTCCCCTCTGTACCAAAAAGATCTGAATATCCCCAAGTGGAAGAATTAATAATACTTTTTCCGTCAGAATCTGTTAGTTCACGAACAACATTACCTTCATGTTCATTATCTCTTATACAGAAGATATCTATTATCATAATATATATATCAAAATCATTTTTATTACTTATCTTAATATAAAAATTTGCTTCTGTTCCAGAAATGAGAGCGTTACTATCATGATAAACGGCTATATCAATATTGCCTAAATCTCCTTTACCATTTTCCGATATAAAATAATTACTATTTTCTACATTTATTACACGGTCATATTCAAAATAAGTTTTTGAATCGCTATACAATGCCACTACTTTCCCAGACATAGCATCCAACTTTACAATTTCTGCGCATATCCTAACTGAAAAATTGCCTTTAAGCTCCGCAGGCACTGTAAATCCAACGTTAAACCACGGATAAGAATTATTATTACTAATTAAAACACTTTCATTCGTCAATACGCTTTCATTGTTGTATCCCCAATATCCATTTATATCATTTGTAATATCATTTTGACCTCTTTTTACAGAAACCGGTACATTATAGTTATTTCCTTTCTCATCAGTAACATAGGCTCTCACACAAGATAAATAAATGTCAACTTCATTATAGTTACATATATATATTGGAAACAAATACTCCTTTTTCCCTTCGCCGGAAACATAACACTCATCAAAATAAAGTGAAACATTGTCCAATTTATTAACTGCAACCCCATTTGACATGTGTTCTGGCACTATCTCATCAGATAGCATCATATCTTCATCACTATTTTCAACAGACATTTCGTTGTTCTCAATATCTCCTGATATTTCCATATCAGCATCAAAATCCACAACATCATTTCCCGCTATGGCATCTCTGTTCTCCTGACCATTTTTTTCATCATCTGCAACATTTACTGCATCTGTCTGTGGCTCAGAATTTTCCTCATCAACAATTGTTTCCGTTGATGTAATACTTTCGGCAGGGTTCTCAGCCCCCTCCATTGTTTCTTTTGTCACTTCCTCGGTGGTCACTTCTGTTCCTTCTTCTGTCATTTTCTCTGCTGCCACTTCGGAATTTTCCAGAGCCTCTGCTACCCGCATTTCATCCTGCGTCATTTCATCATCCGGCTCTACTGCCGCACTTGGCATATTACTGACACAAATAGTTGCAATGACAAGCATTACACTGAGCAGAACACTAAGCATTCTTCTTTTCATTGTACTCGTCCTCCTAATTCTCATAATTCCCAAGCAGAGACCTCGATAACAGCTCGGTTACCGATGCCTCCGCAGGGATGTTATGAGAATCAAGAAAGCTGAATGAAAGGCATGCGTCCACACCTTCATTCAGCTTATAATATATATAAGGAATTTGCCCGTCCAAGCCTAATAGCATCACAATATCACTTGTCAAACCTTCGTTCCACAAGTATAATATAAATCGTGATGTCTCGCAGGCTTAAAGCGTGCTGATGTGGTACTATGTCTACCATATTATCCTCTGCAATACTGGCATATTGCAGAGGAGCTTCATCCATTAACTTTCTTGAATTCTCAGACCATATTTTACCATATTGATACTTTACTTACAAGAAAAATATTAAGCTGTGACTTTAATATAAGATATACAAAAATGCCTTGCATTCACGATACGCATATGGTATTATCTATTCAAAGCATTATTACAGTATTTCTTTAAGGGTGAAATCCTATTTCAGACATTCAAAGAAAAAGGCACATCTCATGCTATAATTCGAGTCTAACAAAACAACTTACTTCGATGCTTTTATTTCACAATAATTATTGGCAGAGAAGATGCTGTTTTGAAAAATGTTTAGGCTTATAAACACAGGTTGACTGAAAAGCCTTGAGCCGACAGCAAGGGTTTCGATTTAAGCATAAGCTATTTCATCCGCTTCTTCCTGCCACAAAAGGGGGAAAAGAAAATGGAAAAAGAAACAAATTACAAAAAATTTATAATGGATGTAAGAACTATATTTGTTGGGTGTAACATAACCGACAACGAATGTTTAATGCTTAAGGAAGCTTCAAATTATGGGCACAGCCTGTCTGTCAACAGCAGACACAAGGACACGGTTTTCAGAATGCTGTTTTCTGACAAAAAAGAGCTTTTAACACTCTACAATGCAGTAAATGGAACAAGCTACAATAATCCTGATGAGCTGGAAATAACAACCTTGGAAAATGCAATTTACATGACTGTTAAAAACGATTTATCATGTGTCATTGATATGAGATTAAACCTTTTCGAGCACCAATCATCCATAAACCCGAATATGCCATTGCGGGATTTGGATTATGTCTCACGGAGCTTCCGACGGTTTTATGACAAGCAGGATATATATTCAGAAAAGCTCATCAAGCTTCCAAACCCAAAATTTGTTGTATTCTACAATGGTGTAAGGGAGCAGCCTGAGCGGAGGGAACTTAGACTTTCCGATGCATATACACATCAGGAGGAAAATCCAAGTCTTGAGCTTGTTGTACTTCAGCTTAATATCAATCCGGGGTACAATGATGAACTGATGCAAAAATGCCCTACCCTTAGGGAATATATGCTGTTTGTTGAACGGATACGTACATATAGACAGGATATGGATATAGATTCTGCCGTTAATCGTGCTGTAAATGAATGCATTAAAGAAAATATACTCGCTGATTTTTTGCGAAAAAATAAGAGGGAGGTTGTTGCTATGGGCATAGATGAATATGACGCAGAGCTTCACGAAAAAACATTGATAGAGATTGGATATGAACGAGGCTTTGATACTGGTCGTGAGCAAGCTGCAATAAATATGCTTAATGCGGGTGATTTACCAGTTGAGAAAATCTCTATATATTCAGGACTTACAGTTGAGCAGGTTTTGACCTTGAGGGACGAGCTTTAGCATAATCTAACAACAAAAAAGCTCCTGTAGTGCGCTTAGTGCTACAGGAGCTTTTAGAATTTACGTTTACCAACAATGGTATTCTTATATGCCATTTCTATCCTTGCATCTTTTATCTTTTTCTTATTTTTTGTAACAAATCTTCCCCCTCATCCGTCTAACCCATGTAACAAAGCAATTGCGGACATTTGGATATACTATAAAGCCAATTTCATTTTATAGACACACAGAATTACACGTGATATTCTTTAAAAAGACATTTTATAAGGTGGTGAGCATACTAATGGACTTTGAAAAACTGTATAATACCTACTACATGAAGGTCTATTCCTATGTTATGACTATCATGAAAAATGTCCATTTGGCTGAGGAAATTACTCAGGAAGTATTTTTTAAAGCCCTAAAAACAGATAGCTTTAAAGGTAATTCAGGAGAATTTACATATCTTTGTGCCATTGCAAAAAACACCTGCACTGACTATTTAAGAAAGCAGTCAAAAATACAGGAGCTTGACCCTAACGCACATGTATGTGTCAAAGCTGACATAGAAACCAAAATAGAAAATGCGGATATGGCACTGAAAATACATCAGATACTTCACAATATGGAGGAACCCTACAAGGAGGTATTTCAGCTTAGAATATTCGGAGAATTATCATTTATTAACATAGGAAATATTTTCGGTAAAACGGAAAACTGGGCAAGGGTCACCTACCACCGTGCAAGGCTCAAAATTCAAGAAAGGATGAAAGACTATGAATAATTCAAACTATAATTGTGAACTCATACAGGATTTGTTACCTCTATATCAGGATAACGCATGCAGTAATACAAGCCGCAGCATCGTAGATGAACACATAGCTGACTGCGATAAATGCAAGGCTATGCTCACACGGCTTCAAAACACCTCAGTGGACGATTATTTGATTTCCGAAAAAAATAATGTTTTGGAACAGCATTCCAAAAAGGAAATGAAACGAACTGCAACCATCGGTATATTTACGGCATCAATATTAATGATACCCGTAATTGTGTGCCTTATATGTAATCTTGCAATCGGGCATGGCTTAGACTGGTTTTTTATAGTCTTAACTTCATTGCTTGTATTTGCATCAGTTACCGTAATTCCAATGGTAGTAAGACGAAACACCATACTTTGGACTATGGCAGCCTTTACAGTATCACTGCTTCTGCTTTTAATGACCTGTTGCATATACACAGGAGGAGATTGGTTCTTTATCGTGTCTATACCTACGATATTTGGATTATCAGTCATATTTATGCCATATATCATATGCCATATACCGCTGCCAAAATTTTTACGGAACAAAAAAGCTCTGCTCACCATGCTTTGGGACACTGTCTGGCTTTATATACTGATACTTGAATGCGGAATATATACATCCTATGCGGCATATTGGGACATCGCCCTTCCAATAACAACCTTTTCCCTTATTGTACCTTGGCTTATGTTCCTGTGTATAAGGTATTTGAAGGTTCATCCTGTTACCAAGGCAGGTATATGTACGTTGATAACCGGAATATTCTCCACATTTGCAAATGATTTTATCTATTATGTATTATACGGCAGCCAACATATAAAAATATCAGATGCAAATCTCTCACAATGGGGTGTAAGCCAAGAGATAACGGATGCCAACGTAGGATTGCTAATATTTATAGTCAGCCTTGTAATCGGTACAATACTTATAGCTGCCGGAACCATATTAAGCCATTCCCAAAAAGAACACTAGGGGCTGTCGCGACAGCCCCTTAATCCTACCTTATAGCATCCTTCATGCTCTTAACATATTCACTTACATATGACACGGCATTTTCTCCATGCTCTGCTATTATTTTCACGATTGCGCTTCCCACAATAACTCCATCAGCATACTGTGCCATTTTCTCTGCCTGCTCAGGCGTGCTTATACCAAAGCCCACAGCACATGGAATGTCCTTTACAGCTTTCACAAGAGATACCATTTCTCCTATATCAGTGGTAATCTCCGTTCTTGTTCCCGTAACGCCAAGTGAAGATACACAGTACACAAATCCGTTTGCAGTCTCTGCAATCATTTTTATCCTGTCGTGCGAGGTAGGTGCTATAAGTGATACAAGGTCAAGCCCGTACTTTTTGCAGATAGGGTCAAATTCCTCCTTCTCCTCATATGGAATGTCGGGAAGAATAAGTCCGTCCATGCCAATCTCCTTACAGGTGCTTATAAATTTTTCCGCCCCGTAAGAGTAGACTACATTTGCATATGTCATAAATACCATAGGCACCTTGACCTTGAGACGAAGTCTCCTTACCATGTCAAATATTTTGTCAGTAGTCACCCTATCCTTACCGCCCAATGCCCTTATGTTTGCCTCCTGTATGACAGGTCCCTCCGCCGTAGGATCAGAAAACGGTATGCCAAGCTCTATAAGGTCTGCTCCCGCCTCCTCCATTGCACAAACTATTTTCTCCGTTGTTTCAAGGTTAGGGTCACCACATGTTATAAACGGAATAAATGCCTTTCCTTTTTCAAATGCCTTTGCTATATTACTCATGGATATCCTCCCCTCTGTAACGTGCGATTGCAGCACAATCCTTATCTCCTCGTCCTGAAATATTTATTACCATAATGCTGTCCTTGCTCATTGTCTTAGCAAGCTTCATCGCATGTGCAACCGCATGTGCACTCTCTATGGCAGGGATAATTCCTTCTATTCTTGAAAGGTATTCAAATGCTTCCACCGCCTCATCATCCGTCACGGCAACATACTCCGCCCTTCCTATATCGTGAAGATGCGCATGCTCAGGTCCGATTCCCGGATAATCAAGTCCGGCGGATATTGAGTAAACAGGTGCAATCTGTCCGTATTCGTCCTGACAAAAATATGACTTCATGCCGTGGAATATTCCAAGTCGTCCTGTACTTATGGTTGCGGCAGTTTCAAATGTATCAATTCCCCGTCCTGCTGCCTCGCAGCCGATAAGTCTGACATCCTTATCCTCAATAAAGTTATAAAATGCTCCCATTGCATTTGAGCCACCGCCTACACAGGCAAGTACAACATCGGGAAGTCTACCCTCCCTCTCCATAATCTGCTGCTTTATTTCCCTGCTTATGACAGACTGAAAATCCCTTACAAGCTGTGGAAACGGATATGGTCCCATGACCGAGCCAAGCACATAGTGGGTATCATCAATCCTTTTAGTCCACTCTCGGAAGGTCTCGGAAACGGCATCCTTAAGAGTTGCAGTCCCACTGTCCACAGGGTGAACCTTTGCACCGAGAAGCTTCATACGGTATACATTCAGTGCCTGACGTTCCGTATCCTCCCTTCCCATGTAAATCTCACATTCCATACCCATCATTGCGGCTACAGTTGCCGTTGCAACACCATGCTGCCCTGCTCCCGTCTCAGCTATAACTCTCGTCTTACCCATTCTCTTTGCAAGAAGCATCTGACCTATAACATTGTTTATCTTATGTGAGCCCGTATGGTTTAAATCCTCACGCTTAAGATATATCTTTGCTCCTCCTAAGTCCTTTGTCATTCTCTCCGCAAAATAAA
>JAAVIA010000052.1 GCA_014799405.1 Lachnospiraceae bacterium
AGAAGAAGCAGCCTTACAGGGGATGAGAAAAATATTGAGTGCGGAGGAATTAAAATGGATATATCCGCACACAAGGTTCTTGTGGATGGTGAGGAAATTGAACTTAGCTTTAAGGAATTTGAGCTTTTAAATTATTTCCTTGTAAATAAGGGTGTTGCCCTCTCAAGAGAAAAGATATTAAATAATGTTTGGAATTATGATTATTTTGGAGATGCAAGAACAATAGACACCCATGTAAAAAAACTTAGAAGCAAGCTGGGAAACAGAGGAGATTACATTAAGACCATTTGGGGCATGGGATATAAATTCGAGGTTTAAATATGAGAAGTTCAATAAGAACAAAAATTACTTTTATGGTAATTAATTTTTGTGCATTTATATTGATTGCATCATGGATTATATGTAATTTTTTCATTGAGGATATTTTTGTGTCCAATGTGAAGAATAATTTAAAAAGCACATATGAATCCTGCAACGTTTTTTTTTCTCAAAATCCAAACCAAAACAATTATCAGACAAATGATCTCTATGGAAGTATATATAATCCGCTGGATTCGACAATTCTTATATTTGACCGTAAAAATGTGAAAATATATACATCCATAAATGACGAGAGCCGTATAATGGAAAGTCTGAATAATGCCATAAGGTCTATGGAAACAGCGGATATTATTTCAAGAAACGTATACTCAAATTATGTTATCACTAAAAATCATGACGAGGTAATAAATGCAGATTATTATGATTTGGTGGGACGTCTTGATAACGGATTCAGTATTATAGTCAGGAGCCCTGTTTCAAGAATTGACAGCGTGGTATATGTTGTCAAAAACGTATTTATTAAGGTGGCAGTAGGATTGCTTATTTTCGGGTCAATGTTTATTCTTGCATTTGGCAATATTTTTGCCGCACCAATAAAAAGTCTTTGTAATGTTGCGAAAAGAATGACACACCTTGATTTTGACGTAAAGGTTTCTGTCATCACAAATGATGAAATAGGTGAACTTGGCAATTGCATGAATGAAATGTCTGAAAAGCTTGAGAGTACAATTTCTGAGCTTAAATCAGCCAATGCAAAATTAAAGAAGGATATTGAGCAAAAGGAACAGATTGACGATATGCGAAAGGACTTTCTGTCCCATGTTTCCCATGAGCTGAAAACTCCGATTGCGCTTATTCAGGGATATGCAGAGGGACTTAAGTATAATTTATCCGATGACATGGAAAGCAGGGAGTTTTACACGGATGTTATAATAGATGAAGCTAAGAAAATGAATGAGCTTGTAGTGAAGCTCCTCAACTTAAATGAGCTTGAATTTGGACAGTCAACCCTTAGCTTTGAACGATTTGAGCTTGTAGATTTCATAAAAAATATTATTGATGCGTCATCAATTCTTGTGGAGGAGACAGAGGCAAGGGTTATATTTGATGAGGCTGCACCTGTTTATGTATGGGCAGATGAATTTCTTATTGAGGAGGTATTTACAAATTATTTTACAAATGCAATTCATCATGTAAAGCCCGGTGGAGATATAAGAATCACCTTTGATCGTACCGAAGATAACGTAAGAGTTTTTGTTTTCAATCAGGGAGAAAAAATACCTGACGAGGATATTGACAGGCTGTTTGATAAATTTTATAAGGTTGACAAGGCCAGAACAAGGGAATACGGTGGAAGTGGAATAGGTCTTTCCATTGTGGCGGCGGCAATGAAATCGCATGGAAAGGATTATGGAGTTTTCAACGAAGAGGAGGGTGTAGTCTTTTATTTTGATTTAGATGCGAATATGCCTTGCTGATATGAAAAAAAAGTGATAGAATTAGGACAAAGTTTATGTTTAACGATTCGGAGGAAGTATATGAAAAAGAGAATGTTTTCCTGCATTATCCTAATTCTGTCACTTTTTCTTGTGGGATGTGCCAAGGTTATAGATTTAACTGATGAGGAAAGTAAGATGATTGCAGAGTATGCAGGAGGGTTATTATTAAAATACGACAGAAATATTGACTCAAAATATGAGGAAGGTTTGTTTGAGGCGGAGGTTAATGCTCTTAATTCCCCTCAGGTTGTCATCGAGGTTTCCACTGAGAGCACCGCTACTGAAACGGAGGCTTCTACGGAGGCAGGGAAAAATAATACAGAAAACGTAATAACAGAGGAACCGGTTGACGCTGAGGATGTAAGCGGTATAGTTTCCGATGTGGCTACTGATTTTAACATAGCAGAATTTTTAGGTGAGAATAACATTAACATCAAGTATTCATATTATATGCTGCTTGATACATATCCTTCCTATGGTAAGGATGGAGTATATATTGAGATTGAGGCACAAAACGGATATAAGCTGCTTGTCTTAAAATTTGAATTGGAAAATAAAACAAATGACAATCAGTATATTGATTTGTATTCAAAGGATGCAAGCTATAGCATTATAATAAATGATTCAAAAAGAGCAAAGCAGATGCTGACTATTTTCCTTGATGATATGTATACATACCAAAATACTCTTGAGGCAAGCAGTCGTGAGGAAATAGTACTTATATATCAGGTTTCGGCAGAGCTTACGAATAATATTGATGACTTAAAGCTTAAGATAACGTATGACGGTTTAGATAAAGTTATGCAATTACAATAATAGGAGGTTTGATATGGATAGTAATATTTTACTGGAGAGCGGAACAAATGAGTTAGAGGTATTGGAATTTGTCATTGAGGGAAATCACTATGGCATAAATGTTGAGAAGGTAAGAGAAATATTGCAGTTCCAAAATATTACTCCCGTTCCAAATTCTCATCCGTGTATTGAGGGAATATTTATGCCTCGTGGAGATATAATTACCGTAATTGACCTTATCAAAACATTGGGCTTTCAAAATAACGATAACAGAAACAACTTTCTTATCGTAACAAACTTCAATAATCTTAATATCGCATTTGATGTTCAGGCAGTGCTTGGTATAAACAGGGTTTCATGGATGGATGTCGTAAAACCGGATTCAACAGTGAGCGGACCGGGCACCGGAGTTGCTACAGGTATTATAAAAAATGCGGATAACCTTCTCATAATACTGGACTTTGAGCGTATTGTTGAGGAAATTTGCCCTGAAACAAGCCTTAAGGTTTCAGAGATTGTAAAGCTGGAGTCAAGGGAAAGAAATGATATTCCTGTGCTCATTGTTGAGGATTCAAACTTGCTTTGCACACTTATAAAGGATTCTCTTTATAAGGCGGGCTACAACAAGCTTACGGTTAAGAATAACGGTCAGGAAGCTTGGGATTATTTGTGCGAGCTTAAGAGAAATAACGGTGTTGATTATGGTGCAAAATGTATCATAACCGATATTGAGATGCCGCAGATGGACGGACACAGACTTATAAAGCTTATAAGGGATACGGAGGGCTTAAAACATATTCCAATCATTGTATTCTCGTCACTTATAAATGATGACATGAAAAGAAAGGGAGCGGCATTGGGTGCCGATGCACAGATAAGTAAGCCTGAGATAGGGCAACTTGTAAGCATACTTGATAATCTGGTTGCAAGTCAGATATATGGATAAGAAAATATTTTGATATTTGTCTTGTATGGGGGTGCTGTTTTGTACAGCAACCCCATAAAGATTTTAAATAACTATTATGTGAATTGAGGTATATGCTATGCATTTGAGCGATTTTAACATGACGAAGGAACAATTAAAGGAACTTTACGATACATATTTTTATGAGACCTTTAAACGCTTTGACTTTGTTGCCGACAGAGGTGAGGGCTCTTATATATATGATGAAAATGGCAGTGAGTATCTTGATTTTATGGCAGGAATAGCCGTAAACAGTACCGGACACTGCAACAAAAATGTTGTCAGTGCCATAAAGGAACAGGCAGAAGCAATGATGCATGCCTCTAATTATTTTTATACAGTACCACAGGCAAGGCTTGCGAAGCTGATATGTGACAGTATAGGCATGGAAAAAATTTATTTCCAAAATTCCGGTGCCGAGGCAAATGAGGTTATGATAAAGCTTGCGAGAAAATACGGAAAGGATAACTATGGTCCTGACAGATATAATATTGTTACCGCATATAACAGCTTTCACGGAAGAACCTTGGCAACGCTTGCTGCAACGGGACAGCCTGATTCTGCCATTCAAAAAAATTATGACCCATTTATCCCAGGATTTTCTTATGCAGATTACAATGATTTGGCATCCTTTGAGGCTGCGTGTACGGAAAATACAATAGCAGTTATGGTTGAACCTGTACAGGGAGAAGGGGGTGTCATACCTGCCACAAAGGAATTTCTTCAGGGACTTCGTAAGCTTTGCGATGAGAAGGACATGTTACTTTTGTTTGATGAGGTTCAGACCGGCTGGGGACGTACCGGAGAGCTTATGGCATTTATGGATTATGGTGTTAAGCCTGATGCGGTCAGTATGGCGAAGGCTATGGGCGGTGGTATGCCTATAGGTGCTATGTGCACAAGCACAAGGCTTGCTCTCACATTTGGACCTGGGGCTCACGGCAGCACATATGCCGGAAATCCCGTGTGCTGTGCTGCATCCTACGCACAGATAAACGAGATAATAGAAGGTAAGCTCCCTGAAAACGCAAAAAGAGTTGGGGCATATTTTATGGAAAAGTTAAAAAGTCTTCCTTGTGTTAAAGAGGTAAGGGGCAAAGGCCTTATGATAGGAGTGGAATTTAACAGTGATATTTCAAATGATTTAAAATATAACTGTGCCGATAAAGGTCTTCTCATTACTGCTGTAAGGCCGTCAGTAATAAGGCTTGTTCCTCCGCTTAATGTGACTGAGACTGAATGTGATAGGGCATTTAATATTTTAAATGAAGCTGTATCGGCACTTGTGTAAAGCCATTTCGTTTAAGGATTGATAAACAAATAAAATGGATATAATATGTGGCAGAAAGAATGCCTGATGTCTATAGGTATAAAAATAAGGAGAACAATATGAAAAGAAAAAATGCTTGGACAACATATACAAAAAAATCAATAAATGAGCTTGAAAAGGTATGTAAGGAATATCGTGAGTTTCTCGATGCAGGTAAGACAGAGAGGGAATGTGTAAAGCAGATAGTAAAAATGGCCGAGGAACATGGTTACTCAGACTTAAGTAAAATCATTAAGGAAGATAGGAAGCTTAAGCAGGGAGATAAAGTATATGCCGTATGTATGAATAAGACGGTGGCAATGTTCAATATAGGCTCCAAGAAGTTGGAGAAGGGGATGAATATACTTGGAGCACATATAGATTCCCCACGTATGGACATAAAACAAAATCCTTTGTATGAAAATGGTGATTTTGCATATCTTGATACTCACTATTATGGTGGAATAAAGAAATATCAATGGGTTACGCTTCCACTTGCCATACATGGGGTTGTTGCAAGGAAGGATGGAAGCGTTATAGATATTTCTATAGGTGAGGATAAAAATGACCCTGTATTTTGCGTGACGGATTTGCTTATCCATCTTGCCGCAGAGCAGATGGAGAAAAAAGCGGGTAAGGTTATTGAGGGAGAAAAGCTTGATATCTTATTTGGCAGCAAACCTTTAAAGGACAAGGAGAAGGATGCGGTAAAGGAAAATGTTCTCGCTCTTTTGAAGGAAAAATATGATATTGAGGAGGAAGATTTTATATCGGCGGAGCTTGAGGTTGTACCGGCGGGTAAAGCGAGGGAGGCAGGTATTGACCGCAGTATGATTATGGCATATGGGCAGGATGACAGAGTTTGCGCATATACCTCGTTGATGGCGATGCTTGAGGTTGATAATGTTGAAAGGACAACCTGTTGTCTTCTTACTGATAAGGAGGAGATAGGAAGTGTAGGAGCCACCGGCATGAAATCAAGATTTTTTGAGAATGCGGTTGTTGAGCTTATGAATGCAATGGGGGAATACAGTGAAATAGCAGTGAGAAGATGTCTTGCAGCTTCCTCTATGCTTTCCTCAGATGTAAATGCAGCCTATGACCCTCTTTTTGCAGATGCATTTGATAAAAATAACGCATCATATTTTGGACGAGGAATGGTATTTAACAAGTTTACCGGTTCAAGAGGAAAATCAGGCTCTAATGACGCAAATGCTGAATATATTGCAAGAATAAGAAAAATGATGGATAAAAACGATATATGCTATCAGACTTCTGAGCTTGGTAAGGTGGATGTAGGCGGAGGCGGAACCATAGCTTACATTTTGTCATTATACGGCATGGAGGTTATTGATTGCGGAGTTGCCGTTTTAAATATGCATGCACCTTGGGAGATAACGTCAAAGGCGGATATATACGAGACATTGAAGGGCTATAAGGTGTTTTTAAGGGAAGCATAATCTGACGAGGAAATCACCTATGAAAATTCACAAAGCAATAAAAAAAATAGTGGCAGTTCAGGTACTCCTTACGGTGTGCCTGTTTTTGCTGCAAGAAGATATAACAGTGGCAAAGGATTCCTTTATAGCAGATTATATTCAGACTATATATGACTCAAAAAGCGGAATAGCCAGCAATGAGGTTAATTGTCTCTATCAGTCAAGTTCCGGGTACATATGGGTTGGAACTGACGGCGGCTTGTACCGTTCAAACGGATATGAGTTTTCATCGGTTAATTTATGGGATATGGACAGAACGGATGTGTACTCTGTTAATTGTATTACACAGGACACAAAGGGCAGAGTGTGGGTCGGAACGGATAACTATGGCCTTTTTTATATAGAAAATGGAGAAACACACCATTTTCAGACAGAGTATTATGACGGAATAAAAACAATATACAGAGTGTGTGAAAATGAAAATGGAAATTTATATGTAGCAACCTCAAGGGGACTGTATATGTGTGTTGGAACACCGGACGGGGAAATGTCGCTTTTTCCGGTTGCAAACGAGTCCAGCTCAGGAAAGTATACAGATATGGTTACATTTGGCAGTGAAATATGGGCAATAAACAATGACGGTATTTTCGTTATTGATGAATTGGGAAATCGTTCTGCGATAGATATAGGTGAGCTTTCCTTTGATGAATTTACGTGTATCAGTGTTGTTGGTAATTATATTTATGTGGGAACCTCAGGAAGCGACATACTTGTATTTAGAAGTAAGTCAAGCTTTGAGGTCGTAAGCACCAGCATAGATGGTATAAATAAGATTATGCAGGACAGTGAGGAAAAGGTATGGATATGTGCTGATAATGGCATCGGCTTTTTTAGGTCAAACGGGCAGTTTTATAAGATAAATAATTGTCAGATAGATAATTATTTGTCAGATATTATTCAGGATTATGAAGGAAACTATTGGATTTCCTCAACACGTATGGGCGTTCTTATGCTTGCAAAAAGCAAATTCTCCGACTACAACATAAAATCAGGTATGCAGGAGACTATGACGAACTGTGTATATATACATGGCGGAAATAAATACATTGGAACGGATGACGGACTTTTTATTTATAATTCTGATAATGAGCAGGAAACGAGTGCACTTACTGACATGCTGCAGGGTGTAAGCATAAGTCATATAATGAGAGATTCCACAGGAAGGATTTGGATAAGCACTCACAGAAAATACGGAGTGGTTATGGTACAGAGCAATAATACCATAAGTACCCTGACAAGAGGTGCAGGACTTCCGAGTATGGCAGTGAATTGTACCTATGAGCTTAATGATGGAAGAATTGCGGTTGCCACTGAGGATGGAATTGCCATAATAGGAAGGGATGGCAAGGTATCCGATACATATGATACCTCTGTGGGAATGGATGCAAATAACATTCTATGTTTTTATCAGGACGGAGGCGTTTTGTGGTGTGGAACAGACGGCGGTGGAATAAGCTGTATTACTCTTGCGACAGGAAAGATTGTAAACTACAATACAGAGGATGGTCTTAATTCTAATGTCGTTACAGCAATTAAAAAGGGCAAAGAGGGAATATGGATTGCAACGGATAACGGACTTTGCTTTTATAATGAGTCGTTTAGAACTGTCAGTAATATAGATTTTTCAAACAGCGTGTATGACCTTATTGTGAGAGAAAATGCCGTGTGGGTTATCGGCTCTAAGGGTGTGCTTCTCACAAATGAGGAGGAGCTTTTGGGAAGTCAGGGTATAGCGGGAAGACCCTTTGATAAAAGTGATGGACTCACCAAGGATATAAATACTCTGTGCCATAGTACAATAGATGCAAACGGAATACTTTATATATGCTGTAACAATGGCATTTGTACGTTAGATACAAGAGAAACCTGGTATAATAATGTTGCGCCAAAGATAAGGGTTACGGCTATAGATGTAGATGGGACAAGGTATGAGTATGATGATTTGTCAGATGGACTTGTAGTTGACAGCAACACGACACGTATAACGGTATATTTTGCAGTATTCAGCTTCACAAACAGAAATAATATTTCCGTAGAATATTTTCTTGACGGTTTTGACGAAAATCCAATTGTAATAAGCGGAAGTAATGCTATGGAGGCAGTGTACACAAATCTTGACGGAGGAACGTATCAGTTCAGGATAAAGGCATATAACGGCGATGGTAAAATGTGTAACGAGGAGGTTGCGTTTCAAATTGAAAAGCAACAGAGCTTTTTTGAGAAAAGTGCATCGAGATATTTTATACTCATAACGATGCTTTTAGGAATATGCCTCATTTTTTATGCAGGTTTTAGAGTAAGAAAAATATTAATCTCAAATAGCAAGGAAATAGAAAAGCTTTCTAAGGAACATGAACAGGCGGTAAAATCAAGCAGCATAAAAAATGATTACCTTGCAAATATGAGCAATGAGATAAAAATGCCTATAAATGTAATGATGGCTAAAGCGGATGAATTGCTTCAGCTTCACACAGAGGATGATGAGTATAAAAAAAGTATATTAAGCATATACGAGACGGGCGGAAAAATATTAAATAAGGTTGACGATATTATTCTTCTTGCAAAGATAGAGGCAGGAAAGGTAGATGTAGTCAATGAAAAATACTCTGTGACAACAATGATTTATGAGTTGTCTGAGCTTGTAATGCAAAGCATAGGCGAAAAAACCGTGAAGTTTTTTGTGGAAATAGGAGATATTCTTGCTGATAATGTTGTAGGAGATCAGGAAAAAATAAAAAATATTTTAAAAAGGATTTTGGAAAATTCCGTAAAGTATACAAAGGACGGCTCAATAACACTTTCTGTAGACTGCTATGAATATACAGACAGGTCAAATAAAAACGCTGTGAATTTTGTGTTTACCGTATCGGATACGGGAATTGGTATTCAGGAGGAGCGGCTTGAAACAATATTCGAGGTATTTCAAATAGTTGATAATAAAAAGAACAATATTCATTCAGGAAACGGGGTCGGACTTGCTATAGCAAAGGGGCTTGCTGATACAATGAATGCTGACCTGGAAGTGGAAAGTGCTTATGGCGCAGGCTCGACCTTTACCCTTTCTGTAAATCAGACCGTGGCAGACAATGGTATGGCAAACTCTGCCTCAAAGGTGGAGGAGATGGTGTCCAAGGAGGTAGCGGAAAAGCTTTGGCTTCCGGAGGTAAATGTACTGCTTGTTGAGGATGATGAGGTAAGCAGGCAGGTTGCACAGAAGGTTCTTGGTCAGTTTGACCTTAGGGTGGATGTTGCAACCTCCGCTATCGGAGCCATAGATATGGTTTTGAATAATGATTATGACGTGGTATTTATGGATTTAACGCTGCCTATTATGAGTGGTATAGATGCCATGAAGGAGATAAGGGAGCTGGATGGGAAAGAGTACAAAATTATGCCTATTGTTTCCATGGATACAGATGCGATAGGGGATAATAATGACAAGCTTTTGGAGCAGGGCTTTACTGATACACTTGTGAAGCCTATGGATGTAAGGAGAGTGGCAGCAATATTTAAGGATTGCCTTCCTGAAAGCAAGCTTAAGGAAAAAACAAACGATATTGCAAAATATATACATGATTCAAGATACAGAGATGGCTTGGAAAAGCTTGCGGCTTATGTTGATGTGGAAAATGCGATAGAGCGTATAGGAGGAAGTATAGACGTATTTAACAGACTTGTTGTTGCATATTATAATCAGAATGAGAGTGCACCTGATGAGATTTCAAAAAAGCTTGAGAAGGATATAAGAGGCTTTAAGACCAAAATCCATACAATAAAAACAACAAGCACAAATATTGGAGCTTTAAGCATTGCAAAGGAGGCGTCAAGGCTTGAGGCTGCCATCAACATAGGAAATAAGGAATATGTCAGGAGAAATCTAAGGGAGTTTGCTAAAAATCTGAAGGATATCCTGCAAATCATTCAGGAATATTTGGAATTTGCAGACATGTTGACAGGGATTACGGATGAGGAATATAATCAAAAGCTTGCCGAAAATAAGTCTTTAGATGAGGCTGATGACGGCACGGATACTACATTAAACGAAGAAGCATTAGAAAGCATAAAGAAATATGCAGTTGATAATGACTTTGAACTTCTTGATGCCACAATGGAGATGATATCCACTATGGAATTTGAGGGGGAGGATAAAGAGTTTTTAGATGCGCTTGATGAGGCTGTGACCACAAGGGACAGTGATGCAATTGTGGAGCTTGTAACAACATATGTAAATTTAAAATTATAGAATGAGGCTGTCGTACCAAAATCTGAGTGTATGGCTCGCCTGTGGTTGTCACATGCTGCTATATACACATAAAACATGCTTTCGCTCGTCTCCGACGTAACGGTACTAAGAGTTTGGGTTTCGATGCATAGCTACATGGCACATAAAAATCGTTTGAAGACGTGGGTACTTAAATTGCCGGTTCAAGATTCCTTTATATAGAGATATCTTAAACCGGCAATTTTTAGTACCGTTACGTCGGAGACGAGCGAAAGCGTGTTTTTATGTGCCATGTAGCTATGCATCGAAATCCAAACTCAAGTACCGACGTCTTCAAACGGTTTTTATGTGTATATAGCAGCATGTGACAGCCGCAGACAAGCCATATCAAATCTGAGTGCGACAGCCTCATTTTTAACTATAAATTTTTATGAGGTTCTCAAGCTTCGAGGTTGCATTTATCATCATAAGGTCAAGTAATGTAATTGCGCACATTGATTCAACTATCACAACGGCACGTGGACCGATGATTGGGTCATGACGTCCTTTTATCTCAATTTCCGTTTCCTCATGTGATGAAGTTATTGTCTGTTGCTTTTTATATATGGACGGAGTGGGTTTAAAGGAAGCCCTTACAAGAATATCGCTGCCATCGCTTATGCCGCCTAATGTACCGCCTGAATGATTTGTAGCCTTAATCGGATTTCCATTTTCTATTCTAAAAGCATCGTTATTTTCTGAACCCTTGGCACGTTGAACAAGGATGCCGTCGCCCACTTCAACTGCTTTTACGGCACCGATGGACATTATGGCTTTCCCAAGGCTTGCATCCAGCTTGTCAAATACAGGCTCGCCTATGCCTGCGGGAACACCGCTTATTATACATTCAACTGATGAGCCAATAGAATCCTTGTCTGCCATGACTTCTTTTAGAAGTGCCGTTGCAGCCTCCGCAGCAGCAGAATCAGGCATATAGTGTGGATTGTTAAATATTTCTTTTTTTTGAAAATTGGAATAATCAATTACAATATCCCCTATTGAGCGTGTATATGATAAGAGATTAATGCCAAGTGTACTTAAAATCTTTGAGGCAATTGCCCCTGCGGCAACCCTTCCTACGGTTTCACGAGCTGAGGAACGCCCGCCACCTCTGTAATCTCTGAAACCGAATTTTTCATCAAATCCAAAATCTGCATGTCCAGGTCTGTAGCAGTATGCAATATTTCCGTAATCCTTAGATTTTTGATCCTCATTGTAAACAATAAGGGAAATAGGGGTGCCTGTTGTTTTTCCGTCAAAAACGCCTGATAAAATCTGAACCGTGTCCGATTCGTTTCGCTTTGTTGAAAAATCGCTCTGTCCCGGCTTTCTTCTGTTTAAAAATACCTGAATATCATCTTCAGAAAGAGGTACATTTGACGGACATCCGTCAACAACTACACCAAGAGCCTGACCATGAGATTCACCCCATGTACTAATTTTAAAAATGTTACCATATATAGAACCTGCCATAATAAAATCCCCTTTAAAGTAAGATTAGTTATATTTTGGAAAAAAATAATACACAATTATCCGTTGACTTCAATGAAAACCATATATATAATTACTTATATGTTTCGTCGTTTTACGACATTTTAATCACAGAAAATGCATTATTAATATATTATATCCACAAATTATAATTGTCAATGACGATAATTATGCTTACAAACAGGAAAAGGATGAGGGTAATGAGTAAGGTTGGACTTGTGTTGGAAGGTGGTGCATTAAGGGGAATTTTTACTGCCGGTGTTCTTGACTTCCTTCTTGAACAAAATATATATTTTCAATATGTAGTTGGTGTATCTGCCGGTTCGGGCAATGCGGTAAACTTTGTAGCACGCCAGATTGGACGTTCAAAAAAGGTCATAACCCATGAAGATACAAAATCGTATTATGGAATGGAGCAGCTTAAGGAAAGCAGAAAGCTGCTTAATTTGGATGTGCTTGTTGACGACTATGCGCTTAATGTTTTTCCTTTGGACTTTGATACATATTTTGCTTCCGATACGTTTTGTGAGTGTGTTGTTACAAATTGTATTACGGGGGAGGCTGAGTACTTATCCAGTGATGGAGATAGAGACAGGCTTCTTCTTAACTGCAAGGCATCCTGTGCAGTGCCATTTGCGTGTCAACCTGTTCTTATAGAGAATGTGCCATATTTAGACGGTAGTATTTCTGACGGTATTCCCATAGAGCATGCTATGAAGCAGGGGTGTGATAAGCTTGTTGTTGTTTTGACAAAGCCTGCGGGAAGCTCCGCAACGGATTATTCGAAAATAAAAAGGGTAATAGGACTTAAATATCAAAGAAAATATCCGAATCTGTGCAGTACAATGATTTCGAGAAAGGCGTCATATGATAAACAGATGGAGGCGCTGCTTGAGCTTGAAAGAGAGGGCAAGGCATTAATTTTAAGACCGCAGGATAATACCGTAGGACATTTTGAAAATGACAGCTCAAAGCTTAATGAATGTTATGAGATGGGTTACAAATACACGGAAGAACAATTTGAAAGGCTCAGAGAGTTTATGATGTAAGCAGGTGTATAAAAATGTTAAATTTACGTTTTAAATATGTTGTTGCTTCAAGCGGATTATTTGTCCTGTGGGCAGTCCCAAAGGCTAATAAAATGATTAGGGAGAAGGAAAAATATAGTCTCAAGGTTCGCTATGAGCATGCCAAATGTATAATGAATCATATGCGGAAAAGGGCACGCACAACAACAGTAGTTACAGGAAAAGAAAATATTCCTTCTGATGGCGGATGTATTTTTTATTCAAATCATCAGGGAAAGTACGATGCGTTAGGAATTTTACTTGCATTGGATAAGCCGTGCGGAATGCTTTTCGGAAAGGTACAGGCAAGCAGACTTTTAAGCAGGCAGGTTGTAGGTCTTGTTGAAGGCGTTGTAATAGACCTTACGGATCCCAGAGATGAGGTGAAAGCTATCAGGAAGGTTACGGAAGAAGTGGGAAAAGGTCGTTATTTTCTTATTTTTCCCGAAGGCGGTTACACAGATAACAAAAATAAGCTTCAGGAATTTCATACCGGCTGTTTTAGCTGTACATTAAAGACTAAAACACCTGTTGTGCCTGTTTGCATTTATGATTCGTATAAATCCATGAACAGTAATACCTTTGAGAAGGTCGAAACACAGGTGCATTTTTTAAAGCCGATATATTATGATGAATATAATGGTATGAAAAAGCCTCAGCTTGCACAGCTTGTCAAGGACAGGATACAGGAAAAGCTGGATGAAATTGAGGGAGTATAATGTTACATGTTTTATATCATATATTTTACATGGTATAAGTTGTGAAAGCATGTTATAATATGCCCTAAAGAGGGATCAAACGAAGTTGGGAGGATTCCTTAGGGCAAGACCTAAGACCTATCGGAATGAGGAGGAGCATAATGAGTCAGCTGGTTTATACAAATGCAAAATGTCAGGGATGTAATCGTTGCATTTCGGTATGTCCAGTGCTTACTGCAAACTATTCTGTCCGTACAGAAGTTGGACAGCGGATAGAGGTACATAGCGAAAATTGTGTTGCTTGTGGTGCCTGCTTTGATGTTTGCGAGCATAATGCCAGAGAATATTATGATGACACGGAACAGTTTTTTCGTGATTTAGAACGTGGCGAACAGATATCTGTGCTGCTGGCTCCGTCATTTCAGGCCAATTATCCAGAGGAATATGCCTCTATATTGGGCGGACTGAAGGATTTAGGCATCAATCGTATTATAAGTGTAAGCTTCGGTGCTGACATTACCACATGGGGATATATCAATTATATTTCAGAGAATGATTTACAAGGAGGGATTTCACAGCCTTGTCCGGCAGTTGTTAATTACATTGAGCATTATGCACCGGATTTGATACAGAAGCTGATTCCGGTTCATAGTCCTTTACTGTGTACGGCGATTTATGCAAAAAAATATATGCATATAACGGATAAGCTGGCATTTATCAGTCCATGTATTGCAAAAAAGATTGAGATTACGGACCCAAATACGAATGGCTATGTATCATATAATCTGACCTTCAATCATTTCATGGAGTATGTAAGAAAGCATCATATCATTGGAAAAGATGCATCCGATGAGATAGAATATGGTTTGGGAGCTGTTTATCCAACCCCGGGAGGACTTAAGGAGAATGTCTATTGGTTTTGTGGAGAAGATGCATTTATACGACAGGTAGAGGGAGAAAAACGTGCATATGCCTTTTTAGAGGATTACAGGAAGAGACTTGCCAGAGGGCAGAGATTACCATTTATGGTTGATATTCTAAACTGCGACAGAGGTTGCCTTTACGGAACAGGTATTGAAACGGAAAAAAATTATTCTGAGGAAAATTATTATAATCTGCAGGAAATCAGAGAACGCTGTAAGAAAAACAGTGAAGAAAATCCATTTTCAAAAAAGCTTACTCCAGTGGAACGTTTAGAACAATTTAACAGGCAGTTTTCCGAATTGGATATTCGGGATTTTATGCGGAACTATTCTGATAAATCCACCAGTATTTCTTTGCGTGAGCCAAGTGAGAAAGACTTGGAGGATATATTTATTTCCATGAATAAAAAAAGTTGGGCACAAAGGAATATTAACTGTGGAGCATGTGGATATGGAAACTGTCTGGAAATGGCAGCGGCAATTTACAATGGCAGTAATATACCGGAAAATTGTGTTCACTATATGAAGGATGAGCTTCATGCATTTTCTGTCAGGATGAAAAAACAAAATGAGGAATTAAAGCGTGCGATTCAGGAGGAAAAGGAAGGCGAGCTGTTCATTAATCAGATTATACGTGCGTTTGCAAAAAGTATTGACCTTAAGGACCAGTATACAAAGGGACATTCCTTCCGTGTGGCAGAGTATGCAAGGTTGATTGCAACGAGGATGGGATATAATGATAAAAAGCTTGAAAATATTTATCATATTGCCCTGCTCCATGATATTGGTAAGGTTGTAATACCGGAAGAGATTTTAAATAAGCCGGGGAAGCTCACAGATGGTGAGTATGAAATGATTAAGCTACACGCACAATATGGTTATGATATTTTAAAGGAAATTGACAGCCTTCCGAATCTGGCACTTGGTGCGGGATATCATCATGAGCGCGTAGATGGAAAGGGATATCCGAACGGAAAGCAGGAAAAAGAAATTCCGCAGATTGCCAGAATTATTGCAGTTGCAGATACATTTGATGCCATGCATTCCACCCGTCCATACAGGAAATGTATGCCAATGGAACATATTATTAATGAATTGAAACGGGTTTCGGGAACCCAGTTAGATGCCCATATTGTGGATATTCTTTTGGAGCTTATTGATGAGGGCGCTTTTGAGGATGATATTCAGGGACAATATGCAGTTGAAATGGATAAGTAATTCTGTTTTTTAAGATTAAAACATTGACACAAAAGTGTTTACATTGAGCAGTTGTTGTGTTATTATAGGCAATGCCATCACTTAGTTATCGGCTCACTCCGACCATAACCCGGTGATTGGATATAATCTTTTTAGGAGGAAAAAAATATGATAACTACTGAGATGAAGAAAGAAATCATTGAGAAGTACGGAAGATGTGAGGGCGACACGGGTTCACCTGAGGTACAGGTTGCACTTCTTACTGCAAGAATTAATGATTTAAATGAGCATTTTAAGGCTCATCCAAAGGATCATCACTCAAGGAGAGGACTTCTTAAGATGGTTGGTCAAAGAAGAAATTTACTTGCTTATCTTAAGAGTAAGGACATTGAGCGTTACAGAACTCTTATTGAGAAGCTTGGACTTAGAAAGTAAATCATAAAAAGAGGCTGCCGATTTTGGCAGCCTTTTTTATTAACAGTAAACTTCGTTTTCTACCGGTATGCTCCTTACGGAGCTTGCTAAGATGCGAACTGCGGCGGCAAAGATATTTTGTTCGTTTTAGCATGAAGATACTTTATTCTTGAAAAAAAGGAAATTTGCTGATATTCTAAAAAAAGTAAAATAATTGTGTCAGATTTTCCATGTGAATTTGTAATACATTTTGATGTACTTTGTAAATTTGAGCATGGATGTGATGCTGCTAAAAACCTGGAGGCACGATATGGAAAAGTATAATGTGATGAATTATGTTTTAGATAAATATAAGGATGTGGAAGCGGAAAAGTATATAGGGATTTTTGGCAATCCAATAAAGCATACCCTTTCACCTGTTATACATGATACAATAAGTAAAGCTTTAAATTTAAACGAAAGATATATTCCGTTTCATATAGAAAATAATTTGAATTTGGCAGTTATGGACGCATTTGACAGGGGGATTTTGGGGCTTAACATAACCGTTCCTCACAAGCAGAGTGTTATGGAATGTCTTGTGGAGGTGGATGAGGCGGCAAAGGCCATAGGAGCAGTCAATACTCTTGTCAGAACAGAGAAGGGATATGTGGGGTACAATACTGATATGCCGGGACTTGCCAAGGCGATAGAGAGCGAGGGGGTAAGTCTTGAAAATAAAAATATCATAATTCTCGGTGCAGGCGGTGCAGCAAGGGCAGCCGTATATATGTGTATAAAATATGGTGCAAAAAAAGTTTACATAATTAACAGAACAGTGGAGAATGCAAGGAAAATTGCTGACGATATGAAGGCTGTTTTTTGTGTTTATGACAGCTGTGGCAAAAAAAGTAAATGCCCTGAAATATGCGCCGTTGCTGCTGACCAATATAAGGAAATACCAAATGACAAATATATTTTTATTCAGTGTACGTCAGTGGGGCTTCATGAGGGCGACGGACTTCCGGTTGTAGATGATGTGGAGTTTTATAAAATGGCGTTGTTTGGAGTGGATTTAATATATAACCCTGTAAAAACGCCGTTTATAAAGCTTTTGGAAAATCTTGGCATAAAAACCATGAATGGGCTTAAAATGCTTTTGTATCAGGGTATTATGTCTAATGAGCTGTGGAATAAAAAGACTGTTGATAAAGATACGACAGACAAGGTGTACAGAGCACTTTGTGCAGCAGTTTACGGTACAGGGGATAATATTGTCTTAGTCGGCTATATGGGTTCGGGAAAAACAACAATAGGCAAATATATTTCATGTGAGCTTGGATATGAATTTATTGATACAGATGAATATATTGTGAAGAAAGAAGGTATGTCAATAAATGATATATTTTCTAAAAAAGGGGAGGAATATTTCAGAAGGCTGGAGACCGATACTGTAAGGGAATTAGGAGCTGTCTTACATAATGCAGTGATAGCTACAGGAGGAGGACTTCCCATAAGAGATGAAAACAGGAAACTGCTTAAAGCCTTGGGAACGGTTTACTATCTTAAAACGGAAGCAGATACTATTTTCAGGAGAATTTCGGGAAATGAGGACAGACCGCTTCTTTTGTGTGAAAATCCATATGAAAGAATATGCAGCATGCTTAACGAAAGAGAACCTAATTATTTGCTTTCTGCCGATGTTTTGATTTCTACTGATGATAAGAGTGTAGAGGATGTGGCAAGGGAAATTTATAATAGCTGTAAAAAATCTGAAAAATAATTCCCTATTTTATTTTTCTTTTGTATAAAATGTACTTGTTAATTATTTTAGATTATGGTATTATGTGATACACGCATATAACAGATAATAAATGTATTGCCACCCGTACAATTTATATGTGGTTGTAATTATGATTTCATTTTATTTCCACCCATAAGATGAGGTATATTGTTAATAATCGGAAGAAGGTGAAATAATGAGTGATAGTGAAAAACTTGATTTGATTTTGACCGGAGTACTTGATTTAAATACAAGAATGTATAGGGTCGAGGAAGATTTAAAAGAGGTCAGGGAAGATGTAAAATTTTTAAAAGACAGAGTAAATAAAATTGAGGAAGAAGTAAGACATTTAAAAGACCGAATGGGTAGAGTTGAGGCGGAAGTAAGGCTTTTAAAAGACAGAATGGATAAGGTTGAGGACGACTTAAGAGAAGTCAAAGAGGAAGTAGGAATACTGAGGGAAGACTTAAAAGAAGTCAAAGAGGAAGTAGGAATACTGAAGGGAGACTTAAAAGAGGTCAAGGAAGAAGTTACAAACACTAATCTTATAATTGAAAATGAAATTCGTGTCAACATTCAAAGAATAGCGGAAGGACATCTTGATTTGTCAAGGAACATGCATGATGTTATAAGACCGAATAATGAGATGGAAGTGCTTGTAGTAAGAGTTGGGGTTTTAGAAACAGAGGTAAAATATATAAAAAAGAATTTACATATGAATGTTGCAAAGTAATTTTTATTTTCGTGTTTGATAGGAAACTGTGTTTCCTATCGGCACGGTTCTTGCGAACCCTGCTAGGATGCGAACTGCAGTGCCGAAGGCACTTTGTTCTAAATATAAAATTTAGAGTATATGGCGTATATTTAGGTAGAGGAAATATACGCCATTTTTATCTTGAAGAAACAAAATATAAATGGTATACTGTTTTAGATTGTAATTAGAATAAAACCGAGACTTCTGAAAAAAATATTTTTTTCATGTAATGTTTTTTTCAGTTGTTTCGGAATTCTAATGCAAAATATTTTTAAGGAGATTAATTATGTACAAGAAATTTGAGATGGAGCTTGCTGGAAGAACGCTTCGGGTTGATGTCGGCAGGGTTGCGAAGCAGGCAAATGGCGCAGCACTTATGCACTATGGAGATACAGTTGTTTTATCAACAGCTACAGCTTCTGAGAAGCCTAGGGAGGGGATTGATTTCTTTCCACTTTCAGTTGAGTATGAGGAGAAACTTTATTCAGTAGGCAAAATACCTGGGGGCTTTAATAAGAGAGAGGGTAAGGCAAGTGAAAATGCCATTCTTACATCAAGAGTTATAGACCGTCCTATGAGACCACTTTTTCCAAAGGATTACAGAAATGATGTTACGCTGAATAATCTGGTTCTTTCTGTTGACCCTGAGTGCTCTCCTGAGCTTACGGCAATGCTTGGTTCCGCTATTGCAACAGCTATATCTGACATACCGTTTGATGGACCATGTGCAACTACTCAGGTGGGTATGATTGACGATGTTTTGGTATTTAATCCAAACGCCACCCAGAATCTTGTTTCAGACCTTAAGCTTACCGTTGCTTCTACAAGGGATAAGGTTATTATGATAGAGGCAGGTGCAAATGAAATTCCTGAGGAGAAGATGATAGAGGCTATATATGCAGCCCACGAGTTGAATCAGAAGGTTATAGCTTTTATCGACCAGATAGTGGCAGAGTGTGGAAAGCCTAAGCATGAATATACAAGCTGTGCAGTTCCTGAGGAGCTTTTTGAGGCTATAAAGGCTATAGTAACACCTCAGCAGATGGAAGAAGCTGTATTTACAGATGAGAAGCAGGTTAGAGAGGAAAATATAAGACAGATAAAGGACAAGCTTGAGGAAGCCTTTGCAGATAATGAGGAATGGCTTGAGGTGTTGGATGAAGCTGTTTACCAGTATCAGAAGAAAACAGTAAGAAAGATGATATTAAAGGATCACAAGCGTCCTGATGGAAGACAGATTACACAGATAAGACCGCTTGCCGCTGAGGTTGATACTATTCCTAGAGTTCATGGCTCAGCTATGTTTACAAGAGGTCAGACACAGATATGTAATATTGTTACACTTGCACCTTTGTCAGAGGCTCAAAAGTTAGACGGACTTGATGAGAATGTTGTATCAAAGAGATATATGCATCATTACAATTTCCCATCATATTCGGTTGGAGAGACAAAGCCTTCAAGAGGACCGGGACGTCGTGAAATTGGACATGGTGCGCTTGCAGAGAGAGCTCTTGTTCCTGTGCTTCCAAGCGAGGAGGAATTCCCATATGCCATTCGTTCCGTTTCGGAGACGTTTGAATCAAATGGTTCAACATCCATGGCATCTACATGTTCATCCTGTATGGCGCTTATGGCAGCAGGAGTGCCTATAAAGAAAATGGTAGCCGGTATATCCTGTGGACTTGTAACCGGTGATACGGATGATGACTATGTGCTTCTCACTGATATTCAGGGACTTGAGGACTTCTTTGGAGACATGGACTTTAAGGTTACAGGTACTACTGAAGGTATCACTGCAATTCAGATGGACATTAAAATACATGGACTTACAAGACCTATCGTTGAGGGTGCTATTGCAAGATGCCGTGAGGCAAGACTTTTCATTATGGATACATGTATGAAGCCTGCAATAAGCCAGCCAAGACCAACCGTAGGAGAGCTTGCTCCAAAGATTATTCAGACTGTTGTTGATCCTGAAAAAATTGGTGAGATTATAGGTCAGAGAGGAAAGACCATCAATTCAATTATAGAGGAAACAGGTGTTAAGATTGATATTGATGATGACGGACGTGTTTCTATCTGTGGTGTTGAGCAGGCCGGTATGGATAAGGCACTTAAAATTATACGCTCAATTGTTGACCCTATTGAGGTCGGAAAGACATATGAAGGTAAGGTTGTAAGAATAATGAACTTTGGTGCATTTGTTGAACTTGCTCCAAATAAGGATGGATTGATTCATATTTCCAAGCTTGCAGATCATAGAGTTGAAAAGGTTGAGGATGTTGTTAATATCGGCGATGAGGTTAAGGTTAAGGTGCTTGATATTGACAGAATGGGCAAGATAAGCTTAAGCCTCAAGGACGCATAAATATTTTTCAAGCATGAATATGCCCCGTTTACGCTAAGGCGGGGCATATTTGCTATAATTTAAGAAGATATGATATGGAGGGCAAATAATGAGATACGGCTATTTTGATGATGCAGAAAGAGAATATGTGATTGACAGACCCGACACTCCGGCACCTTGGGCGAATTATTTGGGCTCACCTGAGTATGGTGCTATTATTTCAAATAACGCCGGAGGATATAGCTTTGTAAAATCCGGGGCAAACGGCAGAATTTTAAGATATGTATTTAACAGTTTTGATCAACCTGGCAGATACATATATTTGAGAGATAACGACACACAGGATTATTGGTCTGCATCTTGGCAGCCTGTCGGAAAGTCACTTGATAAATATAAAAGTGAATGCCATCATGGAACAGGATATACTAATATTAAGGCGTCATACGATGGCATTGATACAGAGGCGCTTTATTTAGTCCCTCTTGATAAAACACATGAGGTGTGGAATCTCAAGGTTACAAATAATTCAGACAAGCCAAGAAATTTGTCCGCAATCGGATATTGTGAGTTTACAAACGATAACAATTATGAGCAGGATCAGGTAAACCTTCAATATACGTTATTTATAACGAGAACATATTTTAAGGAAAACAGAATAAAGCAGGTTATAAATGAAAATGTAAACAAGGGTACTCCTGTAGATGGAAATGTTACGTTTACAAGATTTTTTGGATTGGCAGGTGGAGAGGTTGCCAGCTATTGCGGTGATAAAGAGACTTTTTTAGGGTTATATCATTCATATGCGAATCCTTTGGCAGTTATAAATGGTAACTGTGGAAATAAATTAAATTATAACTCAAATTCATGTGGAGCATTGGAAACTAAGATGTCTCTTGCTCCAGGGGAAACCAAATATATAGCGTTTATCGTAGGAATGAAGAATGATGCTGAAGCAGAAGAAGTTATGAAGGCTTATGCTGACGTAAAGTCACAGGCTGAAAAGGAGCTTACTGAGCTTAAGAAATATTGGGGTGATAAGCTTGATAATTTGCAGGTTAAAACTCCAAGTCCTGAATTTAATTCAATGATAAATACATGGAATGCATATCAATGCTTTATGACATTTATATGGTCAAGAGCTGCGTCATTTTCATACTGTGGTTTAAGAAACGGATACGGATACAGAGATACCGTTCAGGATATACAGGGTATCATACATCTTGCTCCTGAAATGGCACTTGAAAAAATACGTTTTATGCTCTCGGCTCAGGTTGATAACGGAGGAGGACTTCCTCTTGTTAAATTTAACCATAATGCGGGACATGAGGATACCCCTGATGATGCTTCATATGTAAAGGCAACCGGTCATCCTGCATACAGGGCAGATGATGCGCTTTGGCTTTTCCCTACCGTATATAAGTATATTGCAGAGTCGGGGAATGTAGATTTTATAGACGAGGTTATATTGTTTGCAAACGGCGGCGAGGGAACCGTATATGAGCATTTAAAGAGAGCAATTGATTTTTCCATGAACCGTTTGGGAAATAACAACATGCCTGCGGGACTTCACGCAGATTGGAATGACTGCTTAAGGCTTGGAAAGAAGGGAGAGTCAACATTTGTTGCAATGCAGCTTTATTATGCAATGACTGTTCTCCATGACTTTGCCGTAAGAAAAAATGATACTGAGTATATTGCATATCTTGATAAGATACAGAAAGAGCTTGGCGACACCATTCAGTCGAAGTGCTGGGAGGATGACAGGTATATAAGAGGCTACAAGGAAGACGGCATGATAATAGGCTCGAAGCATGATCCTGAAGCCAACATGTGGCTTAATCCACAGTCATGGTCAGTTATAAGCGGACTTGCAACTAAGGAACAGGCAGAAAAAGCTCTTGAGTCGGTACACAGGGAACTGAATACACCTTATGGAGTAAGGGTTATGGCGCCTGCCTATGAAGACCATGCATTTGATGGTGCGCTTATGTTGCTGTTTAATGCTTCCACGAAGGAAAACGGAGGTATATTCTCGCAACCACAGGGGTGGATTATACTTGCCGAATCACTTATGGGACATGGAAATCGGGCATTTGAGTATTTTACTGAAAGCTCTCCTGCATCCATGAATGACAAGGCAGAAATCCGTAAGCTTGAGCCATACTGTCATGGACAGTTTACAGAAAGCGTAGACAGTCCTTTTGAGGGCAGGTCACATGTTCATTGGCTTACAGGTACCGCATCTACAGTTATGGTAGGGTGTGTCGAGGGCATTTTGGGAATAAGACCTGACTTTGAGGGACTTAGGCTGGCACCTTCTGTTTCCTCCGATTGGAAAGAATTTGAAATTTCCAAAATGTACAGAGGGAAGAAGCTTAATATTAAGGTATCAAACCCTGACGGGGCACAGAGTGGATATAAGACATTAACATTAAATGATGAAAAACTGTCTGACAATTATATACCTTTTGACAAGCTAAAAGATGAAAACGATATTTTGCTTATCATGTAAAAAAGGTAACCCTTGGTGGCTAGTTGTTAATGTTTTAGCGTGATAGAATTTTCCTAATGAATAATTGAGTTTTCGATAATTCATATGGGGTGTTTCATATATTATATGAGAAAAGAGGTTCTGATTTTTTCCTAATTAATTGGGAATTAATCAGAACCTTTTTTCTTTACGCAAAAGTTAGAAAAACCTTATCATATACCGTGCAACAGCGAATAATTAAAAAAAGTATGTGTATAATAACAAAAAAACGGAGGTTTATTATGTGCAGCGAAAATAAAAATGATGATGAAAAAAGAGAGCCTGAAAAATATGACGGAAAAACTGAAAAGTATGACAGCAGACTTATAAAGGATTTGGGACAGTATGTTCTTAAAGCTAAAACAGACGGAAAAGGTATAGTTTTACTTAATATAGCAGGTGAGATAGAAGGACATGAGTCCCTTGGAGGCAATTCAAAGGTAAGTAAGTATGAGCTCATTCTTCCTCTGCTTGCACTTGTTCAAAGTGATGAGAATATAGAAGGACTGCTTGTTTTATTAAATACTGTAGGTGGTGATGTGGAGGCAGGACTTGCAATAGCTGAAATGATAGCATCTATAGATAAGCCTAAGGTTTGCCTTGTATTAGGCGGTGGACATTCCATAGGAGTACCGCTTGCTGTTTCGGGTGATGTAACATATATAGTGCCTACTGCAACGATGGTTGTTCATCCAATAAGGATAAACGGTACAGTGCTTGGAGTAAGGCAAAATTATGAATATATTGAAAGAATGCAGGACAGAATTATAAGCTTTACCGCAAGTCATAGCAGGATAAAGGAAAATGAGTTGAGGGATATTATGTTTAACACCAGGGAACTTACCAAGGATATCGGATCTGTTCTGATTGGGGAGCAGGCGGTAAAAAAAGGAATCATTGACAATGTAGGTGGAATAAACTGTGCCATGAATTGCTTATATGACTTGATAAATAAAAAGAAAAATAGTACAATATGAGGGGCTTGCTTGGAAAAATATTACTTTATGTTGTGTTTTTAGTTATATAATATGCAAAGCTGCCATATGCTGACGGGACAGCTTTGCATAGATAAATTATGGATAAGGAGACATATGAATGGCTGAACAAAAAAATGCCGGACGGAGTTCGTCAAAAAAAGGTTCTACGAGAGCTTCGGGCGGTACTAAAAAAGGCAATAAGACAGGCAGTACATATACAAGCGAACAAAAACAGGCTGCGTTAAAGGCTTTAAATGATGAAAGCAGTTCACGAAAAAATGAGATATATCTTTTTATATATCTTGCTGTTTCCGTGTTTCTCGTTTTAAGTAATTTTGGAGTTGGTGGTGTAGTCGGTAATTTTATTTCAAAAATAATATTTGGTTTTGTGGGCTCTGTAGCATATATTCTTCCTTTTTATATTTTCTTTTCGGCTGCGTTTCTCCTTTCAAACGGTGCTCAGAAAAAAATTGTCAAAAGAGTTTTGTGTATAGCTATATTTATTGTTGCTCTTGCTTTTATTTGTCAGATTATAAGCGGTGTTGATGAAGTATCCGTAAAAACGCTCTATGAGGAGGGAGCAAAGCATAAAAAAGGGGGCGGTGTACTTTTAGGAGGTATTCTTGCACTACTTTATAGGCTTATAGGAATGTCGGGCTCAATTATACTTATAGTACTGCTTACGATTATCGGAATAATAATAGTTATGGATGTGTCCATTGTGCGAATGATAAAGGATGGCTTCGATAAAGATGATGATGATTACGAGGAGGATTTGGATGAGGAGGCACTTATTTCAAACCAGCGTAAAAATAAGAACATGTTAAATAATATCAAGGTTTTGGAATCTGCCGAAAGTAAGAAATCTAAAGGGAAAAATAAAAAGAAAAAGCCAAATCCTGAGGAGATTCATGAGCTTAAGCCGCTTCCGCCAAAGGACTTCTTTGATGGGGAGAGTCTTGATTATTCAGGAGAAAAAGATACTTTTAAAGCCGACAAGGAGGATTTTAACGGCAGTTCAAAGGACTTTTTTGCTGATAATGAAGCAGAAAGTAAGCAGGTTGTAGAGGCACCGAAGGGAAGAAGGAAGAAAACAAAAGAAACATATAATGACATGCTTGATGAAAGAGACAGTATATCTGATGAAATAAAGAAAAAAACAGCTACGGCAGCGGATGTTTCTAAAAAAACAGAAATGGAAAAAAGTAATTTTGCCATATCAGATAAAGCAGAGCAAAATTCTGTGACACAAAAATCCGCAGGTAGTGGACAATCGACAGAAAGCATATCCCCTGAGGACTATAAATTTCCGCCGACTAATCTTTTAAAGACGGCAAAGGCAGGAAGAAGCTCGGACAATGATGCATATGTCAGGGAAACAGCCATGAAGCTTAAAAGCACGTTAGAGAATTTTGGTGTAAATGTAACAATAACGGATTACAGTTGCGGTCCTTCCGTCACAAGATACGAGCTTCAGCCGGAACAGGGTGTCAAGGTAAGTAAAATAGTCGGACTTGCAGACGACATTAAGCTTAACCTTGCGGCAGCGGACATAAGAATAGAAGCGCCTATACCGGGAAAGGCGGCAATTGGAATAGAGGTTCCAAATAAGGAAAGTCAGGCAGTATATTTCAGGGATTTGCTAGAATCGGATAATTATAAAAAATTCCCATCAAAAATAGCCTTTGCAGTGGGAAAGGATATAAGCGGTCAGGTTGTTGTTGCGGATATAGCAAAAATGCCCCATCTTCTTGTCGCAGGAGCAACAGGCTCTGGTAAATCGGTGTGCATAAACACGCTTATAATGAGTATTCTCTACAAGGCAAGACCTGATGAGGTTAAGCTTATCATGGTGGACCCTAAGCAGGTTGAGCTTAGCATATATAACGGTATTCCTCATATGCTTATACCGGTTGTTACCGACCCTAAAAAGGCGGCAGGAGCGCTTAATTGGGCAGTAATGGAGATGACAAACAGATACCAACTTTTTGCACAGTATAATGTGCGTAATCTTCAGGGCTACAATGAAAAGGTAAAGGCTGTGACAGGTGAGGAGGAAGGCAACGAGGAGCTTAAGAAGCTTCCTCAGATTGTCATTATAGTTGATGAGCTGGCTGACCTTATGATGGTGGCGCATGGTGAGGTTGAGGATGCTATTGTAAGACTGTCTCAGCTTGCAAGAGCGGCAGGAATACATTTGGTAATAGCAACGCAAAGACCGTCAGTAGACGTAATTACGGGACTTATAAAGGCAAATGTTCCTTCACGTATAGCCATGACTGTATCATCGGGCGTTGACTCAAGGACAATTCTTGATATGAACGGAGCAGAAAAGCTGCTTGGCAAGGGAGATATGCTCTTTTATCCTACGGGCTATCCAAAACCGGTGAGAGTGCAGGGTGCATTTTTATCAGATGAAGAAATTGCAGATGTTGTTGACTTCTTAAAAAAGCAGTCGGGAGATGTTGAGTATGACAGCAAAATCACCGATGAGATAGATAAGTCAAACGTAGGAGGCTCGTCTCAGGCAGGAAGCAGCGGTTCAGAATATGATGATTATTTTGTCGATGCAGGAAAATTTATAATAGGCAAGGAAAAGGCGTCTATTGGTATGCTCCAAAGAGTATACAAGATAGGCTTTAACAGAGCAGCAAGAATCATGGATCAGCTTTCAGATGCAGGAGTTGTGGGACCTGAGGAGGGCACTAAGCCAAGAAAGGTGCTTATGACCATGGAAGAATTTGAAAATTATGTTGAAGAAAATATGTAAATATAATATAGTGAAGTGATTAAATGCTGTTTCTTTAATGTTAAGTAATCAGGGGTAAATTTATAAGGAGATTAAGTATGACTGATATTGAAATTGCACAGCAGGCTGAAATGAAAAACATAAAGGATGTAGTGTCGGTGCTTGATATAACAGAGGATGATTTGGAAATGTATGGAAAGTACAAGGCTAAGCTCTCTGATGAGTTTATGGCTTCCGTGAAAGACAATAAAGACGGAAAGCTTATTCTTGTCACTGCAATAAATCCTACACCGGCAGGGGAAGGCAAAACTACCGTGACGGTTGGGCTTGGTCAGGCTATGGGCAGACTTGGTAAAAAGTCCGTGATTGCACTTCGTGAGCCCTCTCTTGGACCATGCTTTGGTATAAAGGGTGGTGCCGCAGGAGGAGGATATTCCCAGGTTGTTCCAATGGAGGACTTAAATCTACATTTTACGGGAGATTTTCATGCAATAACATCTGCAAATAATCTCCTTGCCGCACTTATGGACAATCACATACATCAGGGCAATGCTCTCAGAATAGATACAAAAAGGATTGTTTTTAAGCGATGTCTTGACATGAACGACAGGGTACTTAGAAATATTATTGTTGGAATGGGTAAGAAAACAGACGGAGTTATGCGTGAGGATGGATTTGTCATTACCGTTGCATCAGAGATTATGGCGATACTCTGTCTTGCTTCCGATATAAATGACCTTAAGGAAAGGCTATCAAAAATAATAGTTGCCTACAATGTAAACAATGAGCCTGTTACGGCAGGTGACCTTAAGGCAGTGGGAGCAATGACTGCACTTTTAAAGGATGCAATAAAGCCAAATGTAATACAGACCCTTGAGCATACACCGGCAATTGTTCATGGAGGACCCTTTGCCAATATTGCACATGGCTGCAATTCAGTAAGGGCAACTAAAACAGCGTTAAAAATTGCAGATTACGTTATAACGGAGGCGGGCTTTGGCGCGGATTTGGGAGCAGAGAAGTTTTTTGACATAAAGTGCAGAATGTCGGGACTTGTACCTGATGCAGTTGTGCTTGTGGCTACCATAAGGGCGTTAAAGTATAACGGTGGAGTGCCAAAGGAGGAGCTTGGAAATGAAAATGTGGAAGCTCTTAAAAAGGGTATAGTAAATCTTGAAAAGCACATTGAGAATCTTATGATGTACGGCGTGCCGGTAGTAGTTACACTAAACAGATTCATGTCTGACACGGAGGCAGAGCTTGATTTTGTAAGAAAATTCTGTGAAGATAAGGGCTGTGACTTTGCTCCTGCAAATGTGTGGGAGAAGGGTGGTGAAGGCGGAATAGATCTGGCAAACGCAGTTATTCATACACTTGAAAATAAAAAGAGTGACTTTAAACTTTTATATGAGGATAGTCTTTCCATAAAGGAAAAGATAAGGACTGTAGCCACAAGGATATATGGTGCGGACGATGTAACCTACAGCAAGGAGGCGGAGACTGCAATAGCAAAGATAGAGGCAATGGGATTCTCCCATATGCCTGTATGTATGGCAAAAAACCAGTATTCACTTTCTGACGATGCCTCTAAGCTTGGCAGGCCTACAGGCTTTAATATAAATATCCGTGAGGTTTATGTAAGTGCAGGTGCAGGCTTTGTTGTTGCGATAACGGGACAGATAATGACGATGCCGGGACTTCCTAAGATACCTGCGGCGGAGGGAATATATGTTGATGAAAACGGCGTGATTGCGGGACTGTTTTAATTTGTTGCTGATAAAATAATAAATGGCTGCCACATGAATGATTTAAAATGCAGATATGTTAAATCATCAGAGTGGCAGCCTTATTAAATAAAAATGTTTATTTACATATATTGAGTTGTTCCACCATATAACATATTTTTATGAAGCTCCTTATTATATTCGGGTGCACTTATTGTAATGATTTCATTTTTGGTATCTGCGTAAATGGTCTTTTGAATTGTTACAGTGCCGTTCTTTGAGGAACCATAACTGTTGCCGCCGCTGTCAGCAAGATAAGGCTCTTTACTGTTTCGTAAAATGTCATAGTCTAAAAAGTAATTCTCCAAAATTTTTTCTTTTTCCGGTTTCTTCAAAAAAATTCCTCCTTTGTTTGGCGGAAGATAAAATAATATGGTGTAATTTTTGTCAGTATTATAAAATAATATCTTCTCTGCCTGTATTATAGTGATAATAAAGCATCGAAGAATTAAGCTTTTGAATACGAGAAACAGGTTAACCCCGTCAAAGACAAAATAGAACAATGCTTTAATGGGATATTACCATATGCGTGTGTGAAATGCAAGTGTTTTTATTAAGTGAATATTCATACTGGCAAATGTCACGTGCCAATGATATAATCTAAAAAATTTGGTTTGTCCTAAATAATACGAGGTGATTTTACAAAATGAAGACAAGTAATGAGCTGCGGACACTTCTCCACAGCATAGACCACAAGGGATATCCCAATTATAAGCAGACAGCAGGGGGATATCATTTTAAGCAATTTGACCTATATATTGACCATGTGCAGGGAGATCCGTTTGCATCACCGTCCAGTCTGCATATTGAGGTATTTCACCAACAGGCAGGGTTCCCTGAGTCGTACTACAAGGGACGTGATGCAAAGGTGGCAAGGATTGCATTGCAGGACTATCTGACAAGACTGTTATGTGCACAATTTGAACAATATAATTTTAAGGCTAAGGGTTCCGGCAAAAGTGGCTTGATTTCTATTAGCCGGTGTGGACAGGCAGTACTTGAGCGTACTGCCTGCCAAATTACGGATGAAAAAATAATTATGCGGTTTCATGTTGGATTTCCTGCCTTTGGAAGAACGATTCATTCAGGAGAACTGGAGAAGATTTTATTTGAATTTTTTCCTAAATGTGTGGAGAATAGTTTGTATTATGTAAACTTAGATAAGAAAAAGGTGGAAGCAGCTGTATTTCTTGCGGAGGATCAAAATGCATTGCGCCAAATATTAAAGCAGGAGAAGCTGGTGGCATTTGTTGCAAATGGTTCTGTTTTACCAAGGCGAAGTGGAGTATCTAATCTCCCATTAAAAGAGGCTGTTCCGTTTGTATCGCCTGTGTCAATGGAGAGGAGCTTTTCCCTGCCACATATTGGAAAGATAAGCGGTATGGCAGTTCCGGAGGGGATAACACTTATTGTAGGCGGTGGCTATCACGGAAAGTCAACGCTTTTGTCAGCCATGCAACAGGGTGTTTACAATCATATCCGGGGTGACGGCAGGGAATTTGTTGTTACTGACGAAACCGCAGTTAAGCTTCGGGCAGAGGATGGACGCTCCATTAGAAATGTGGATATTTCATTATTTATTAATGACTTGCCAAACAACAAGGATACCAGCTCTTTTTATACGGAGGATGCTAGTGGAAGCACATCTCAGGCGGCCGGTGTCGTTGAGGGAATAGAAGCAGGTACAAGACTGTTTTTAATTGATGAAGATACATCCGCAACTAATTTTATGGTTCGTGATGAATTTATGCAGCAGGTAATCAGTCGTGAGAAAGAGCCTATTACACCGTTTTTGGAGCGTGCCAGAGATTTGTATGAAAAGTCGGGAATTTCTACCATTCTTGTTGCGGGAAGTTCGGGCGCATTTTTCTACATTGCCGATTCTATTTTACAGATGGATTGCTACAATACAGTTGACATAACATCAAAAGTAAAGGCGATGTGCGATAGCCATATAACACCAAGGACCCAGGCACCCAATTATTGTATTCCGGAATTTCAACGTGTCCTGCCAAAGTATTCCGGTGGAAAAAACAGTCATCGCCCTATGAAAGTAAAAGCATTTGGTGTGGAATCACTTTCTTTGGATAAATCCAATGTGGATGTGCGTTACGTGGAGCAATTGACGGATGCGGAGCAAACGACAGCGCTTGCTTATATGTTACGGTATATATTAGAAAATAAGCTGGACGGAAAAAACACCGTGCAGGATATTGTAAAAGCAGTGGAGCTTTTATTGGAGAGCAAAGGGTTTGCACCATTTTGTGGCACCTATATACCATGCGGACTTGCAAGACCAAGAGTGCAGGAGATTTATGCGTGTCTGAACCGTTTCAGGGGATAAGGGATGTTTTTGACGGTAGATAGTATACTTGGGAGGAGATTGTATGAGTACAGATAAATTTGCAGTAGTTGATACTGAGACAAATTGGTATGACGAGGTAATGTCTATTGGAGTAGTAGTTGCTGAGTCAGAAACTATGAAAAAAATTGATTCAATCTATTACATAATTGACCCTGCGTATCGAGTAGGTGGAATGTACTCAAATGAATTGAGGGTTGATGAAGAAGGCGTTTGCGTTGCAAGTAGAAGTCAGGCATTGAATGAAATCAAACAATGGTTGGATTCTTATAACGTACAGAAGCTGTTTGCCTATAATGCCAGATTTGACAAGATGCATCTGCCTGAATATTCAAGGTATAAATGGTATGATATTATGCGGTTGGCAGCATATCGCCAATATAACAGGGCTATACCGGACACTGCGGATTGTTACAGGACCGGGAGAATGAAACGGGGATATGGTGTTGAAAGTATATTGATAATGCTCAGTGAAAATCATGAATACATGGAAACACATAATGCAGTTTTGGATGCAGAGGACGAGCTGCAAATTATGCAATTGCTTGGACATGGGCTAAGTGAATATGATATTGCGTTTATATCAGACTAAGAAGCAAAGGCTTTAGAAGCTGCGGGGTAGAGGAACGTTATGAACTTGCAAAAAAACAGAGAGGAGCCATTTATGATATATAAAATAAAAGATGAATTTTTTGCATTAAGCGTTATTGCAGTGCTTTGTCCTATTATAACAATTATTATAGGTTTGTTTGATAAAATGGAGCCGTACTCCCTTTTACATTTTAGGGTTGATTTGTTGTCAGGAGCTATAATCGGAAGTATTTTTGGAATCATAGCAATAGCGGGTAACAGAAAGAGAAAAAAGAAAGTTATTACTTGTTTGTCGGCTATACCATTTGTCCTTATAATATTAAATCTGGCAGTAGATTTTTTATTTGTAAAGGCTGTTTAGACATTCATTTTACGGTATTAATATGCTTATTTATGGAAAGAAGGACTTATGAAAGTCCTTTTTTCTATTGCAACAAAAAGAGGAAAGATATAAAATGGGATAAGTGGTATAAATTGGTGGAGTATGTATATGGATAGAAAAATATCAACAGCGCTTAAAATGCTGGCGCTTTCAATAGCGCTTGTTTTTATCTATAAGCTTGGTGTTGAAAATAAAAATGACACAGACAGGAATGACTCACAGTATGCCTATGTAAGTACGTCGGCAGACGGAAGGGAAAGCAGAATAAGAGATTACCGTATGGGAACGTCAGTAAGTGTTACGACTTACGGCGTAGGAGCAGAAGAATCGGCTGTCTTGGCATTTGAGTGTATAGACAGACTTGACGGACAGGTGCTTACCTTGGAAATTGACAGGCTTGTTGCGGATTATAAGGTGGGAGAGCCTTACAGGGTAAGTGATGAACTTTATAATGCGTTAAGACAGTCCCTTGATATATGTGCCGACAGTAACGGAGCGTTGGATATAACCATTGAGCCTTTAAATAGACTTTGGGGCATTGAGGGAAAATATGACGGCTTTCAGGTTCCCAGTGATGATGAAATAAGTGCAGCACTTGATGTGGTGGGATATGAAAACATAAGCGCTTATATAGATAAGAGTAAAGATAGTAATAATGTCAATAATGATGCAGGGTATATTGTAATAGACAAAGAAAATATGGATTTTGCCATAGGAGCCGTAGGTAAGGGATATGCCCTTGATATAATAAGGGAAGCACTTGAAAAAAGCGAAATACAGGGTGCATGCGTGACAATCGGAGGAAGCATTCTTGTATATGGAAGTAAGACGAATGGTGAAGGCTTTACCGTGGGCATAAGAAATCCGAGAGGAGATGAAGCCGATCTTATAGGACGTCTTATATTTGAGGCAAATGACATGGTCTGTATTTCAACCTCAGGCGACTATGAAAAGTATGTTGAGTCAGATGGCGTAAGATACCATCATATATTTGACAGAAGCACAGGGTATCCTGCAAAAAGCGGTCTTATATCTGTTACCGTAGTGTGTGAGTCGGGACTTTACAGCGACGGACTTTCAACAGCCTGTTTTGTACTTGGATATGATAAATCACTGGAACTACTTGAAAAATATAACGCTGATGCCGTGTTTGTGAATGATGACGGAAATATAATCATAACGGACGGACTGAAAGGGAAATTTATACCTATAGATGACTGACGTTCAAGAAGGAGGACAAAGCTATGAAAAAATTATTGATTGTTGTTGACATGCAGAAGGATTTTATTGATGGAGCCCTTGGGACAAAGGAGGCGTGTGCCATCGTAAGTCCCGCTGCTGACTATATAAAAAAGGCAATGGATGAGGATGTGGAGGTTGTATTTACGAGGGATACACACCATGAGGATTATATGGATACCCAGGAGGGAAAAAAGCTTCCTGTTCCACATTGCATCGAGGGCAAGGTCGGTTGGGAAATATGTGATGAATTAATGCCTCTTGCAGAAGGGAAACTTATATTTGACAAGCCAACCTTCGGAAGCGTTAAGCTTCAGGAATATGTTGCAAGAGAGGGCTTTGATGAGATAACCCTGCTTGGGCTTTGTACGGACATATGCGTTATATCAAATGCAATGCTTGTTAAGGCAGCACTGCCTGAGGCATCTGTGCGTATCGTGGGAAGCTGTTCGGCAGGTGTTACGCCTGAGAGCCATGACAACGCATTAAAGGCCATGTCTATGTGTCAGATAGAAATTATTTAAGAGCTGCGTTAAAGCGTATGTAGTTATTTTCTTTAGAAGGAAAGGTGCAAGCTATGAAGTGGTTAGAGCATTTAAAAACCATAAACAATCACAAATATTTGGTAATGAAGCACTGCTTTGCGGTAGGGCTTTATAAGCAGGGAATATTACACGATTTGTCCAAATATTCATGGACGGAATTTTCCATGGGTGCAAAATATTATCAGGGAAACAGAAGCCCGAATGATGCAGAGCGTGAGGATAAGGGTTATACTACCTCATGGCTTCATCACAAAGGACGCAATAAGCATCATCTTGAATATTGGATTGACTATAGCTTAGATAAGTCAAAGGGCATTGTGGGAATGCCTATGCCCAAGGAATATATTATAGAAATGTTCTGTGACAGAATAGCGGCGTGTAAAACCTATAATAAGGACAACTACAATGAAAGTCAGCCCCTTGAATATTATTTGAAGGGAAGGGCAAGCAAGCTGCTTCATCCCGACACAAGAAAAACCTTGGAAAAATATCTTTATATGCTCAGCGAAAAGGGTGAGGAATACACGTTTAAGTATATAAAAAATAAAGAGGTTATACCGCTTAGAATAAAAAAGCTTTCAAGATATTTTCCGTTTCTTGAGTACATTTTTTAACAAAGGCTAAAGCATAAAGAAGGGTAAGGTAAATTCATGGAGTTTACACATTTACATGTGCATACCGAATACAGTCTTTTGGACGGCTCGGCAAAAATAAAAGAGCTTGTCGCAAGGGCAAAGGAGCTTGGAATGAAAGCTCTGGCTATTACAGACCACGGCGTTATGTACGGTGCAATTGATTTTTATAAGGCATGCAGGGCTGAGGGTATAAAGCCTATTATCGGCTGTGAGGTATATGTTGCTCCAAATTCAAGATTTGACAGGGAGCTTGTTAAGGGTGATGACAGATATTATCACCTTGTTTTGCTTGCAAAAAATGACTTAGGATATCACAACCTTGCAAAGATTGTATCAACCGGCTTTATTGAGGGCTATTACTATAAACCCCGTGTGGATATGGAGGTGCTTAAGCAATACAGCGAGGGCGTCATTGCTTTAAGTGCATGTCTTGCAGGTGAGGTTGCGGTAAACCTTAGAAAAAATAATTATGAGGATGCAAAGGAAGCAGCTTTAAGACATCTTGAAATATTTGGCGAGGGCAATTATTACCTTGAGATGCAGGACCATGGAATACCGGAGCAGAGAATTGTAAATACGGGAATTATGCGCCTTTCCAAGGAGACGGGTATACCGATGGTAGTTACAAATGATTCCCACTATATAACGGCTGATGATGCTGAAGCCCATGATGTGCTTTTATGCATACAGACGGGAAAGCTTGTAAGTGACACGGACAGAATGAAATATGAGGGAGGACAGTATTACCTTAAATCTGCCGAGGAGATGGCAGAGCTTTTTCCCTATGCACCCTCCGCACTTGAAAATACGTGTAAAATTGCTGATATGTGCAATGTGGAAATTGTTTTTGGCGAGCAGAAGGTTCCAAGATTTGACGTTCCTGATGGGTATGATGCATTTTCCTACCTGAAAATGCTGTGTGAGAAGGGACTTGAAAAAAGATATAATCCTGTTACCGAGGAGCTTAAAGAGAGGCTTACCTATGAGTTAAACACGATAAAAGACATGGGCTTTGTGGACTACTTCCTCATTGTTTCTGATTTTATAAGATATGCAAAGGATAACGATATAGCCGTTGGACCGGGCAGGGGCTCTGCTGCGGGAAGCATTGTTTCCTATTCGCTTGATATAACAAATATCGACCCTATAAAATTCAATCTGCTTTTTGAGCGTTTTCTTAATCCTGAGCGTGTAACAATGCCGGATATAGATATAGATTTTTGTCCTGACAGACGTCAGGAGGTTATAGATTATGTAGTAAAAAAATATGGTAAGGAAAAGGTTGTACAGATAGTGACCTTTGGTACAATGGCAGCAAAAATGTGTGTCAGGGATGTTGGACGTGTTATGGATTTACCATACAGCCTTTGTGATAAGGTTGCAAAGGCGATACCCGGTGATTTGGGAATGACAATACCGAAGGCCCTTAATGTGAGTAAGGAACTGAAGGACCTTTATGATACGGATGAAAGCGTTAAAAAGCTTATAGATATGGCAGTGAAGCTTGAGGGGTTGCCAAGACACTGCTCCATGCATGCAGCCGGTGTTGTTATAGGCAGGGAGCCTATCATAGAATATGTACCCCTTTCAAGGGGCGGTGAGGATGCAATCACTACCCAGTATAATATGACGACCATAGAGGAGCTTGGTCTTCTTAAAATGGATTTCCTTGGACTTAGAAACCTTACCGTCATACAGGAGGCTGCGGAGCTTGTTAAGGAAAATCACGGTATAGATATAGATATGGATAATCTCGATTTTGATGACAAAGAGGTTTACGAGATGATTTCTGCAGGAAGGACCGAGGGTGTTTTTCAGCTTGAAAGTTCAGGAATGAAAAACTTTATGAAGGAGCTTAAACCTGCAAATATTGAGGATATTATTGCAGGAATATCACTTTACAGGCCGGGACCTATGGATTTTATTCCCCTGTACATAAAGGGAAAGGAAAATCCTGATAAAGTAACCTACGACCATCCGACACTTGAAAAAATATTGGCGCCCACATACGGATGTATCGTGTATCAGGAGCAGGTTATGCAGATTGTTATGGAACTTGCAGGATATACGCTTGGCAGAAGTGACCTTGTGCGAAGGGCAATGTCCAAGAAAAAGGCTGATGTGATGGCGAAGGAACGCCAAAATTTTGTATACGGAAATGCCGATGATGGTGTTCCGGGATGTATAAACAGGGGAATAAGCGAGGAAATTGCCAATAAAATATTTGATGAGATGACTGACTTTGCAAAGTATGCATTTAACAAATCCCATGCGGCAGCCTATGCAGTTGTGGCATTTCAGACCGCATATTTAAAATGCCATTATCCTGTTGAATTTATGGCAGCACTTATGTCCTCCGTAAAGGAAAATTCGGGAAAGGTAACCGCATATATACAGACACTTAGGTCCATGGGAATAAAGCTTCTTCCCCCTGACATTAATCTTGGAAGGGGAGACTTTTCAGTTTCAGGCAGCAGTATACGATATGGATTGTCGGCAGTCAAAAGCGTTGGGGACGGAGTAACTGACGTAATTAGACATGAGGTTGAGACAAACGGACCATTTAAGAATTTGGAGGATTTTGTAAAAAGGCTGTCCAATAAGGAGGCAAACAAGAGAACAATTGAAAGCTTCATTTTATCTGGTGCATTTGACGGGTTTGGAGCAAACAGAAGGCAGATGATGATGGTTTACGGAAAGATTCTTGAGCAGGAGACACAGGAGAAGAAAAACGCCATGAGCGGTCAGATGTCGTTGCTTGATTTTCTCGGTGAGGAGGAGAAAAGTGATTTTGCCGTTAAGTATCCTGATGTGGAGGAATACAAAAAGGATGAGCTCCTTGCAAAGGAAAAGGAAATGCTTGGAGTATATCTGTCTGGACATCCCATGGATGATTACATGGACATTATTGAAAAATCCGTAAATGTAAAATCCTCTGATTTTGCCATAGAGGATGAGGACGAGGGCTTTGGCGTTTTTGACAGGCAGCAGTGTAAAATTGCAGGTTCCATAGAGGCAGTTACGATAAAGACAACAAGACATGGGGACAATATGGCTTTTATAACCCTTGAAGATTTATACGGCACTGTTGAGGTCGTTGTATTTCCAAGAGACTATATGAAACACAGAAGTTATCTTGTAAAGGACGGCAAGGTAATGGTAACCGGAAACGCCTCCGTGTCAGAGAGTGAGGCAAAGCTTCTGCTTTCGGAGATAACATCTCTTGACGAGGTAAGAAACGATATTGAGGATGAAAAAAGGGACGTATGGCTCAGGTTTGATGACGAGGAGGCATATAATAAGGCTTCCTTGGATGTTATTGGATATATAAAGGAAAATAAGGGGAAATCAAACGTAATTATTTTTCTTGAGGCTGAAAAAAAGATGAAAAGCCTTGGGGATATGAAAGTGCGTTCCAATGAGGATGGCATGGCAAAAATGAGAATGGCATTTGGTGAGGAAAATGTCCGTATTGTAAGTAAGATATTAAAAGTGTAACGATATAGTACAATTGTGGAGGACCGTTTATGGTTATTAGGTCAGGCTCAAATGAGAAGGTTAAGCAGCTTAGGAAGCTTGTTAAATCATCTAAGGAAAGAATGGAAAAAGGTTTGTATATAGTTGAAGGCATAAGGATGTTTCGGGAGATACCGGAATCTCAAATTGTTGAGGTATATATAAGTGAGGGAGCACTTGAAAAATATGAGGCTGATACCTCTGCCCTATTGTGTGATTGCCATGTTTTATCAGACAGTGTATTTCAGACTGTATCGGATACGAAGTCACCTCAAGGAATCCTTGCAATTGTAAGGATGAGGGATTATACTCTTGAGGATATTTGCGGTTACACATTTGATTCAGATAAATGTCCGTTTATTTTAGTAGCGGAAAGATTGCAGGATCCCGGAAATCTCGGCACCATTATACGGTCCGCCGAGGCAGCAGGTGTTACAGGAGTTATTTTAAGTAATGGCTGTGCAGATATTTATAATCCGAAAACCGTAAGGGCTACAATGGGTTCATTGTTCAGAATGCCAGTGTATTTTTCGGAAAATTTGAAAGAGGATATTAATTTACTTCATAATAATAATATAAAGATATATGGCGCACATCTTAAGGGGAAGAGCATGTATGAAGCAGATTTCACAAAACCATCGGCATTTCTTATAGGAAATGAGGGGAATGGGCTTAGTGAGGAAATAGCTGCCGCAGCGGATGAGCTTATTTATATTCCAATGAAAGGAGGGGGAGAATCTTTAAATGCAGCGGTTTCCGCATCTGTTATATGCTATGAGGTTTTGCGCCAAAGACTTTGATGTTTTTTATTTCGATGGTTTTCGAGAATTATATATGTAAAACCATGTCGAAGGGTTTATTTTTATTTAAGGTCTATTTTATTATTTTATGAATATATTTAATATGTACATGTAAACTTTGTATAAAATCATTCACATTACGATTTAAAAGGGGAGGAGAAATATGACAGAGAAGATTTTAAATAACAATCAGGTAGTGGTGGCAGGAGAAATAGTATCGGACTTCAGGTTCAGCCATGAGATATTCGGGGAAGGATTTTACATGGTTGACCTTATCGTCAGCAGATTGAGTGATGCCCATGACGTTATACCACTTATGGTATCAGACAGATTATTTGATGTGGAGGGCTCACATATTGGTGAAAAGGTTCTTGCAAAAGGACAGTTTCGTTCCTACAACAAGCATGAGGAAAATAAGAATAGACTTATTTTGTCAGTGTTTGTAAGAGAAATTGAACTACTTGGGGAGGATGACGACAGGGACAATAAGCCGAATCAGATTTATCTTGACGGATATATATGCAAGGAGCCTATATACAGAATGACTCCGCTTGGCAGGGAAATTGCCGACATATTGCTTGCGGTAAATCGTGCGTATGGAAAATCTGATTACATACCTTGTATATGTTGGGGTAGAAATGCCAGATTTGCAGGAAAGCTTGCTGTTGGAGAGCATGTTGCCATATGGGGCAGAATACAGAGCAGGGAATATCAGAAAAAGGTTGGTCAGGATGAGATTGTAAATAAGGTGGCTTATGAGGTATCAGTAAGTAAAATGGAATGCCTGGAAAGCTAGTTGGCATTATGTCATTGACATATATATTATAGGTATGCTAATATGTTTGGTATAGTTACATAGTAGAGGTGCAGAATTCAAAAGTACCCTGTGCGATGTCTTAGAGCAGAGGAACGCAGGCGAAAGGGGATTTTGCCGAAGAAAGATATTATCTAAGTAATATTTTTCTGGTTGTGCAGTTAATAGCTGTACGACTGTCATCGGAAGCTGTATTGGGTTTTCGTAGAAAACCTGATATGTAGCGTCACCGTTTCGCCGAAGGCGAATTAGGATCGGTGACGTTCCAAGTAAGATGGAGCGCTACTAGTGGAATAAATAAGTTTTTATTTTACGGTTGGCACTTTGTCGGTGCTGACCGTATTTTTTTTAGGAGGATAATATTATGGCAATTTTTACGGGTGCAGGTGTTGCAATTGTGACACCATTTAATGAGGATGGTTCAGTAGATTACGATTCATTTAGGAAACTTATTGAGTTTCAGGTTGAAAATGGTACTGATTGTATTATTGTATGCGGAACGACAGGGGAGGCATCAACACTTACACATGAAGAACATCTTGAATGTATCAGATTTTGTGTGGAGGTAGTAAACAAGCGGATACCTGTGGTGGCAGGAACCGGCTCAAACTGTACCGAAACCGCAATATATCTCTCCAAGGAGGCAGAAAAATATGGCGCCGACGGACTTTTGCTTGTGACCCCTTACTACAACAAAGCAACACAAAAGGGGCTTATTGCACATTTTACGGCTATTGCAGACAGTGTTTCAATTCCGATAATTCTGTATAATGTACCAAGCAGGACAGGAGTAAATATTTTACCTGAAACAGCAGTTGCACTTGCAAAGAATGTTGAAAATATCGTGGCTATAAAGGAAGCATCGGGAAACATTTCCCAGATAGCAAAGCTTGCTGCGTTGGCAGACGGATGTATAGATATTTATTCGGGAAATGATGATCAGGTTATACCGATTCTTTCTCTTGGAGGAAAGGGTGTCATATCTGTTCTTTCAAATGTTGCACCAAGGGAAACTCATGATATGGTTGCAAAATATCTTGAGGGTGATGTGAAAGGGGCTTTGGATATACAGCTTAAGGCAATCTCTCTTTGTGACGCACTATTCTGTGAGGTAAATCCTATTCCTGTTAAAAAGGGTGTTGCACTTATGGGATATTGTAATGGAAAGCTCAGAATGCCGCTTACGGATATTGAGGAGGCAAATGAGGCTAAGCTTACAAGGGCAATGAAAGATTTTGGAATAAAGCTTTAGGAGGAAGTACGATGATAAGGATAATCATGCATGGCTGCAATGGAAAAATGGGTCAGGTAATAACCGGAATATGCAAGGAAGACCCTGCTGTCAATATTGTTGCAGGTGTAGATGTGGTGGACAATAGGGATAATGGATATCCGGTTTTTACAGATATTGAGAAGTGTGATGTCCCGGCAGATGTTATAATAGATTTTGCTGCTGCTGTTGCAGTTGATAAGCTTCTTGATTACGCAGTGGCAAAAGCTATACCGGTTGTTCTTTGCACAACGGGCTTAAGCCCTGAGCAGCTTAATAAGGTTAAGGTGTCCTCAGAGAAGGTTGCCCTGCTTAAATCAGCCAATATGAGCCTTGGAATAAACACGCTTATAAAGCTTCTCAAGGATGCGGCAAATGTTTTTGCGCCTGCCGGATATGATATAGAAATCGTTGAAAAGCATCATAACCAAAAGGTGGATGCACCGTCAGGAACTGCGCTTGCATTGGCGGATTCTATAAATGAAGCAAGAAACAACGAATACGAATATGTTTACGACCGTTCACAGGTAAGGCAGAAAAGAGGAGCAAAGGAGCTTGGCATATCTGCCGTGAGAGGTGGAACAATAGTAGGTGAGCATGAGGTTATATTTGCAGGTGTAGATGAGGTTATAGAATTTAAGCATACTGCATACTCAAAATCAGTATTTGCCAAGGGAGCTGTTGAGGCGGCAAAATTTCTTTCGGGAAAACCTGCGGGAATGTACGATATGGCAGATGTGATATGTTAGAATAATTCCGTACTGCGAATAATGCTTGTTTATTTATAATACAAGCATTATTCATAGGACGGATAAACGAACACGAGCATGAAATGCGAGGGTTTGTTGTGATTACGAGAGCACTGTGTGCGGAGTAATCATAATTATTAAAACATATAAAAACAGGAGATAAAATATGTATCAGGACAATGTCGTTCTTTGCAGTGCATCAAAATATACTCAGAAATATTATCTGAATGAGGACTTTGAGGGGCTTCCTGAGGAGGTAAAAAAGGAGCTTCAGATTATGTGTGTCCTTTTTACCGAGGATGTTGGTGGAATTATTATACTTGAGTATGATGTAGATGGAAACCTTCAAATAAAGACGGAGGCATATGAGGAAGACATATTGTATGATGAGATAGGCAGCGTTCTTAAAGTAAAGCAGCTTCAGGAAACTAAGAAGGAGCTTTTTCATCAGCTTGAGCAGTATTTTGAAGCATTCTTTTAAATGAAACTATAATGAGTAAATTTGCCGGATTTTCTCGGTATAAAATGAGGTAAAAACATGTTATTTGCGATAGATGTTGGAAATACAAATATAACAGTAGGTTTATTTGATAAGGACAAGCTTATAAATACATTCAGAATGACAACGGGAATTGCCAGAACCTCCGATGAGTACGGAATGTTTCTAGGTGACTGGTTAAGTCTCAGAAATATGAAATTATCTGATATAGATGCAGTTATAATAGCGTCAGTTGTTCCAAATGTCATGCATTCCCTTACAAGTGGAATAATAAAATATTTTCATATTCAGCCGATTATAGTGGCGCCCGGGATAAAGACGGGAATCAATGTGACGATACCGAATCCAAAAACGCTTGGAGCGGACCGCCTTGTGGATGCGGTGGCAGCATATGAGCTTTACGGTGGACCTATAATAGTGGTTGATTTTGGAACTGCAACAACACATGACCTTGTACTTGCAGACGGAAGCTTTCATTCAGGCGTAACATCCCCCGGAATAAGGCTTGCGGCAAGCGCACTTTGGACAGGCGCAGCAAAGCTTCCCGAGATAGAAATAAGAAGGCCTGACACCATACTTGCAAAGGATACGGTATCAAGCATGCAGGCAGGCGTATTTTACGGCTACATTGGTCAGACGGAATACATTATAAGAAAAATAAAAGAGGAAGCAAAGCTGGAAAACATAAAAGTCGTTGCAACAGGCGGACTTGGCAAGCTTATATCAGAAAACACCAATGACATAGATATATACGATCCAAACCTGACCTTACAGGGCTTACGTTTAATATATGAAAAACAGTAAAATTATATTGGGGTAAACAATATGATAGATTTCAAAGACAAACTCATACTTGCACCAATGGCAGGAATATGTGACCTGCCATTTCGTTTGTTATGCAAGGAGCAGGGCTGTGACCTGCTATATACGGAAATGGTAAGTGCAAAGGGAATGTACTATAAAAACAAAAATACGGAACCTCTTATAATGACAAGACCCGACGAAAAACCCATAGGCGTCCAGATTTTTGGAAGTGAGCCGCAGCTTATGGCGCAGCAGGCAGAAATACTCTGTGACGGAGGGTTTGATTTTATAGATATCAATATGGGGTGCCCTGTGCCAAAGATAGTAAATAACGGTGAGGGTTCTGCACTTATGAAAAATCCGCAGCTTATTGGTGAAATCGTTTATGAAGTCTCAAATAAATGCAAGCTTCCCGTAACAATAAAAATCCGTGCGGGCTTTTCAAAGGATATGGTAAATGCACCTGAGATTGCCGTTATTGCAGAAAAAGCAGGTGCAGCGGCAATAGCGGTACATGGAAGAACAAGGGAACAGTTTTATCAGGGAACAGCTGACTGGGAGGTTATACGCAAGGTAAAGGAAGCGGTGTCAATACCGGTAATTGGAAATGGAGATATAACAAATGGCAGTGATGTGATTAAAATTAAGGAGCAGACAGGCTGTGACAGTGTAATGATAGGTCGGGCGGCAAAGGGCAATCCGTGGATATTTAAAGAAATAAAAGAATATTTAGCAAATGGAACGGTAATTCCAAGACCGGACATATCAGAAATACGTGACATGATACTCAGGCATGCGGCTCTTATGATAGAATATAAAGGAGAATATACGGGAATACATGAAATGAGAAAGCATGTTGCATGGTATACCCAGGGTTTAAAAAACTCTGCAAAGCTTAGGGCGAGGGTAAATGCGGTTGAAAGCTATAAGGAGCTTGAGGCGCTTATAGAAACTCTGTAAAATACTAACAGCCGATTTTATAAAGCTTGTCAGAAACGGCAAGCTTTTCGTATTTATCAAGATAATCCTGCTTTTTACATGAGACAATATAATTTTTATTATATCGTTTTTTAATTCCGTTTTTATTAAGTATATCGACAGCCTTATTGTATGCAATTGCAGCGGATACTTCGTCATCATATCTGCCGACAAGATAGTTGCCGTTGACATGTATATAGGTCTCAAAAATGTTTTTGCCCTTTAAGTTTTTTTGCCTTACGCCTGTATAACCGTTTATAATTTTGATGTTTGAATAACGATAGTCATCAGGGTCGTTATTTACCATAATATAATCCCTGCCATAAACGGCAAAGGGACGTATTCCGTATCTGGATAAAATTTTGTACTGGCTGCCATAATCACTGACAAAAAGATAACCGCCCTTTTTTTGTATTTTATGTGCCGAATAAAAAAATAAATCGTCACGGTCAAATTTAAGTATATGATTTGCGGACATGTAATACTCAAAAAAACGGTTTTTTAAAAAAATAGGATTTGGGATATAAAGTCCGTTAATTACATAGTTGGAAAGCACGATAAATTTGTCGTGGGGTAAGGCAAGCTCTGACGAGTAATCATCAGGAGTAAGCTTACAGTCTATAATATTTTTGCCGTCAAGGTATGCCCTTTTTGCTGTTTCAATGTCATCATAGCTGCCAAGACTAATATGCTTGCCGCGAAATGTGATGGAAACTCTGTATGAGACGGATTTGTCTTTTTTTTGTGTTATGTAAACACCTTTCATTATATGTAATTCTCCTATGATATTTATGTGAATCAGAAAATTTATGCATATAAAATGCTATAAGCATTATTTTAAATTATATATTATGAAGCAATCTATATGCAAGATAAAAGTGATTCATTAAATATATGCTACATATTGTGTATGTTATGTATAACCTGTACAAAATATACAACAACATATGGATATTTTTCACAACCTTTAATAAAAAATTAAAAAAAACTTGACCGTAAGCTTTATGTTAACTATAATTCAAAATATATAAAAAGATGTAATTGAAATGTAACAAATTCGAAAAAGAATATTCACACAGAGGTGAAGAATGAGAATTAGGAATTGTTCAAAAGCTTTTAAAGCGTTATACAGAAAAGTTAAAAGTGATAAGCGTGTAAATACCGTGAAAAAATACGCAGGAAAATATTATAAGCAAATAGGTTCTGTTGCGGTTATTGCGTCACTTGTTGCTATCTGTGCAGGAACAATGATAACGAATGCAAGCAACAAAAATGTTCCTGTGGGTGTTATGATGACTGTATCGGATGTTGCAGCAGGGCGAAAGGCTTTCGCAGGAGAAACCTTTGTGGTTACCTCTGTTACTTATGATGAGATGCAAAATACAATATATGATGCAGATCAGCTTGCAAAGCTTGAAAAGTCTGAGAAACAGATAGAGCAAATTCTTGCATCAAGACAGCAGAGCAAAAAGGAACAGGTAGCCGTTGAACAGCTTACAGCACAGGCTGCTGAGCCCGTTACGGCAATTGTGACCGCATCTGTGCAGGAGACACAGCAGGCATCTGCAACAACATATGCAGATGAAAATGGTACTTATGAGCTTGTCGGTGAATTTACCCTTACCGCATATTGCCCTTGTACAATATGCTGCGGACAGTGGAGCAATCCGGCTAATCCTACAACAGCGAGCGGAACAACGGCGACGGCAGGAAGAACGATAGCCGCTGACACGTCCAAATTTCCATTTGGAACGCAGCTTGTTATAAACGGACAAATATATACCGTTGAGGATGTGGGAGGAGCTATAACGGGAAACAAAATAGATATATATTTTAACACACATCAGGAAGCAATAAACTTTGGACGTCAAAGTGCACAGGTATACAGAGTGGTACAATAAAGCGTGTTATAAATGACAATGATACAACAGACAGTCAAATTGTATGTTCAAACGTTTTTTATGAATACATAGTTTGACTGTCTGTTTTGTTATTTCTTTTTATTTACACAGCTTGTTTTTGTGTAACTTGTGTGTTAATATGTCGTTGAACAAAATGTCAAATAAAATACCATAAAAGAAACAATTTTTTTATAAGGAGTTTGAGAACATGGAACTTATATACAAAAGTACAAGAAACCCTGAGGAACAGGTAACTGCCTCCGTGGCAATTTTAAAAGGACTTGCAAATGATGGCGGGCTTTTTGTGCCTGACAGCATCCCGGCCCTTGACAAAAGTCTTGACGAGCTTGCAAAAATGGATTACAGGCAGGTCGCATTAAATGTAATGAAGCTTATGCTTACCGATTTTACGGAGGAGGAGCTTAACTATTGCATAAACAGCGCATATGACGATAAATTTGACACAAAGGAAATTGCACCGTTAAACAAAAAATCCACGGGATGTTTTCTTGAGCTGTTTCATGGCTCTACAATTGCCTTTAAGGATATGGCACTTTCAATTTTGCCGTATCTGCTTACAACCTCTGCAAGGAAGAACAATGTAAAAAATGACATAGTTATACTTACAGCTACCTCGGGAGACACGGGAAAGGCTGCACTTGCGGGCTTTGCTGACGTACCGGGGACAAAGATTATTGTTTTTTATCCTAAAAACGGGGTAAGTCCGATACAGGAAAAGCAGATGGTTACACAGAAGGGCGACAATACGCTTGTCGTTGGCATTACGGGTAATTTCGACGATGCGCAGACGGGCGTAAAAAAGATGTTTTCAGATGAGGAATTTTGCAGTCTGCTTGATTCAAAGGGATATCAGTTTTCATCAGCAAACTCCATAAATATAGGACGTCTTGTTCCACAGATGGTTTATTATGTATATGCTTATACAAGACTGATTGCAGACGGCGAAATAAAATCAGGTGAAAAGATAAATGTTGTTGTTCCTACAGGCAATTTTGGAAACATACTTGCAGCTTATTATGCAAAGGAAATGGGAATACCGATAAATAAATTTATATGTGCTTCAAATGAAAATAAGGTGCTTTATGATTTCTTTGATACAGGCTGCTATAACAGAAACCGTGAGTTTATTCTCACCTCATCACCATCTATGGATATACTTATATCAAGTAATCTTGAGAGGCTTATATACAGGATAGCTGGAAATGATGCGGCTAAAAATCGTGAGCTTATGGAGGCATTAACCGGAAAGGGAGAGTATGTAATTACGGACTCCATGAAGGAGGGGCTTAAGGATTTCTACGGAAATTATGCAACCGAGGAGGAGACCGCCGCTACAATTAAGAAAATATACGATACTGACAAATATATTATAGATACTCATACCGCTGTTGCCGCAGCAGTATATGGTAAGTATAAAGACGAAACAGGCGACAATACACTTGCGGTAATTGCTTCAACGGCAAGTCCATACAAGTTCACAAGAAGCGTTATGAATGCCATTGATACGGAGTATGATAAGAAGTCTGATTTTGAGCTTGTTGATGAGCTTTGCAGACTTTCAGGTGTTAAGGTTCCGAATGCAATTGAGGAAATAAGAACGGCGCCTGTAAGACATGATACGATTTGTGATAAGGAAGCTATGCCTGATGAGGTAAAAAAATTCCTCGGAATATAGCGATAAATATCAGACAGTTCGATTGCACCATCCTGTCTATAAAAAAAACTAGGGCAGACCTTAATCCAATGTAAAACTAGGGCTGTCATAAGATTGTATTTTTTTACTATTTACTTATGGCAGCTTTAAATTTATCTTTATGGGAGGCGAAAAATGTATACGTTAAAAACAGATTCTGACTTTGACAGCGCACATTTTCTAAAGGGCTATGACGGAAAATGCTCAAACATTCATGGACACAGATGGACCGTGGAAATTGAGGTTTACAGTGAAGGTCTTGAAGAAAACGGAAGTCTGAGAGGAATGATAGTTGACTTTGCCAAGCTTAAAGAAGATTTGAAAAAAATAACAGACGAGTTAGACCATTCTCTCATAATTGAAAGAGGAAGTCTGAAGGAAAAAACTCTTGAAGCTCTTTTCGATGAAGAATTTAGGATAATTCAGCTTAATTTCAGACCTACGGCGGAAAATTTTGCAAAATATTTTTATGACAGTATGAAAACTCAGGGGTACAGCGTTAAAAAGGCGACGGTATATGAAACGCCGAAAAACTGTGCTACCTTTCAGGAATGAATGCTGCAAAATATGTAACAGAGGTAATATGAAAAATGGATACATTTAATGTGGTTGAAAAATTTGTAAGCATAAACGGAGAGGCGGCCCATGCAGGTGAGCTTGCCTGCTTTATAAGGTTTGCAGGCTGCAATCTTAATTGCAGCTATTGCGATACAGCATGGGCAAATAAAAAGGATACTTCATTTGAAGCCTTAAGCAGTGAGGAAATATATGATTACATATTAAGGTCTCAGGTTTTTAACGTGACCCTGACAGGCGGGGAGCCGTTACTTCAGCCTTATTTTGATAAGCTGCTATATAGGCTGTCAAAAAATGATAACCTTAGAATAGAGGTAGAGACAAACGGTTCAATCGATGTATCAAAATATTTTGACATAGGCAATAATATAGAATTTACCATTGATTATAAACTGCCTAAAAGCGGCATGTCAGATAAGATGTGTCTTGATAATTTTGAAAATGCAAGACCCGTGGATGCGGTTAAATTTGTAGTTTCTGATTATAATGATTTAGTGGAAGCAAAAAAAGTTATAGATTATTATGGATTGGCTGATAAAACAAGGGTGTATTTAAGCTCTGCATTTAATATTATTACGCCAAAGGATATAGTTACATTTATGATTGAAAATAATATGAACAAAGTTCGTATACAGCTTCAAATGCATAAATATATTTGGGAGCCTGACAGGAAGGGAGTATAAAATGGCAATAGATAAGGAAAAAATAAAGGAGCATATAAAGGGAATACTTGTTGCACTTGGTGATGACCCTGAAAGAGAGGGATTAAGAGATACGCCTGACAGGGTTGCGCGTATGTATGAGGAAGTATTTGAGGGGATGAATTACACAAATGACCAGATTGCCGAAATGTTTTCAAAATCCTTTGAACAGCCGGAGGGGCTGTCACAGGACATGGTTCTTGTCAGGGATATTGATATATTTTCCTATTGTGAGCACCATTTGGCACTTATGTATGACATGAAGGTGTCGGTTGCATACATTCCAAGAGGAAGGGTATTAGGGCTCAGTAAAATTGCCCGTATAGCCGATATGGCGGCAAAACGTCTGCAGCTTCAGGAGCGTATAGGCTCGGATATAGCATATATTATGGAAAAGGTAACGGGGTCTCCTGATATAGCCGTTATTATCGAGGGTAGCCATAGCTGTATGACTGCAAGAGGAATAAAAAATGCACATGCAAAAACCATGACAACTACAATGAGGGGAAACTTTGAAACCGACAAGGATTTACAGGAAAGACTTATGCTGCTTTTAAAATAGAAAGTCATAAAGATAAAAGCAGTATCATTTATTAAAATGGTTATAAAAAATATGAAGAAAAAACGAAAGGTACATGGGAAAAATGAAAAATAAAAAGGAAGCAGTTGTTGTTTTCAGCGGAGGACAGGACAGCACCACCTGCTTATTATGGGCAATAAAAAAATATGACAGCGTATATGCAGTGTCCTTTGATTATAACCAAAGACATAGAATGGAGCTTAAGTGTGCAAAGGAAATATGCGATAAATATAACATCAGCCATACCATACTTGACATGTCGCTCTTAAATCAGCTTGCGCCAAATTCACTTACAAGGTCTGAAATAAAGGTTGACAGCGATGCACCTGAAAATGGAACACCCAACTCCTTTGTTGATGGAAGAAATATGTTATTTCTTACATTTGCAGCTGTATTTGCAAAGCAAAAAGGCATTACGGACATCATTACGGGTGTCTCTCAAAGTGATTTTTCGGGATATCCCGATTGCAGGGATATTTTTATAAAATCACTGAATACTACATTAAATCTTGCCATGGATTATGAATTTGACATAATCACGCCGCTTATGTGGATTGATAAAAAAGAAACATGGGAACTGGCAGATAAGCTTGGAGGTTTTGAGACGGTTAAAAATATGACTCTTACATGTTATAATGGCATAATGGGTGACGGATGTGGGGCTTGTCCTGCGTGTAAGCTCAGAAAGAAAGGCCTGGACGCATACTTAAAGACAAAATAGGAGGTGGTTGTATGAAGAAATTACTTTTTATTATAAATCCAAAAGCGGGAAGAACAGCAATAAAGGGTGACTTATTTGAAATAATAATGACATTTTCACGTCATGATTATGATGTCTCCATTTATCCTACAAAGGGACCGAATGATTCCGCAAGAAAGGTTCGTGAGGACGGAGCAAAATATGACATGATTGTATGTGCCGGTGGTGATGGAACATTAAGAGATACCGTATGTGGTTATATGGATATGGGAGAAAAAAAGGTTTCCTTAGGATATATACCGGTAGGTACTACAAATGATTTTGCAAGAAGTCTTGGTATATCAAGAAAAACTATTGAGGCTGCAAATCAGATAGTAAACGGCACGGAACAGTTTGTGGACGTGGGGAGATTTGAGGATAAGCATTTTATTTACATTGCTGCGTTTGGAATTTTTACGGACATATCCTACAGCACGAAGCAATCATTAAAAAGGGTTCTCGGGCACAGTGCCTATGTTGTTGAGGCACTTAAAAACATAGCAAACTTCAAGTCATATAAGCTTGAAGCACAGTTTGATGATGCGTTGATTACGGGAGAATATATATATGGAATGATAACAAATTCCTTTTCTGTTGCAGGCTATAAAATAAGAGGCACAAAGCATGTTGTTTTGGACGATGGCAAGTTTGACTGCTTTTTTATAAAAAAACCTCAAAATCCTGCGGAGCTTCAGCAGATTCTGTCAGCAGTTCTGACAAATGATGATGTTGAGGGCAATGAAATGTTTTTTCAAATAAAAGCGGCAAAAATCCATATAATAAGTGAGACTCCTATTGAGTGGACTCTTGATGGCGAATTTGGCGGAGAATCCAATGAAGTTACAATAATAAATGAAAAACAGGCTGTGGGCATTTACCATGATGCAAGCTATGCAAAGGGAATAACGGAAAGTGACAGCAGTGATGAAAGTGCTGCTACTGATTTGGAGGAATTTGATGACATGTATGATGAGGACTACTATGATGGCTGGGAGTAGGCGGCTGTTTGCTTATGTATCTTAAATTGGGGCATTTCCTTTTCCTTTACATTTTTTGAAAATTAGAATATAATGTAAGGTAATATGTGTATAGAAAGGAATATATTACCATGGGTAAATATTTTGGTACAGACGGCTTTAGAGGAGAGGCTAATGTTTTTTTAACTGTAGAGCATGCATATAAAGTGGGAAGATATGTAGGTTATTATTTTGGAAAAAAGAAAACAGACGGTGAAAGGGCACGCATCGTAATAGGAAAGGATACAAGGCGTTCAAGCTATATGTTTGAGTATTCCCTTGTGGCTGGTATCACGGCAAGCGGTGCTGACGTATACCTTATGCATGTGACGCCGACTCCAAGTGTGTCATATATAACAAGAGTCGATGAGTTTGATTGTGGCATAATGATATCTGCAAGCCACAATCCCTTTTATGATAATGGTATAAAGCTTATTAACAGCCGGGGCTCAAAGATGGAGGCTGAGGTTGAGGAGGAAATTGAGCGATACATTGACGGCGAAATACCAGAGATACCATTGGCTGTAAAGGAGAATATCGGAAGAACTACGGACTATTCAATGGGAAGAAATAGATATATCGGATATCTTATGACGCTCCCTACCCGTTCCTTTAAGAATTTAAGAATTGGTCTTGACTGTGCAAATGGTGCTGCCTCCACTGTTGCAAAGGCAGTTTTTGATGCACTTGGCGCAAAGACATACGTTATAAACAATGACCCTGATGGTACTAATATCAATACAAACTGTGGTTCCACCCATATAGAGGGGCTTCAGAAATTTGTAATTGAAAATAATTTGGATGCGGGATTTGCATATGATGGTGATGCTGACCGTTGTCTTGCCGTTGATGAAAAGGGTAATCTTGTTGACGGAGATAAAATACTGTATATTTGCGGAAAATATATGAGGGATAATGGAAAGCTTACAGGAAATACAATCGTGACGACAATTATGTCAAATCTTGGCTTGTATAAGGCGCTTGACGCAGAGGGCATAGACTATGCTAAGACAACTGTGGGAGACAAATATGTCTATGAGTGTATGATGGAAAACGGATATGTTCTTGGCGGTGAGCAGAGCGGACATATTATCTTTTCAAAATATGCAAGGACCGGTGATGGTGTTCTCACATCTCTGAAGCTTATGGAGACGGTAATAGAAAGTAAGACAACAATGTCCGAACTTACAAGAGATATAAAAATATACCCTCAGCTCCTTGAAAATGTTAAGGTTGTTGATAAAAAGCCTGTTATGGAGGATGCTGATGTCCTTGCTGCTGTAGATGCAGTGGCAGAAAAATTAGGAGATAATGGACGCGTACTGCTTCGTGAAAGTGGAACGGAACCTGTTGTCAGGGTTATGGTTGAAGCAGAAACTGATGAAATATGTAACGATTGTGTAGCCTCGGTAGTACAAATAATAAGGTCTAAGGGCTATGAGGTACAGTAATCTAAAGGTGTTAAGATGAAAAGAAAACTTAGAAAGCTTGAAACATCAATAATATTTATATTGAAGATGTCTCTTTATGCCATATTGTTTTTTATATTTTACATTATGTATGCACAAAAAAACAGGCAGCTTTATAATGTATCCAGAACATCAGTCATTGTAACTGTTTCATGCCTTATCATGGGGTATATGTTTTCTAATATATACGGAAGATATGACATAGGAAAGAGAAAAAGCAAACCTATCGTAAATTCTATTTTTCTTACTATATTATTTACAAATATAATAGGCATGCTTGCACTTTCCGTCATGAACACAAATACACAAAATAATCATGTTTTCCAATTGGAACAGCCGTTTTTAATCATTCCCATAACTGCAATTCAGTATATTGTCATACTTATATATGTATATGGCGGCAATGCGCTATACTTCAAGTTGTATGATCCTGAAAAATGTATTATCATAACCTCGTCCCAAAGAAGCCTGAACGAGGTTATTCGTGGAATAAAAAAGTACAAGCTGCAATACAGCATAAAGAGGGCTGTGGATTACCGCAATGAAAATTTAAAACAATATATTAAAGAAAATGATACGGTTTTTATATATGATGTTCCGGTGCAGGAACGCACGGATATAATAGAATACTGTTATCAGAATATGAAAAATGTTTACTTTAATCCAAGCATGCATGACGTTGTGGAAAGAAATACAAAGCATATTATTTTGGATGATGTTTCACTGTTTGGAAACTTTTCCAAGGGACTTACACTGGAGCAGAGAATATTAAAGAGAGCATTTGATATTGTAATATCGATTGTTGCGATTGTTATTACATCGCCGATTCTTTTGGTGGCAGCCATATGTATAAAGGCTGAGGACGGTGGAAAGGTTATTTTCAAGCAAAACAGGGCTACAAGATACGGAAGAATATTCTCCGTATACAAGCTTAGAACCATGAAGGAGGACGTGGAGAACTATTCGGTTGTTGAGGATGATGCAAGGGTAACGAAGGTAGGTAAAATTTTAAGAAAATACAGAATAGATGAGATACCACAGTTTTGTAATGTTTTAAAGGGAGAAATGAGTGTTGTCGGACCAAGACCGGAAATGCTTGCAAATATATTCAGCTACACATCGGAATTTCCTGAGTTTGAGTACCGCTTACGTGTAAAGGCAGGCATAACGGGACATGCGCAAATAGCGGGGAAATATAATACATCGCCAAGGGACAAGCTTATTCTTGACCTTATATATATTGAGGAATACAGCTTTTGGCTTGACATAAAGCTCATATTTCAGACAATTACCGTACTGCTTAAAAAGGATAGTACGGAGGCATTCAAAAAAGAGGATGAAATGAAATTTGAGGAGTATGGCACTGAGGACGGTCAGGAACAATAAATATGACTATATTTTAGATTATTTAGGAGAAATGTATGAAAAAGATATTGGTAACAGGCTGCAACGGTCAGCTTGGCAGGGCAATCAATGAGGTATACAAGAATGAACAGGCAGAGCTCATAAACACGGACGTGGAGGATTTGGATATAACGAGCATTACTGATGTTATTGGTTTCATTTCTGAAAGGAAGCCGGATGTTATTATAAACTGTGCCGCACACACAAATGTAAACGCATGTGAAACACAGTGGGACTTGGCATATAAGATAAATGCCATCGGTCCGAGAAACTTAAGTATTGCAGCAGCAAAGACGGGGGCAAAGCTGATACATGTTTCTACAGATTACGTGTTTGACGGAACAGCCGTGGAGCCGTATAACGAATTTTCAAGGGTTGCGCCGCTTGGAGCATATGGTAAGACTAAGCTTGCAGGCGAAGAATTTGTAAAACAGTTTGCAGACAAATTTTTTATTGTGAGAACTGCATGGCTTTACGGCGATGGGAAAAATTTTGTTAAAACAATGCTTACCCTTGCTGAAACCCAAGATGAGGTAAGTGTGGTAGGAGATCAGATTGGTTCTCCTACAAGTGCAATGGAGCTTGCAAGGATGATAAAGTTTATTGAGCCTACGGAAAATTATGGAGTATTTCATGGAACATGTGAGGGCTTTTGCTCATGGGCGGATTTTACTGAGGAGATATTCAGGCTTGCAGGACTTTCCACAAGGGTTAAGCATATTACAACAGAAGAATATCCAACTCCGGCAAAGCGTCCCGCATACTCCGTTTTGGATAATTATATGCTAAGGCTCACAACGGATTATAAGTTTGCTGAGTGGAAGGATGCACTTAAGGAATATATGGACAACAGAAAATAAGAATAAAAAGAGGGATGTCGCACGAAAGAACGACAGCCCTCTTTTTATGTATTATTGTTTTGCTGAATTCTTATATCGCTCAGCATACTCATCGAAAAGGTGATGATACATGGATGGAAGCCCCACAAATTCACATCCGTATCTATATCCTGCTTCACCGATTGGTGTTTCATAGAGGATTTTGACAACTGACAAAATAATCTCGTCAGTGCCAACAAATTCAATTGTGGCATTAAAATAGTAATCAACAGGAAGCTTGCTGGCAGACATAAAACCGATACCTGCCTTTGAAATATCAAAAACCTCAATCTCTGCATTTAAGGCATCTATGTTTATTCCATCCTGCTTAAAAAGGTTTGAAACCTCAAGCTTAAGTTTAATTGGTAATCGTTCGTATTTTCTTTTCTCTTGCATAAAAAAATCCTCCGAATACATTTATATAGTGTGTTGTGCACATTATACCAAAAAATTATATATATTTCCATATTTTTTTTCATATGTCATAATATAAGATTTGAATATGAAAATCTTGGCAAGATATGCTACAAAAATAGCATAAAATATTTGACAGTTTAATCCATCTAAGGCATAATTTACATTGTTGCAGATACTGCCGTGAAGGCTGTTAAGTGCACATAGTTTTTTAGACAAAATAATGGAAGGATGTATGTTATGAACGATAAATATGTAAGCCCGCTGTCAGAGAGATATGCAAGCAAGGAAATGCAGTATATTTTTTCACCTGACATGAAATTTAAAACATGGAGAAAACTTTGGATTGCACTTGCAGAAGCGGAGAAAGAACTTGGACTTAAGGATGCAGACGGAAATCCAAGAATAACGGACGAGCAGATTGACGAGCTTAAAAGCCATGTTGAGGATATAAACTATGAGGTTGCAAGAGAACGGGAAAAGCTTGTGCGTCATGATGTTATGAGCCATGTATATGCTTATGGCATGCAGTGTCCAAAGGCGGCAGGCATAATCCATTTGGGAGCAACAAGCTGTTATGTCGGGGACAACACGGATGTAATCGTTATGACAGAGGCATTAAAGCTTGTGAGGAAAAAGCTTATAAATGTAATAGATGAGCTTGCAAAATTTGCAGATAAATATAAGGACCTTCCTACACTTGCGTTTACGCATTTTCAGCCGGCACAGCCTACTACGGTAGGAAAGCGTGCAACACTTTGGATGCAGGAGCTTTTACTTGATTTAAGCGATATAGAATATATGATAGACCAGCAAAAGCTGCTTGGTTCAAAGGGAACTACAGGTACCCAGGCAAGCTTTCTTGAGCTTTTTAACGGCGACCATGAAACGGTAAGAAAAATAGATGGTATCATAGCCGGTAAGATGGGCTTTAAGGAATGCTATCCGGTTTCGGGACAGACATATTCAAGAAAGGTTGATGCAAGGGTATTAAATGTTCTCAGCGGAATAGCAATGAGCGCGCATAAATTTTCAAATGACATAAGACTTTTGCAGCATCTTAAGGAGATAGAAGAACCATTTGAGAAAAATCAGATTGGCTCCTCTGCAATGGCATATAAGAGAAATCCTATGAGAAGTGAGAGAATAGCATCCCTTGCAAACTATGTGATGGTTGATGCTCTTAATCCTGCCATAACCGCTGCTACACAGTGGTTTGAGAGAACACTTGATGATTCGGCAAACAAGAGAATATCCGTGCCGGAGGCGTTTCTTGCTGTGGACGGTATACTTGATTTATACCTGAATGTCGTGGACGGGCTTGTTGTATATGACAAGGTAATATATCAGAGATTTATGAAGGAAATTCCTTTTATGGCTACGGAAAACATTATGATGGATGCCGTAAAACGCGGTGGAAACAGGCAGGAGCTTCATGAAAAAATAAGAGAGTATTCCATGAAGGCAGGAGAGCAGGTAAAGAAATACGGAAACGAAAATAACCTTGTTGACCTTATTGCGGAGGATGACGCCTTTGGAATGAGCAGGGAGGAAATTGTCTCACTGCTTGAGCCGATTAATTTTGTCGGACGTGCACCGGAGCAGACGGAGGAGTTTCTTTGCGAGGTTGTGAAGCCGATACTTGATGCAAACAGGGATATACTTGGGGTTAAGGCTGAGATAAATGTATAAATAAAAACATTGACCCTGCACATAAAAACAAATATAATAATGTGTGTATGTGATATGTAAGAGCTAATGATTATGCTTTAGTAAATAAAAATGGAGGTTACGGTTAATGGGCAAAGGAAAAAAGATGGGTGTACGCTTCAAGCTTATCAGCTTGATAATTCCGATATTCATTATTATGGTTTTTGCTTTTTTCGTACTTTGCAGAGGCGTTATTTTGAAACTTGCAACAGATAGGTTTGAAACGGAATCTGAGGTTTATGCTGAAAAAATCAGTGCGTGGACGGGACAGATTTTCAGTGAGCTGAATGTATATAAAAATACAATAGACGAGGCGGGCTTTAGGGATGATGCTGCTATACTTACATATATGGAAACCTCCTGTGATAAAAATCCTGCTTACCCTGTAGGTCTTTATATGGGTGATGACTCGGGTATATATCTTGATGGTTCAGGATGGGTACCGGATGATGATTGGGTGCTTACGGAGCGTGATTGGTATATTGAGGGTGTAGAAAATGAAGAATTTGCATTTGGCGAGCCATATTATGATTCACAGACAGGAGATGTTTGTGTGAGTGCAACCGTGCGTATGGATTACGATGCGGCAGTCAGGGTTCTCGCTGTGGATGTTTATTTGAATTATCTTTCCGAGCTTGCAACGGAGATTACGGAAGGCAGCATTGAAAATGCATTCTTTGTGACAAAGACGACAAAGACGATACTTGCTCATCCTGACAGCAGCATGGTGGATGTAAAACTTGACGATGCAGGTCTTGATAAGCTTTATGGCAATATAAACAAAGCAATCAGTGACGGAAAGACAAAGCTTTTGTTGCTTGAGGGTAAGGACGGAAAATATTATGTTTCTATAAACGGAATTGGAAATACAGACTGGTATCTTGTTACATGTATGAAACGCTCCGATGTTTTGAAAGATCTTACCCATGTTGAGATTATTATGACTATTATAGCCGTCATTGCAGCGTTTGTACTTATATTTGTTATAATCAGAATCGTAAATGGTATTGTAAAGCCTGTTGAAAATGTAACAAATGTATTGAAGAATGTGGCTGCGGGTGATTTCTCACATGACATTGATGTTAAGGGGAATGATGAAATTGCAAATATGAGCCGCAATATGCAGAATTTCCTGACAAATATGCGTACTACGATATCTGACATTTCACACACAGCTGACTGGCTCAATAAGCAGTCTGAGAGAAATGGTCGCGTGTCTGAAGAATTGGCTGATTCGTCAATGCATCAGAGCAATGCTGTAGATACGCTCAATGAAATGGTGGATTCGCTTTCAAAGGCTGCGGAGGATGTTTCCGTACATATGTCTGAGCTTACAAATGTTATTTTAACTGCAAAGACAGAGTGCGAGCGTGCAGGAGATATTATGCTTCAAACGGTTGACGCCTCTGAGGGTGGAAAGGGCGACATGCGGAAGGTAAGTATCGGAATGTACAACATAGAAAATACAATAGGCAACCTTGCCAGTCAGATAAAAAGGGCAGGAGAGGTTACATCAAATATCAGCAATATGGTAACACTTATTACTGATATTGCAGATGAGACAAATCTCCTTTCTCTTAATGCGTCTATTGAGGCTGCACGTGCAGGAGAAGCAGGCCGAGGCTTTGCGGTTGTTGCGGAGCAGATAAGCAATCTGGCAGAGAACAGTAAAAATGCGGCGGAGGACATTGCAAGGCTTACGGAAGAAATTAGCCTTACTATGCAGGAAGCAGAGGGTCAGATGGAACAGAGTGTGTACGAAGTAAAGGAAAATGCAATTGTTGTCACACAGACTACTGAAACCTTTGATATTGTATATGAAAAGGTAGCTGAAACAAACAAAAAAATTAAGTATTTGGTTGAGCTTATGGAAATGGTAGACAAGGTTGCATTTGATATGCAGGAAACTGCAAAAGAGCAGGTTGAGGCAACGGAGCAGATATCTGAATCAGCAAAGGAGCTTGGAGATTACACTCAGACGGTAAGTGCAAATAGTGATACGGCAGCGGAAAATGCAAGAGTACTTGAGACGGAATCAAAGAATCTTATAAACCGTATGGGACAGTTTAGAGTATAAAGTAATTGGAGGTATTGTAACAAAATGGTACAAGCAATAGTAGGCGCCAATTGGGGCGATGAGGGGAAAGGCAAAATAACGGATATGCTTGCCCAGGAGGCAGACATAATTGTAAGATTTCAGGGAGGGGCAAATGCAGGACACACTATAGTTAATAGCTATGGAAAGTTTGCATTACATACACTTCCGTCGGGTGTGTTTAATGACCACACTACAAATATTATTGGAAATGGTGTGGCACTTAACATTCCGGTGCTTTTTAATGAGATAAAGTCCATTACTGACAAAAATGTCCCTATGCCCAAGCTTTTGGTATCAGACAGGGCGCAGATGGTTATGCCCTATCATATAAAGCTTGATGAGTATGAGGAGGAGAGGCTTGCAGGCAAATCCTTTGGTTCAACGAAATCCGGTATAGCGCCTTTTTATTCTGATAAGTATGCAAAGATAGGCTTTCAGGTAAGTGAGCTTTTTGACGAAGCATCGCTCAAAGAAAAAATTGAGAGAGTAATTGTACAGAAAAATGTTATTTTAGAGCATCTTTACCATAAACCGACGCTTAAGGTTGACGAGATATTTGATACGCTTATGGAGTACAAGAGTATGGTTGAGCCTTATGTGTGTGATGTTTCCGCATATCTTTATGAGGCAATAAAGGAGGGCAAGAACATTCTTTTGGAAGGACAGCTTGGTTCACTTAAGGATCCTGACCATGGTATATATCCAATGGTTACTTCCTCCTCAACCCTTGCAGCATACGGAGCAATAGGTGCAGGTATACCACCTTATGAGATAAAGAAGATAATTACCGTATGTAAGGCATATTCCAGTGCAGTAGGTGCAGGCGCATTTGTAAGTGAGATATTTGGTGATGAGGCGGATGAACTAAGACGTCGTGGCGGTGATGGAGGCGAGTATGGTGCCACAACAGGCAGACCGAGACGTATGGGATGGTTTGATTGCGTTGCATCAAAGTACGGATGCCGTATTCAGGGAACAACAGATGTTGCATTTACGGTGCTTGATGTCCTCGGTTATCTTGATGAAATACCTGTATGCATAGGTTATGAGATAGGCGGTGAAATTACAACTGATTTTCCTACGACAACAAAGCTTGAAAAAGCAAAGCCTGTTATAAAGACACTGCCTGGTTGGAAGTCGGATATAAGAGGAATCCGGAATTATGAGGAGCTTCCTGAAAACTGTCGTAATTATATTGAGTTTATTGAGGAACAGATAGGCTTTCCTATTACAATGGTATCAAATGGACCGGGCAGGGATGATATTATATACCGCAAGAAATAAAAATATACTTGACATTATACTGTATAGTTAATATAATTGTTTTTGCGTACAATAACTTCAAAACAAACTATAAAATGTTTGGAGGCGGCTATATGAGTAAGGAAGCAAAAGAATTATTTAATGCACTTGTCGAGGAATTAGGAAGAACGGAAGAACGAATCAATCAAAGAATAGATAAAAGTATTGAGAGGTTGGAAGAAAAATTTGACAAGAGCTTGATGAATTTACAGCATGAGGTTAATGCATTGAAGTTGGAATATACAACCAATCAGGTAATAGTGGATGAGGTAAGTATGCTAAAACATCGGGTTGATGTTTTAGAGAAAAAAATGGCATAATTTTAGAAGGCATACCATTTTAATTTTATGATTAAATGGTATGCTTCTTTTTATGTCTCAACTTTTGGTATATGACTGTTTACAAGCTCATATATTTTTTCGCAAAGCTCCTGCTTCATGGTAAAGGGAATGGAATATAAATCTCTTCCTGCTTTCAGATTAAGCATATAAAACAGCATAGATTCATCCGGTATTATCATTGTTATAAATTCAACCTTATCGTAGGTGTAATTTGTTTCGCCATAATGGTGGACTACCTTTATTCCATCGTCAGAAAAAACATAGGTTATGTCAAATGCCTGTTTCCTTAAGGAGGACATGACAAGATATATGCCGTATGCCCCAAGACCAAATGCAAACAGAGCTGTAAGCATTATGCGGTTCGACAGACCCTTAAATATTGTAATAAGCTGAATTGCCGATATGGAAATAAAAATAAGTCCCATAATTCTGTAGGCTATTCTATTGTATTTTCTTTTAGGTACAGTGTAATTGTATCTCATAATATGCCTCCATACGATTCTATGAATTTGCAGATGTATTTTCAGAGCTTCGTCCGTTTATCTTATCATACTTTATATTTATAAAATAAAGTATAATTCCTATAAACATGCCACCTAACAGATTGCCGATTGTGACCGGAATAAAGTTTTGAAGTATGCCTCCAAAATCTAAATGCTCAAGCTGTGCTTCTGTTATACCATATAATTCCTTGGCAAGGGCAACATAATGAGAATCCGTCTTTGCCAAAATGCCCACAGGTATGTAATACATATTAGCAACAATATGCTCAAATCCGTCTAAAACAAATACGAATATTGGAAACCAGGTTGCAAGGATTTTACCTGCAACATCCTTTGCAGCCGTACCATTCATAATAGACATGCATACAAGAAAGTTACAAAGAATGCCGGAGGCAAGTCCGTTCACGAATGATATGTTGGATTTATCTACAGCCACCTTTATCGTGTATGCACCAAGAGCTCCTCCACTTAAATTCAAATTGCCGCTGTGAAAAACTAACACATCTATTATAAATGCGCCGAAGAAATTAGCCAAAAATACAACAAGTAAATTGCGGATAAGATGCATAACGGTAAAACGCTTGTCCAAGGTTGCCATAATCATAAGACAGTTGCCTGTAAAAAGCTCACCGCCTACAAGAACAATCATCAAAAGTCCTATGGGAAATACAGCACCGCCTAAAACCTTGGCAAGACCCAGATTCGAAATGCTATGTACAGCCGTACTGCTTGTTACACCGCCTAGAGCGATAAACATTCCGGCAAGAATCCCCAAGGTAATCATTTTGGGAAGTCCCATATTTGCTTTTTTGACTGCACCCTGCATATTTAAGTCAACGATTTCCTTTGGTGTATTTATCTGCATATAATATACCTTCCTTTTTATAAATTATTCGTTTTCCATAAAAATGGTAAAAAGCCATTTTCTCTAGTGTATATGAAAGAGCATCAGAAAGCAATCAGTTTTATATTTTTTTGACCAGAAAGATTACGATAATATTCTTTGACTTATACGTATGTTTTGATATAATTTAGTATTATATAAAATCATAGGGAATAGATAGAATATGAACAAAAAAAGCAACAAATTGGCCTACGGCTTCATATATAAGATGCGAATACAAAAAGCACTTGCATATCGCTTTGATGTGTTTGCAAACATTATATTTCAGTGTATTGCCATGTTTGCAACTGCATTTTTTTGGAAAGCAATATACAGCGGATATGACAGTGTACAGGGAGCAGAGGTTGGTGACATGCTTACATATACGGTTGTTTCCGCAGTGATGTCCATACTTTTTGTGACAACGGTTGAACTTAAGCTTATGGAAAGTGTGGAAAAGGGAACGGTGGCTATGGACATGCTGAAGCCAGTACCATTATTCTCTATATATTTCTTTGAGGACCTAGGAAATATAACATCACTGATTTTTATAAACGGACTGCCGATTCTTTTAATAGGAAGTCTGTTTATAGGAGTGCCGCTTCCTGCTGACAGGGTGAGTGCCGCCTTGTTTTTTGTAAGTCTCATTATGTCATTTTTTATAAACTGGCTTTTTGCGGCACTGTTTTCCCTGCTTTCCTTTGTAACAATTAATATGTCTCCGCTTATTCAGGTTAAAAAGCATATTTTAAGGCTTTTATCAGGAAGCATTATACCTGTATGGTTTTTTCCTCAGTGGGCGCAGGGGATATTAGGTGTGCTTCCGTTTGTATACATTTATCAGCTTCCCCTTGATCTTTTTATAGGCAGATATACGTTACATACGGCAATACCAAAGCTGATGGTACAGCTTGTGTGGCTTGTAATATTAAGCGGGGTATTTTATGCAGCCCAAAAGAGCATGACAAAAAAGGTTATGGTACAGGGAGGGTAGTATATGGAGCATATAAAACATTATATTGACGTAAGCCTGTATCATGTAAAGCTTGCCGTGCTTACAATGCTTGAATATCCTGCAAACTTTGTAGGTTGGCTTTTGTCAAATCCCATTCAGTTTGTATTGGGATTTGCAACAATTAAATTTGTTGTCGCAAGATTTGGAACAATAAACGGCTGGGACTACGGACACCTTGCATTTTTATATGGAATCGCAGTCATATCCCATGCTTTTTCAATGATATTTTTTGTGCAGGGATGGTTTATGGGCGGATATGTTGTAAGAGGAGATTTTGACCGTTACATGCTTAGACCCTTAAGTGTGCTGTTTCAGTTCTTTTTTACAAGATTTAACGTTGTAGGCTTTACTGATTTAATTCCGGGAATATGTGTGTTTGCCTATGGATGCCATAAGGTGCATTTTCAGTGGAATGTAGGAAATGTCATGGCTGTTGTCCTGCTTATTATAGGGGCTACACTTATTCGTGGAGGAATTTACATTATAATGGGTACATTTTCTTTTTGGACAAAAAGCATGAATGATTTTGCAGGATTTACCCAGGAATTTTTTGATAAGACAACAATGTATCCTCTTTCTATGTATCCGAGGATGATGCAGATAATACTTACATATATTATTCCCATAGGGTGGATAAGCTATTATCCTGCAAAGGACCTTTTGTCGGGAGTAGGGACGGGAGCCATTATATCACTGGTGATTGGGGCTGTTACAATGACCTTGGCCGCACTGTTTTTTAAAGTTGGACTTAGAAGCTATGAAAGTGCAGGACAGTGAAACAACATAAATAAAAAACGGTAAGTATAAGGTATGGTAATATACAGGGAGAACTATATGGACACAATCGTAGTTGAGAATTTAATAAAAGAATATAAAATTGCCAAGAAGGAAAAAGGACTTGCAGGTGCAGTCAAAAATTTGTTTGTAAGAAAATATGAAATACTCCGTGCCGTGGATGACATAAGCTTTACAATCTCCAAAGGAGAGATAACTGCATTTATAGGACCAAATGGTGCTGGGAAAAGCACTACCGTAAAAATGATGTCAGGCATACTCGTACCTACCTCCGGCAATATTTTAATTAACGGCAGAAATCCGCAGAAGGATAGGGTCCGTGTGGTACAGGATCTTGGTGTTGTATTCGGTCAAAGGACACAGCTTAACTGGGACCTCAGGCTGGGCGAAAGCTTTGAGATGATGAGGCACATTTACAAAATTCCGAAAGCCATGTACGAGGAAAACCTGAAGGTTATGGATGATATACTTGGTATAGAAGAAATAATAAATATTCCCGTAAGACAGCTTTCTCTTGGGCAGAGGATGAGAGGTGACCTTGTATCCGCAATGCTCCATTCACCATCAGTGCTGTTTTTGGATGAGCCGACGATTGGGCTTGATGTTGAGGGCAAGTATGCAATCCGCAAATTTATAAAGGAAATTAACCGTGTCAAAGGAACTACCATAATACTTACCACACACGATTTAGGGGATATAGAAGAATTATGTAAACGACTAATTATAATAAACAAGGGAAAAATTGTGGAGGACGGACCTCTTGAGGAGCTTGTAAACCGTATTGCGCCAAACCGTAATCTTGTTGTGGAATATTATGATGAGAACTATGTTGAACACGAAAATGCAAAGATAATAAATGTGGAGGGAAATATTGTTACCTATCAGTTTTCAAAAAAGGATATAACAGGTGCAAGACTTATCTGCGATATTTCCGATAAGGCAAAAATAAAGGATGCAACAATAAAGGAAGTAAAGATTGATGACATAATAAGAATAGCATACAGGGGATAAAAGCTTGGAAAGGAAGATGATTGATTGTGGAGCAGATGTCATTATTTGATTATTCACCAAAGCACATTCCTCTTGCAAGCAGACTCAGACCCAAAATTCTTGATGAGTTTGTTGGACAGGAGCATTTGCTTGGGAAAGGGAAAATACTAAGACAGCTTATAGAAAAGGATCAGGTGTCCTCCATGATTTTTTGGGGACCACCGGGTGTCGGAAAGACAACACTTGCAGGAATAATCGCCGCAAGGACAAATGCGGATTTTATTAACTTCAGTGCTGTCACAAGTGGGATAAAAGAGATAAAGGATGTTATGAAAAAGGCGGAGGACAGTCAGAAAATGGGTGTGCGGACCGTTCTTTTCATAGATGAGATACATCGTTTTAACAAGGCACAGCAGGATGCATTTCTTCCTTTTGTTGAGAAGGGGAGCATAACTCTCATAGGAGCCACGACGGAAAATCCTTCTTTTGAGGTAAATGCAGCGCTTTTGTCAAGATGCAGGGTGTTTGTCTTAAAGACGCTTGGGGAGAATGACCTGATTAAGCTTATCGAAAATGCTATATCATCTCCAAACGGATTTGGGGAACAGGGAGTAAAAATCTCCGATACCCACATAAAGACGATTGCCATATTTGCCGACGGTGATGCAAGAACCGCCCTTAATACGTTGGAGATGGTTGTATTAAACAGCGAAATAAGCGAGGACGGCTTCACCGTGTCGGATGAGATTATGGAGCAGTGCATAGGAAAAAAATCCCTGCTGTATGATAAAAGCGGTGAGGAGCATTACAATATGATTTCCGCACTCCACAAATCCATGCGCAACAGCGACCCTGATGCTGCTATTTACTGGATGCTGAGGATGCTTGAGGGAGGGGAGAATCCTCTCTACATAGCAAGAAGGCTTATAAGATTTGCAAGTGAGGATGTGGGAATGGCGGACAGCAATGCCCTTACGGTAGCGGTTGCCGCATATCAGGCATGCCATTTTTTGGGGGTTCCTGAATGTGACGTGCATTTAACACATGCCGTAACATATCTTGCAATGGCGCCTAAATCCAATTCGCTTTATGTTGCCTGTGAGAATGGTAAGCGTTCCGTCAGGGAAAATGGGGCGCAGCCGGTACCCCTTAACCTTCGCAACGGGGTAACTAAGCTTATGCGGGAGCTTGATTACGGAAAGGGTTACGAGTACGCACATGATACGGAGGAAAAGCTTACCCATATGCAGTGTATGCCTGAGGGGATGGAGGAGGAACGATATTACTATCCTACAAAACAGGGGAATGAAATACAAGCTTATGAGCGCTTGATGGAAATACGCAAATGGAAACAGGAAAAATAATGGTAAAATAATAGTAAAATAAAACAAATTGGCGTATAATGTATGCGAAAGCGCATATGAAATGGCTGATGTTCAAATTAAAGGAGGTCTTTTATGGATAAAAATGTTTTCAGAAATATGTCTTACGGGGTTTATGTAGTAACAACCATGGACGGTATGCGTCTGACGGGCTGTGTTGCCAACAGCTGTATGCAGATTACCTCGGAGCCTGCCGTTGTCGCAGTAAGCATAAATCATGATAACTATACAAATAAGTGTATAAAGGAGTCAAAGAGTCTTGCCGTAAATATACTTACAGAAAATGCTGATATGACACTGATTGGTAATTTTGGCTTTCAGTCAGGAAGGGATATAAATAAATTTGAAAGTATACCTTTTGAATGGGCATATGGCAATCCTGTCTTAAAAGATAGTACATGTGGTTACTTTGCAGGCGACGTTATAGGAAGCTACGAGACAAGCACCCACACGGTATTTTTTGTGGAGGTTAAGGATGCTGCGGTTAAATCCGGAACACCTATGACCTACGCATATTATCATGAGGTTAAAAATGGGAAAAGTCCTAAGAATGCACCGACATACCTGCCTGAAGAACAGGATGAAAAAGAAGTGTCCGGCAAAAAATGGGTATGCTCCATATGCGGATATATTTATCAGGGAGATGTTCCATTTGAGGAGCTTTCGGAGGACTTTGTATGTCCTGTGTGCAAACAGCCCAAATCTGTATTTGAACAAAAATAAAAAGTTGAGCGTAGCTAAGGAGAAACAAAATGTATTATGTACCTGACGATACAACAGAATGTGGTTATTATGAATGTGATTGCTGCAAAACAAGATTTCTTTCCCTTGAGAAGGAAAGTCAGATTGTGTGTCCGTACTGCGCAGAGGATATTGACCTTGAGATAGGTCCTGACGAGGAAATGTCCCCTGAAAATAAAAATGCGAGGCTCATAAAGGTAGTGTGTGGTGAGGATGTAGAAAAAATGGATGCACTGCTTAGTCTTGCAATAACGGGAGGCAACTACGAATGGATATAATTAAGGTGGCAGTTTTAGGACCAAAGGGAACCTTTAGTGACATGGCATTTCTGGAATACAGACAGCTTATGAAGGAACATTCAGATAAGAAGGGTAAAAAGTATGATATAGAGGCAGCATATTACCCTACCATTGATGAAGTTTTTAATGCCGTCTGTGACGAAAACGGAGATAACCAATGTGAAATGGGAATCGTTCCCCTTGAAAATACATTGGACGGATATGTTCAAAGAACATTGGATTTGCTTCTTGAAAAGCAGGTGAAGATCATAGATGAGCATATGGTGCCCGTTCAGTTTTCAGCGGTTGCAAATGCAAAAAAAACAGAGGACATTGACACACTTTATGTACAGTTCAAGGCAAATGGACAGTGCAGAAAATTTATCAACTCTCTTGAAAATGTAAAAATTGTTACGACCGAAAGTAATATGGAATCTTATTACATGCTTGAGGATGTGGCAGGAAGGGCGGCAATTGTTCCCGGACATGTTGCTTTAGAGGAAAAAAACAGCAGTTCAAATCGTATGGTTTTAGAGGGTATAACGGATGCAAAGAATAACCATACAAGATTTGTCGTGTTAAAAAAGGATGATAGAGTAAGCTTTAGCGGGTATTCTGACAAGGAAAAAATCAGAATACCGGTTTACATAATGCCAAAGTCAGACCGTCCCGGACTTTTGTATGAGATTTTAAAGGAGTTTTATGACAAGCAGATAAATCTTATATCCATCATGTCAAGACCTACAAAGCAGGAGCTTGGGACATATAATTTCTACATAGAGATAGACGCATATGCAGCACGGGTTAGCAGTATTAAGGAGGCACTTGCAAATATAAACAAATATAACGAAATAAAAATACTTGGTATTTATGAGGAAGAAGATTAGCAGGAGGTAAATATGGAAGGTTTAAAGAGATACATAAACGACCTTAGAAAGGGTCACGGTGTAAGGCTTATAATGCTTATTTTGGGTGGCTTGTTTCTTGTGTATCCCGACACGGCGCAAAAAACGCTTGCAAATATTATAGCAATCGCATTTGTTATAATGGGTGTGGCAAAAATTTTAAGCTACTTTGGAAAGCCGAAACAGGATGCCTATGGGTATATGGAATATAAGTCAAAATCTGTAATTGTTATCGGAATAATATATATTGTTTTGGCGGCTTTTATTGCAAAGGTGCTTATGTCAATCATACCAATCCTTCTAGGAAGTATCATTGCGGTAAACGGAATAATTAAGTTGCAGTATTCCTTGGAGATAAAGAAAAATATTCCTGACAGCAGATGGAAGCCTATGCTGCTTGCTGCCGTTATAATGCTTGTTGTGGGTGTTATAATTTTATTTAATCCATTTAAGACAAACAATCTGATTATAAGAATAATAGGTGGTATTCTTGTATTTGAAAGTATATTTGATTTAGTTGCAAGCTACAAGTATTCAAAATAAATGACTAACAACCTGATAAGGAATAAGGAGGCTTAAAGTTGGCTATAGATGAAAATCAGGCAATTGGTCAGGTTATCCTTAGCGAGGACAATATAATTGCAAGATTAAAGGAAAAAGGCTTAAGGCTGACCGAACCGAGAAAACTAATTATAAATATAGTTGCAAATGAAGAATTTTCCTGTTGCAAGGAGGTTTATTTCCTTGCACATAAGAAAGACCCCAATATAGGAATTGCCACGGTATACAGAATGATAAACATATTGGAGGAGATTGGCGCCATAAGCAGGAAAAAACTGCAAAAGACTGTCTGTACTGGAAGATGCTGTGATATGAAGGGTGGATGCACCATTGTAACGGACAAGAGCAAGCAGATTATTTTGTCTGAGGCGGACATTGAGGAAGCCCTTAAATACATAATGGAAAAAAACGGATATTCAACCGTGGAGGAGATAAAGGCAGTTCTTGTGAACCAAACCTTATAGTATAGGTATATAGGTCAGGGATATAACTTTAAAAGATACGTTAGTGCGTAGATGTTAATAAAAAGGAGTACATATTAAATGGGAATTGCAGAATTGTTTGTGCTTGCAGTCGGGCTTTCGATGGATGCATTTGCGGTATCGATATGTAAGGGTCTTGAAACAAAAAAAATAACTATAAAGCAGATGGTGCTTGCAGGTTTATGGTTTGGCGGATTTCAGGCACTTATGCCGGGGATAGGGTATTTTCTTGGACAGTCTTTTGCAGGGGCAATAAAAAAATATGACCATTGGGTTGCATTTGTTCTGCTTGTATTTATTGGTGTTAATATGTGTAAGGAAGCATTTACTGATGAAGACACAGATGAGAATGACTCTGATAAAAATAGCGGTGAGAAGAGTGGCGGTAAGAATAGCTTTGGCGTAAAAATAATGTTTGTCATGGCTGTTGCCACAAGTATAGATGCGCTTGCGGTTGGAATAACCTTTGCATTTTTGCAAGTGAATATACTTGCTGCGGTTGCCATGATAGGCGTGACTACCTTTATACTGTCATTTGTAGGAGTGAAGGTAGGAAATGTCTTTGGTGCAAAATATGAAAAAAAGGCAGAATTGTCCGGCGGAATCATTCTTATTCTTATAGGTCTCAAAATATTGTTGGAGCATCTTGGAATAATCAGCTTTTAATGTTTTAAGCTTCGCAAATAACACCGCCGCCTACCACAATATCATCGTCATATAGAACGACAGACTGCCCCTTTGTTATGGCACGCTGTGGTTCGTCAAATTCCACATGTATGGTATCGGAATCAATTTGGGTTACAGTTGCCCATTGTTCCTTATGACGGTATCTTGCCTTTGCCTTGACCCGCATTGGCTTGCTTATTTCGGACACAGATATAAGGTTAATGTTTTTTGCAGTTAGCGAGCGGGAAAAAAGCTCCTCATGGCGTGCAAGTGTTACCGTATTTGTGAAAGGGTCAACATGGGATACATACATAGGTTGTGGGAAGGAAAGTCCCAGTCCCTTACGCTGACCTATGGTGTAACGGATGATTCCTTTATGGGTACCGAGAACGTTAACCGATGTATCAATAAAGTTACCCTCAGGATATGTTTTGCCTGTATATTTTTCTATAAAATCAGCATAGCGTCCGTCAGGGATAAAGCATATATCCTGACTGTCGCTTTTTTTTGCGTTTATAAAACCATTTTCCTCAGCAAGTGCGCGAACCTCTGCCTTTGTCATAGAACCCAGTGGGAAAAGGGCATGGGAAAGCTGTTCCTGAGTAAGGGAATAAAGAACATAGCTTTGATCTTTTGTTATGTCAGATGCCTTTTTTAATTCGTATCTGCCTGTCATTTCGTTTCGGTTTATCCGGGCATAATGCCCTGTGGCTATAAAGTCATAACCAAGCTCTCTGCTGCGGAGAAAAAGCTCCTCAAACTTAAGATGCCGGTTGCATTCGATACATGGGTTGGGGGTCATTCCATTTTCATATGCGGAAATAAATCTGTCTATTACACATTCCTTAAATCTTGTCGAAAAATTAAAAACAGAAAAAGGTATGCCAAGTCTGTTTGCGATATGTTCCGCATCAATAATATCCTGTGAGGTAGTGCATGAATTGTTTTCGGATATATCAACATCACTGCCATGAAAAAGATTCATTGTTGCTCCCATGCACTCGTAGCCCGACTGCTTTATAAGATATGCTGTTACACTGGAATCAACACCGCCGCTCATGGCTATAAGTGCTCTTTTATTCATGGTATGCCTCCTTAGTTTATGATATAATAAGTCAACAATCATTCTATGACATTTTTAAATAGATGGCAAGCTAAATAGACAATTGTGAAATACTTTATTTTGAAAATATAGTTGTACAACGGACGTTATCAAAAGCAGAGTTTCACAATTGACGAGGCAAGTCACAGGAGGAAAATATATGGCAGATAAGGCAAAACCTGAAAATGAAAAGACGAACGTAATGAGAATATTAGACAGTAAGAAAATAAAATACAACAGCTATTGTTATGTGGAAACAGGGGAGACAAATGGTGAGAAGGTGGCAGCCATACTTGGACAAAATCCGGACTGTGTATTTAAGACTCTTGTAACTGTTGGAAAAACAGGAACAAACTACGTGTTTGTCATTCCTGTAAATCAAGAGCTGGACTTGAAAAAGGCGGCAAAATCTGTTGGGGAAAAATCCATACAGATGCTTGCCGCAAAGGAGCTTCTTCCATTGACCGGTTATATACATGGGGGTTGCTCACCAATAGGAATGAAAAAATTTTTTAAAACTACCTTACATGAGACTGCAAGGGAGTGTGATAGCATTTATTTTAGTGCAGGCAAAGTTGGATATCAGGTCAATGTGACTTGTGATGACCTCGCAAGGGTTATAAAATTTCAGTTTGCTGATGTGATTGTGTGACCTGTGATTGCTTGACATTACTTAAAGCTTTTTTATGTCCTCAAGCAGCTTGTAATGAACTCTCATATTACCGCGGCCGGCACCGAGTCTGATATTTGGCTTTATTATTCCGTGGAAGTCTGAACCCCCGGAAATTTTAAGGTCAAGACTTGCTGCTATCTGGCGGAGTCTGTCGCTTTCATATGCATTGTTTGAGGAATGGTATGCCTCAAGTCCTTTTAGTCCTAACGATTTTAGATAAATAAGCAGCTCCTCTATCTGGGAATAGCCAAGGTGGTAGAGCAGTGGGTGTGCAAGAAAAGATGCCTTGCTGTATTTTGTTAGGATGTTCATAGCTGTTTCGCAGGTTACCTGAGGTTTTGGCAAGTAATATTTACAGCCGATACCGATGTATTTTCTGAATGCAGTATCCTTATCCTTACAGATTCCCTCCTCTACAAGAACTCTTGCGAAGTGTGCCCTTGTAATTACACTGTCAGGATTTCCGTGCAAAAGCTTTTCCATTGTAACGTTTAATCCGTCCTTTTGCATAAGCTCCACCATTTTAATATTTCTGCCTTCTCTGGCTTTCTTCAAAACCTCAAGCTCACGGTTAAGCTCAGGATTTTTGTAATCAACGTAAAAACCGAGTATGTGAACCTCACGATTTTGGTAATAGCAGGAAAGCTCAATTCCGGGAACAACCTCCAATTGCCTGTTCTTTGTATAGTCTATGATTTCAGCTATGCCGTCAATTGTGTCGTGGTCCGTAAGTGCAATTGCTTTAAGACCTGCATCTATTGCAAGGTCAGCAACCTGTGACGGTGTAAATGAACCATCAGAGGCATTTGAATGTACATGTAAATCTATTAAATCCATATTGGATACTCTCCTTATAATTTATTATGGGTTAGACAATTATCAATATTACAGTTATAATTGCATATAAACACACATATATGCACATATATGATAGCAGAACAAAAAAATAAATACAATGAGCATTTATGCGGAATGAAAATAAAACATTGAGAAATTGGAGATTATGGAACAATTATTTGAATTAGATGGCAGTATCCTTTTGTGGATACAGGAAAATTTAAGAACGGATTTGATGACTGTCATAATGAAGGCGGTGACAAGACTTGGTGATAGGGGACTTTTTTGGATAACGGTCACAGTTTTATTTCTGTTATTCAAATCAACAAGAAAAACGGGGCTTGCACTTTTCATCGGTCTTGTTATAAATGCACTTATTGTAAATGTGTGGCTCAAGAATATGGTTGGACGTATACGCCCCTATGAGGTTGTTGGGGGCTTGAAATGTCTTATACCTGAGCCGGTGGACCCATCGTTTCCCTCGGGACATGCAAGTCATGCATTTGTAGCAGTGGCAGTTATTTGGATTATGATGTCTAAAAAATATGGAATAATTGCCCTTGTCATATCAGCACTTATGGCGTGGAGCAGACTTTATTTAGGAGTACATTATCCTTCTGATGTAATTGCAGGTATTTTAATAGGAATCGTTGCAGGTGTTTTAGGTGTTATTATCGTGAAGGCTGTCGAAAAAAGAATGAGTGGCAATAAAGCGGTCATGTCGAAACAACTCGATGATAATTGACTAAAATATAGTAAAAATAGACAAAATTACATTGACATATTATACCAAAATTGTATATAATTATTATGATACTCAATTTCAATAAGATTATGTTCCAAGAAAGGGGGAATAATTATGACATACGAAGAAATAGTAGAATCAGTAAGAAAGAGACTTGAAGGTGTGGACACAAGCTCTGTTAAGGATTTACTTGCAATTCAGGTAAATATAACAGGAGAGGGCGAGGGTGCTTTTTATGTAGAAGTAAAGGACGGAGTTCTTTCCGTTGAGCCTTATGAGTATTTTGACAGACAGGCAAAGATTACAATGAAATCAAAGAATTTCTTAGCTCTCATGGAGGGTAAGCTTGATCCTGTGGCTGCATTTACATTAGGTAAGCTTAAGATTGACGGAAGTATAGAAAAGGTACTTGAATTCAGTAAGCTGCTTTAAAATTATTTCGATTGCTGTTTTCGACATATGAAAAAACGGAGGATTGTATGGCAAGAAATGAAAACCAAAAGCTGAAGCTGATATACATTATGGACATGCTGTATCGTGAGACGGACGAGGAACACGGCATTACGATAACTGATATGATAAACATGCTGGAGAGTCATAACATAAAGGCAGAACGTAAAAGTCTTTATAATGATATAGATATTCTGACAGAGTATGGTATGGATATCATAAAGAAAAAGCATGACCGTAACATGTATTACAGTCTTGTCTCAAGAGACTTTGAGCTGGCCGAGCTTAAGCTTTTGGTAGATGCCGTACAGTCCTCAAAATTTATTACGGTAAATAAAACAAATGAGCTTATTAAGAAAATTGAAAGCCTTACAAGTAAGTATGAGGCAAGACAGCTTCAGAGACAGGTGTATGTGCTTAACAGGCTGAAAAATATTAATGAGAAAATATACATATCTGTGGATGTTCTTCACCGTGCGATTCATAAAGGCGTTCAGGTTACATTTAAGTATACCTCATGGAATGTGAAGAAGCAGCTTGTACCAAAGTATGAGGGAGAAATATATAGGGTAAGTCCATGGGGACTTATATGGGATGATGAAAATTACTATCTGATAGGCTTTGATGAAAAGTCGCAGACAATAAAGCATTACCGTGTGGATAAAATGATTGAACTTGATGAGACGGATATACCGCGAAACGGGAAGGAACTGTTTGAACGGTTTGATGCCGCATCATATTCTAAGAAAACCTTTGGCATGTACGGCGGTGATGTGTGTACCGTTAAGCTTAAGGTGGCGAATAAGCTTGCCGGGGTTATAATAGACCGCTTTGGCAGTGATATTATGCTTCATCCCGATAGTGATAATGAGCATTTTACCGTAAATGTTGACGTGGCAGTAAGCGAACAGTTCCTTGGCTGGATAGCAGGACTTTCCGGTAATGTAGAAATAGTTGAACCCTGTCATGTTCGTGAGCAATTTATAAATATGATAAAAAGTTGGAATAAAATATACAATGTAAATGTTGAGGAAAAACAATAAAAAATACATATAAACAGTTAAAAAATAGAGATAAAATAGTTAAAGATATGAATGAAATTGAAAAGCTTATTTCAGGTAAAACACTTACACATGACGAATATGTAAAGCTTATAAACCGCTATGAGGATGAAAATATAAGGGAAACGCTCATGGTGAGGGCAAGGCAGCTTAGAGGTATGCATTATGGCAATAAGGTGTACATTCGGGGTCTTATCGAATTTACAAATTACTGTCGTAATGGATGCTTTTATTGTGGCATAAATTCCTCCTGTAAGACTGCAAAAAGATACAGGCTTACAAAGGATGAGATATTGGAATGCTGTATGAGTGGATATGACTTAGGCTTTAGAACTTTTGTGTTGCAGGGTGGAGAAGACCCATATTTTACAGACGATATTTTAGTTGACATAATATCAAAAATAAAAGAAGATTATCCTGATTGTGCGGTTACGTTATCAATTGGGGAACGATCATATGAAAGCTACAAAAGACTGAAGGGGGCAGGTGCTGACAGATACCTTTTAAGACATGAAGCGGCAAATGGGGAGTACTATAAAATGCTTCACCCTGATAATATGAGCCTTGAAAACCGAAAGCAATGTCTGTTTCATTTAAAGGAGCTTGGGTTTCAGGTGGGAGCGGGCTTTATGGTTGGTACGCCCGGGCAGACGGTAGAACATCTTGCCGATGATTTGGAATTTTTAAAGGAGCTTGAACCGCATATGATTGGCATAGGACCTTTTATTCCACACCATGATACAGTCTTTGGAAATGAAAGTGCAGGAAGCGTTTCGCTTACCCTTTATTTGCTGGCAATATTAAGGATTCTGTTTCCAAAAGTACTTCTTCCTGCAACAACTGCGCTTGGAACTGCCGCCCTTGACGGAAGAGAGAGGGGAATGCTGGCAGGTGCAAATGTCGTTATGCCGAATCTGTCACCTTTAAGCCATAGAAAAGATTATGCTTTGTATGATAATAAAATAAGCACCGGCGACGAAGCAGCCGAGTGCATAGACGGGCTTAGGAAAAGCATGGAAAAAATAGGGTATAAGGTTGTTGTTGACAGAGGAGATTATACAGGTTGACATAATATATCAACCAGTCAAAATAAAATTAGTATTATTTGTTTAATGTAAGAAAGCGAATGAGCTCATCGGTGGAAAATGTATATTTTGTTCTGCAAAAATCACATACAACCTCAATGGGCTTTCCTTCCTCAATCATGTCTGCCAGCTCTTTTCTTCCAAGGCTTATTACCGCCTTCTCAACACGCTCCTTGCTGCAATCACACATATATGCCATGGGAAGTGTGTCAGTGATGCTTACGTCATAGCCGTCAAATATATTTTTAATTATGTCTTCAACAGATAATCCCTTTTCAAGCATTGCGGTAAAGGAAATCTCCTTAAGCCTATTTTCAAGAAAGCTTATAACCGCCTCCTCTGCAAAGGGCATAAGCTGTATTATAAATCCGCCTGCAAAGCTTACTGCTGCGTCATCATCAAGAAGAACACCGAGAGCAACTGATGAGGGTATCTGCTCGCTTGTTACAAAATAATAAGTTAAATCCTCAGCAATCTCACTGCTTACAAGGTGTGTTTGACCAACATAAGGCTCTTTAAGCCCTATATCCTTTATGACACTCATCACGCCAAGGTCGATTGCCTTTGCAACGTCCTTTGCAGGCAGCATAACATCGGTTTCACTTACATAACCCTTCACATTTCCTTTTGAATCCGAAGTTACAAGAAGTCCCTGTATAGGTCCCTGACATTGGATACGAATCGTAAGCTTATCGGTGTCATTTTTGCACATGGCACCCATTAAAGCACCTCCCGTTAAAAGTCTTCCAAGGGCATTTGTCACAACAGGGCTTGTGCCATGCGTTATTCTTGCTTTTTCAACTGTTTCCGTAGAACGGCATGCAAAAAATCTTACCTGATTGTTTGCTGCCATTCCCCGAACGATATAATCGGACATAGTAATCAAACCTCCTGAAATAAAACGCAGCTTATTTTCCGCTTTCTCTTGCTATTATATAAATCCGTTCGCTGCTTTCGGTAGCAGGATTTTTTGTAAACGCATCATATGCACCTACAAGCTCCAGCCCGGAAGCCTTAACTATAGTAATCATTTCATCAAGAGTATACCCTTTTTGAAGATGGCACTCCTCGTATTTTCTGTATAAATTTTCATTGCTTTTGTAGTTAATATTGTTATCTTTAATAAAAAGGCTTAAGTATAATTCATTTATATTAGTTTCCGCGTCATAAAGATTGTCCCAAATAAAGCTTATATCCTCCCTGTCCTCCGCTATGGTGGCATCTGCAACAATATCAAGATAGTAATGGCGTGTGTTAAAATCAAATATAAATATGCCTTTGGGGTCAAGATAATTGTTTACAAGTCTGAAAACCTCCGTAAGCTCTTTTTTGTCAAGAATATAATTAACACTGTCGCATACGCTTATGATGGCGGAGACAGTGCCGTAAAGCTCAAATTCCCGCATATCCTGATTAAGATATAATGTTGATGAGCCGTTTGCTCCCCTCTTTTTTTGGGCAATATCTAACATGGCAGGAGAACTGTCTATGCCTATCATGTCATAGCCTGCCGTGGCAAGACGTTCGGTAATATTTCCCGTACCGCAGCCAAGCTCGGCAATTATGCCGCTCTGAATATTAAATTCTTCAAGTAAAAGGCTTATATAATTAAACCATTCATCATACGGAATGTTATCCATAAGCCTGTCATAAACAAGAGCAAAATCGGAATAAGCTTCTGACATAAAAATCACCTGCCTTTTATACTTGCTAAATTATAAAATAAAATGCAAGTAAAAACAAGCCTTGTAAACATGGTTGATAAGCAATTTGCTATCCGACATGCTCTAAAAAAACAAAATATTCATGCTTAAATTGGCTATATTTGCGCACTGTCAGATATGCCTTATATTTATTATTGTTTAAGTGAATCAGAGAGTTATCAAAAAAGTTTACATAATTAAAATTCACTATAAAGCTTCTGTGACAGCGGAAAAAGTTGACTTTGGACAGGCGTGCATCCCATTCATTTATCTTGGTTGTGGTATAGTATGTTTTATTAGGTGTATATACAATGACGTTGCCAAATCTGGCTTCAACCATAATAATGTCTGATGACAATACCGTGTGAACACCCCCCTTTGTCTCAATTGCTACTTTTGTTGATGTTGTAATGTGCAGATGTATGGCATCGTCAAGGTTACGAAACAGCCGATTTTTGTCAAGTGGCTTTGAGAGGTAACGAAAAGCATGAAAACGAAGTGCTTCGTCCAAATAATCCTCAAAAGACGTAATAATGAAAAAAATCATATTTTTGTTTCTTTTTGTAAGCTCTTTTCCAGCGTGGATACCGGAAAGTCCTGACATCTCAACATCGAGGAAAGCAATATCATATATTTTAGATGATGCAAGTATATCCTCGCTTGAGTGAAATACAGATATGTCAGGTGCGTCAAGCTTTTTGTTGGAAAAATATTCTATTATATATTTCTCCAACTCGTTACAGAAATCAAAATCATCGTCGCATATTGCAAAGTTTAACATAAAATTATACCTCCTTGTGACGCAGTAAAATAACTGCGTGGAATTCTTTTTCATTTTCAAGATAATATGTTTCGGAATCACCATTATATTTATCTATAACCCGTTGCAGGCTGTAGGTACCTATACCGTGCATATTGGGGTTAGATTTCGATGTACGATAATGATTGTTCTTCATAATAGGTGCATGGCAGCATGAATTAATGACAGTTATGACAGTATGAGTGTTATTTTCACTGCTCTGTATATGTAAATTAATATGTGCATGCTCCATTCCCTCGGCAGCCTCAATGGCATTATCAATAAGATTACAGAAAAGTGCAGTGATATCTTCAAGCTTCATATAGCTTATGTCCGTGTTTCGTGCATTTATATTAAATGTAATATTCTTTTCATCACATATTGTTATATATCTTGATAAAAGCAAATTTAAGTTATGTGAGTTAGTTGGTTCATATGTATGTGTAAGTACAGGCGTATCTAAAAGGTTGGCTAAATAGGAATTTGCCTGTATGTAATTTTTATCCCTGTTTAATGAATATATGGTTTGTAGATGATTTTTGATATCATGTATTAATATTTTTTGATTTTCATTATGCTGTGTCACAAGCTTATTATAATTTTCGGCATCATTTACATGCTGATGCTCAAGCTTAAGCTTTGTGAGCGCATCATGCTGTGACAAATTGTAATCATAGATCCATATAATAAATACATTGCTTAGAATAAGAAATATGTCAACAGCAACAAAAAGGTATTCGGACATTCTTGTTAAGCTGTTGGATACGGCTATAATATGCAATATTATAAACACAATAAAAGAGAAGATTGGAAAGAGTGTCAACAGTATTGTTGAGTTGTCAATTATTATTTTTTTGCTTGAAAAATCAGTAATCTTAGTTACAATATATAGTAATAGCCAATATAAAAACTTATTTGAGATAAAAAAGATAATCATACGTGGATACCCTAAATCTAAAATATTTGTTATTGTATTTATAATACCACCTATAAAATTTAATATACAATATTCGGAAAGGCACATAAAGGATGTCATGATTAATGCGTTGAACAGTGCATTAAATATATTTGTTTTATAGCATAGTAAAATTAGCAAAAAATTCATAATTAAAAACATGGAAACATTCAAAAGAATAATGTTAAAAAAGAAAGATATATATTGGATAAAGTACGTCAAAAAATAGCAAAGAAAAACAAACCAATTGTTTTTTCGTTGCACGAATATTCTGCTCAGATAGAAAAAAGCTATCATTCCCTGAACAACATAAAAAATTGCATATACTATTATTTGTTCCATAATTCTCCCCACCTGCGTTTAATAATATTTATATTTTACATAGTAAAAAAACAAAAAACAATACGATAAAGTGAAAAGACGAAAACATGCGATTTTTGTCGAATAAAAGTATGGTTTTTGTTTGGATTATTATATATGCGGATAAAAGTGACTTTAAAATTAAATAGATTAATTCTGTAAAATATGATATGTTTTTTTTCTGAAAAATAAAAAACGACAAAAAAGGCTGTTTTATGTCGTTTCACTTTTGAGCTGTAGAAAAATATTTTTTTTTATTATATCTTTTTATAAGCACTAATGGGTGAAAATACACGAAAGGAGAAAATATGGCGGAGAAAAAAGAAAGAAAAAATAAAGTGGCAGAAAAGCTTGCAGCTTTATTTACAAGAGAGCTTAAGTTCAGTGCAAACTCAGCGGGAAGTATGTATTCTTATCAGCCTAAAACCCCTGCCGGGCTTGAGCGTTTTCGAAAATAATGCTGCTTGGTGTCAGTAGACATATTGTAAATTGGCTGATATTAAAAAAAACTGTGGAGGAAGAAGATCGGGAATTATATGAATACGCAGCATATAACCTTATGTTCACCTCCATTCCTCTTGGGGCATTTCTTGTAATGTGCGGAATATTGGGATACTTTGTGAAAGGCTTGCTGATTCAGACTGCAATGCTTGCAGTCAGAAGATATTCAGGTGGCTTTCATGCAAAAACACCGTTCAAATGTTTATGCATTTCGTCAGCCGTACTTGCAATATGTTTTGTTTGCTCAAATATAGTACATAACGGATTGTTCGTTGGAATAGTCACAACTATTTCTGCAACAGGAGTTTTTATTTTAAGTCCGATTGATTCGGAAAACAGGCGGCTGGATGATGAGGAGAAAAAGCGGTACCGGTTTCTTGCAAGGAGAAATGTCTGTGTGCTGTTCCTGCTTTACATATTATGTACAATTGCAGGATATCACTCTTATGCGGTCTGCCTGTCGATCGGCATTATCTCGGGGGCCCTTATGCTGATAGTGTGCATTCCAAAGCTGTTGAAACAAAGAACAACAAAAAAGTGTCGTTATACTTAAATACTGTATTTTAAAAATAATGATATAAGTGTATTGCCCATTAGTGCTTTTTGAAAAGAAAATATTATAAGCTGGTGCTTTGAAGTCGCCGGTACTTAGCGATGTCTCTACAACTGTCTGGTCTGCTTCTTTATTAAAATATCTATGATTCTGTCTGTGAACAAACTGAGATAGAATAAATCTGTAACATATCTCCAAATATATAAGGGGAAACAGAAAAAACCGGATATTATATGGGGAAAAACGAACAGTATGCTTATAAATGTTTGAGGAGGAAAGGCAATTGATTCAAGTGAAAAATCTAAAGAAAATTTATGGTAATAGCGAAACAAAATGTGTTGCATTAGACAAGCTTTCTCTGGACATTCCTGAGGGGAAATTTGTTGCAGTAACAGGAAAAAGCGGCAGTGGAAAAACCACGCTGCTTAATATGCTTGGACTGATTGATATTCCGGATTCGGGAAGTATACTGATTGATGGGGAAGACATTTTCAAATTTAAAAGAAAAAAAATATTAAATTACAGACGTAATAAAATTGGAATTGTTTTTCAGTTTTTTCAGTTGGTTCCTGTATTAAACTGTAGAGATAATATACTAATGGCAAATGAATTTTCAAAAAAATATGAAAAGGAATATTTTGAAGAAATATTAGAGAGGCTTGATATACAGGACATAATGAAAAAATATCCCAATCAGTTATCCGGTGGACAGCAGCAACGGGTGGCAATTGCTCGAGCCATGATTAATCGTCCGGAAATACTGCTAGCAGATGAGCCTACGGGAAATCTAGACACTGAAAATTCGGAAAATGTGGTACGGCTTATGATGGACATGGCCAAAACGTATAATATGACGCTTATAATGGCGACCCATGACGAGGACATAAGCAGACAAGCTGATGTCAATATACGTCTTAAAGATGGACGTGCGGAGGGGGATGCTGATGAAAGGTAAACTTATAGTAAGAAACATAGTCGGGAACATAAAAAAAACTCTAGCTGCGATTCTGTGCTTGTCTTTGTCAGTTATGCTTATATTTGTTGCATTTAATACATATGAGTCCTATCAGCATATGAGGACGCTGGATGCATACGATGCCTATGGGAAATATAACATAATTCTGCATGATATTGATGAGGATACAAGAGACTGGATTGTAAAAAATTACAGTGATAAAGCACAGATAGGCATTGAAGGAAACATATGGGCTTCCGGGGAGATGCTTAATCTGATAACCTGTGATGCCAATGCAATAGAGATGAACAACTATGACATTTATGAGGGAAGAATGCCTCAGGAAAAGGGGGAAGTTGCCATATCCGCAACGGCACTCTATGAAGATAAATTTATAATAGCAGAATATGAAGTTGGGGATACGATTAATTTAAACGGAATTAATTATACAATTACCGGCATACTGGATGATTTTGATTACTCCACCATTAACAGAAACTGGATGCCTGCCATAGCCATTACGGACTCGAAGGCTTTAAGCTATAACGTATACCTGCACATGAATAACAGTGAGGCATATGAGTCTGCTCTGCAGAATATAATGTCATTTCACAAGCTGAGGGAATGCAGTTTTTTTAACGGGGACAAGGATGAAGGTTTCCGGCAGGGATGCACCATTATAACAAACTATGACCTGAACATGCTTGAGGTACAAAAAGAGGGCGGAATTGATGATGCAAACATGGGGTATCTCCTAAAGGCAATGGCGGTAATCCTTTTTTTAACATCCATGATGTTATGTATACACACATTTTTAGCATACTTTAACGGACGGGAAAATCAGCAGGATATTCTTACATCTTTGGGCTTTTCAAAATTACACACAGCCTCATCCTATCTGTGTGAATGTCTGTTTTTTTATCGTATGCGGATATATCATAGGCATACTTATGGGAAGGCAGTTTACCGTTTTAATTATTCGTGCAATACAAAATGCGCGTATTGTAAAGCTGGATAATTTCAAGCCGTACTTTACCGAAAAATCGTATATTATCGTACTTTTTATTTGTATGCTGGCATTTATTATCGGAGCGTTGCCTGCAATCGAAAAAAGCATGATGTCACCGGAGGTGCTGCATAACAGGAAGCGGTCAAGAGAGTACGACCCAAGGAAGGATAAATATGTAAGGAAGATCCTTATTTTAAAATACTATTTCCGTGATAATCGTTTTAGTGAAAAGGCATCGGAATATATGGCGCTTCTGATGATAGCAATGATATTTATTCTTTCCCTTCAGGTTGAAAAATACAATCAGCATGTAATGAGTACAAGGGAAACCTATGATTTTATGTTTTCACTGGTGACGGAAGACGCAAGCGGCATGGACGGTCTTGAACGGATGGTTCCGTATGTGGAATATTATGATGTCATATATGATACATCAGGTCCGTTTTTTGTGGAGGATTTAAACATAAAGGAGGAATATCTTGACAATTTTGCTATAGAGGATGGATATGCGTACTGTAGCATTTATGGGGTAAGCAAACAGGCATATGAAAAAAAGATTGCGTTGAGCGAGACCGTATCGTATGAGGAATTTGCAGTCTCTGGAGGAGCAATTATAATAGACAACTATGGGACAAGTGATGATGTTATTCTGGAGGAGCTTCCCCAAAAAGTAAGGTATGGACCAAAGAATGGTGTTGCGGTATTTGATGCAGGGGAGCTTGACATATTTGCAAGAAGCAGGTTCCTGAACTGGGGTTATCAGAGAAATGTGGAATTTGTTGTATCCGACACCTTATTTAAGGACAATTTTGATTATACTGTTGTACATATAAGAATCAATGTAACTCTCGGAAAAGAAAAGCAGGCGGGAGAGTTTTTAAGGAATATAGCGTATAAATACAATTGCGCACTTACAGACAATACATCGGAATATGTAAGCGATAAGGACCAGAACACAACAATAAAGCTGGGAATGCGGTATGCTATGTTTTTTATTCTTGTCATTAACATTCTTTCCATCGTATACATAAATGAACTAAGGTTTATAAGAAGGATGAAAAACATGGCAATATTTAAATCAGCAGGATATTCCAATTTTGTTTTAACAGTTCCGTATCTTGTATCCTGCTTTGTAAAAAGTACCGTTGTCGCCATTGTTTCAACTTTTCTGGTGTTTCTGGCTGAAAAAAAGTACCTGCCTGAAATCACAAGGAATATCATTTTGAGGGATGGAATGAATTATATTTTACACACGTTTGTATTTATGCTTATCATGACAGTTATTTCTGTAGTACGGATGATTATATTAAGCTATCGGCACAAAATAACAGACGATTTAAAATTATACGAAAAATAAGGAGGAATGTTTCTATGAAAACAAAAATATTGATTCTTTTATTGATGACATCGTTCTGCGTAAATCAGGCAAACTTTATGCCGGTAGAAGCCGCATCCACAACCAAAACGGTGAGTGTTCCACCAAATGGTGGGTGGGTCATACATGGAATTTATACAATGTCAGGAGGCTCAAGCAGGGAATATCAAGCCAGACATCCTATGATAACCATAATATTAAATTTGAGTATTAATCATTAAAAACAATCAAATCGTCTGTTAAAAAGGGCTGTCGCACTAAGCTTTGATATATCAAAGCTTAGTGCGACAGCCCTTTGCAATTATTGGAATTAACCTGCATGAACTGCGGTTCTTTTTGTCTTACTATCTCTGTCTGTCCTGCTTCTCTATAAGAATATCGATGATTCCGTCTATGGCATAAAGCGTATCATTGGAACAAAGCTTAAGCTTGTCCACGATATTCTGTG
>JAAVIA010000053.1 GCA_014799405.1 Lachnospiraceae bacterium
AATGATAACTTTATAAAGTACCTCGACATCTTCTTCCGGTACTAACTCTATCAGATTTTTAAGCATTTCTTTACTCATCGTTTTACCTCCTGAATTTCCTACATTCTTTTATATGCCTGTCCTCTTGGAATAATATTATCAATATATATTATATCATCTTCTATTGAAAACAACACTCTTAAATCTCCAACTCTCAAACGATATCCATTATCTATCCCTTGTAATTTTTTAATATCTCCCAAAGGGATTTTTTCAATTGCTTCTTTCAGACGTTTCTTTGTTGGTTTATCAGTCGCATTAATATATTTTACTGAATTTTTACTATATTCAATTTGCAATAATTTCTTCACCTCTCAGTATCTTTCAACTGAATTATTATAAGTCAGTTGGCATTTTTTTTCAATAGTTTAAAGCATGGAAAAGCTGCATTAACCGGATGGGTTTCGGAAAATGCAGCTATGTATAAAGGTGTGTATGTTATGTCGTAAGGGGGACCAACGAAGTTGGTGGATTCCTTACGACGTAATACCCGTATGGGTCCATGTAACTTAGGTGGTCTCCTTACGACGTAATACCCGTATGGACCCACGTAGCTTAGGTGGATGCCTTACGACATATAACCATATATTATTGGGGTGCGGCATAGTAAGGTACTACGAGAGTTGCACCGTTGTAAAGGGTGTCGCCTTTAAGAGAGTTAATGGATTTAACTTCCTCAATATATTCATCTATGGAAGCATACTCCTCAGTCATGTACTCCTCTGCTATACTCCAAAGTGTATCGTCACGCTCAATGTCTATACACTTGAAATATTTTTCGTTGTGGGTGCTGGCACTGACTTTGTTTGAAAGTCCCGAAGCGCCAAATAGTATGGCACAGGCAATCAACAATATGCTCAGACCTATAATAAGCTTTCTATAATTGTTATGAATAAAATAAATTGTATTTTGATATTTCATAAAACCGCCTCCTCGAATATGTGTTCGTCAACTGTAACTAATATATCGTACATTTGTTCGTTTGTCAATACTTTTTTCGAATAAATGTTCGAAATATTTTGGATATCCTTTACAATAATTGTTATAGCATTTTATGAGTACAATAAATACACCTTATAGTACAAATTTTTATTTATTATGATAATCTTTGATATTGATTCTTGAATGTTTATTCTTTGACATTTGAGTCATATACAGTATAATATATAAGTCTTATATAAGTGTTTATTTAAAGTTATTGAAAACTATTACAATATTAGGAGATTTTACGTTTACTATGAAATTGCAGAAATTATTAAGCTATACAAGAAGAGCTGTTGATACATATCAGATGATTGATGAAGGGGATAAAATAGCGGTTGGAATTTCCGGCGGCAAGGACAGCCTTACCCTGCTTTACGCTCTTGCAGGACTTAGAAGATTTTACCCAAAGCATTTTGACATTATTGCAATTACCGTTAATCTCGGTATACCCGGTTTTGAAACGGAAAGTATTGCAAAATTGTGTCATGAGCTTGATGTGCCATATTATGTTGAAAATACTGAAATTTATGAGATTATATTTAATGTGAGAAAGGAGACAAATCCCTGCTCTCTCTGCGCCAAAATGAGAAAGGGAGCTCTTGATGACAGAATTAAGACGCTTGGCTGCAACAAGCTTGCCTATGCTCATCACAAGGATGATATAATCGAAACATTTTTAATGTCACTTATATTTGAGGGGCGTATCCATACGTTTTCACCTGTTACATTTCTTGACCGTTCAGGACTTACACTTATCAGACCTCTCATGTTCTGCAATGAGGGAGAAATAAAATCTTTCCAAAATGAAATGGAGCTTCCTGTAGTAGCCGCAAAATGTCAGGCTGATGGATACACGAAGCGAGAATATGCTAAAAACCTTGTAAAATCCCTTGATACGGAAAATCCCGGCTGCAAGGAGAAAATATTTACAGCTATTTTAAACGGAAAGCTTACCGGCTGGCCTGAGGCTATGCCAAGATATAGGAAATAAATTATTTCCGATTATTTCTTTTGCAACCAAAGATGCAAGAATCTGATAAGGTTTGACTTCCGCTTGAAACTGGGTGTCTGCTGCTCTTTTTTGTTATATCCTATTCTTTTACAAAAATAGAGCATATAGACTGGTTTCTATACGCTCTACTGCTGTGTAACTACTCCGTTGAGGTTAAATCAGATTATACCGCTTCATTTCCTCTCTGCATTTGGCACATAATTTACCTATAATCCTATTTGAGTATCCTTGTAATGGTTCTATCTTTCCCTGATAATACGCCGTATGCCACATTCTGAGTATAGGAATTTGTTTATCCTCTATGACAAAATATATTTTACCTCCAATTTGCTTTGCACCAAAAAAATTGATATGCAAGTCCATATCATAAGTCTTTGTTCCTAACCATACAACAACATCTGGATTTATTATTTCAATTTCTTTCTTGATAAACTCCTTATAATATTTGCAATACTCATAAATATGCAATGCACCCTTTACATCAGCACCTCCGCCTCTTTTGTTCAAATCCATAACTGCATAATGGATTGCTGCGTCTGAATCAGACAGTTCATTTATTCCAATTTCTGCAACGACTTTATATATGGCAGAAGTCCGCTCCCTCATCTTTCCCAACCAATCATCCCGACCAGTTTCATAATATTTCCGATAATCATCTATGTTGCTTGGTTTTTGGTTAAACTTGGCAGAGTATTCATCATCATTAGCTTCATTTGAAATAAATAACACTTTTCTTTTTTCCTTGGAGAAAATAGCTTCATCAATAATTCCATCTCTCCGAAAATGGCTTTTGGTAATATTCTTACCTCCTCGTGTTTGTTTCCACGAAAAATCCGGCTCATTTTCCTGTGCATATTCCCATTCAATAAAAAGTTGCTCTAATTTCTCTGATTTAGATACCATTCCCATATCCTCTTTCCAGATGTAAATTTAGTTTAATCTTACCACAATCACATTGACATTACTCGCAAGTTTCCAGTTATATCTCTTATCTTCTTTTTTGACTGCTCCTTATCATATTTCATTTTTGCAAATCCTACGTCCAAAATATCTGCACACCGTTTTACTATATTCCATATATTCGTCACCAAAGGTTTTTATTAAATAATCTTCCTCAACATTTACTATCTGTAAATGCAGCATGAAAACTGCAAGCAGCGTTATTCCGAATAGAAACCAGTTAAAAAACATAAAAAGAATGCCAAGATAGATTAAATCAAATCCGAGGAAGGCAGGGTTCCAGCTATAGTGGTAAATGCCGGTGGTAACAAGCTCCGTGCTTTCATTTTGCGGTACTCCTGCACGCCAGCTGTCACGCATTGTGATAATAGAAATAATAAATATTGCCGTGCCTGATACCCCCAATACCAGCCCCAAGCTACGAAACCATACAGATTTGTAAAGTGCCATGATATATACATTATAATCATACCAGATGCATATACTTATGACCTCAACCACAGGAACAATATATGTAACAATTTTCAGTGTTATTTCAATAAATTTTACAAGTCCCGTCTTACCCTTTCCGAGTAAGTTTGTCCTTATGCCCTGCTTTCTCTGTATAAAAAGCTTTGTAAAATATGTCCCGTAAAATAGAAATAAAATTATAAATGCCGCAATTTGCATATGTCCCTCCTATTTTACTCCTCATCAGGTGCCTGGCCATTATGTGCCTGCCATTTGCATTCCGTCATTTCAAAGTTGGTAAATACTGCCTTAAAGGAGGAGGCTTCAGGACTACAGGCATAAATACCAAAATTAACCTCATCCGTGGCTTTCCACATATGACAGATCCTCATCTGATGAAAAACATGTCCATCAGCGGAACATTCAACACAAAAATCATCCTCCCTGCGGCTAAGTCTGTACCACATGGATTTTATTTGCGCGTCTATTTCGGTTGTCGCCCAATCCGAAAAACCGTTATTTGTGACAACGCTTCCCAAATGCTGGAAACTATCATTTTCATATTCTATTGAAGCTTTTAACCAATTTTCGCTATCCAGATATAAAACGATTCCGCATTGATCAAAGCGATGTTTACTGTCAAAATCCGTTTTCACCGTAAATGAAAAATACTTTTCCTTTGTACTCATTTGAAGTACAGGAGCATTATCATTGCGAAAATGATAGTATGTCCTCTGCCATAAATCCGTGTTGGGTTTGGTGACAATCTCTATTTTTTCCGCTGTAATGGTGTAATCCTTCGGCTCCCTTGTCCACTTTAAATTGTTGATATTAAACTTCATAATTTATCTGCCCCTATTTATCCAAATGTTTACTGTCAAAAGTATCAGTGAATTTATGATTTTTTATTATTTCAACTGCTTTTTCGATTGTGACAGTCTCCCCGTATCGGTCCTTCCATATTAATTCATTAAAATACTTATATGCGGTTTCCTTATTAAAAAAAGGATTATCAAATGTTGAATTAGAATATTCAGGTATAATCATTTTATAACCGTGGTCAAAGCCGCTTTTAATGGTGGCATCGATACAAAAATCCGTCTGCAATCCTACTACCATAATGTTTTTTATGCCCTTGCCATCCAAATAGTCTGTGAGTCCTGTCATTTTATGCAAAGCACTGTTTACAGTTTTATCAAATATCTTTTCGCCTTCAAGAGGTTCAAACTCCGAAAAAATTTCAAAGTCATCATCCCCCTTTGAAAAGCCTGTCCCCGGTCCGTCATCATGTCTGACAAATACAACCTCAATATTATTTTTTCTCGCCTCAGAAATAAGCAGATTTATATTTTCTCTGACCTTTTCAAACTCGTACAGTCTGTCATCCATAATACCTTTTTGAGTATCTACCACCAATAAAACCATATAATAATCCTCCTAAATTTTATCATATTCTGCAACATAACATTCAAATATACATTGGTGCAATTCCCAATGAACATTTGACTTCATTTTCTAATTCATCATCAGATAAATCATATGGAAATGGGTCAGCATCTTCCATTGTATTGTTTATCAAGTCATTGTATGTCCACATATTCTGTTACCTCATTATGATATATTTTCTTAGGCGAAAATCTGTATCTTAAGTATTCCTCTAAAAGCCCCTCTTTGCAAAAAAAAGATTCGAATCATAATATACAAAAGGGTCATCATTTAGTAAGTTTGTCACAGGCTTGCCTCCCCAATATGTATATATTTCTTCTCCTTGGCTTCTCAAACTAAGCAATACACAATTTTCCATATCCTCTAGACCTGATTCATGTTCGGAATTATATTCCATTAACACAAGGCTGATCCATTCATCATTTCCATATATTTGTGCTTTTACATCTATGTCTATATTTTCTCCTGAAATTCTTAAATCTCCATAATATTGTCCGTTTTCTTCATAAATCGTAATATCATAGTCTCTCAAGTCTTCTGTTGTTTCACTAAGTTTTTCTGAAAAAGTATAGTTA
>JAAVIA010000054.1 GCA_014799405.1 Lachnospiraceae bacterium
AAAATAACATATATAATGTTTCTGTTTTGGTAAATCATAAATGTATACACTGTAGAGGATATATGGATTCCGGAAATATGCTTTTTGATTATGCGACGGATTGTCCTGTCATTATTATAAGCTACAGGCTTTCTAAAAGGTTACTTGGGGAGAATATGAATCAATTTTTAGAAGCATATAAAAAGAACGGTACATTTGACTATGTAAAAGTAAGGAAAGAATGTGGTATACCGATTTATCCCATTTACTACAGCACCGTAAGCGAGTCGGATGCGGTTATGCCCGGATTTAAGATTAACAGGCTTTGTTTAACTGATACAAATGCTGTTTATACAAATGTTGTTGCCGGAATAAGCAAAAATACCATTGGCGGCAACGACTATGAGATTTTACTACACTCATGCATGATACGTCAAAAAAGCAGAACATAATACGCTTTTAGACCTAAAAAAAAGGAGAGGAGCATTCAAATGATTAGTTTAGTTAGCAATAATAAAATCAGATTCAGCATAAAAAACATATCCAATTTTATATTATTTCCCAAAAATGAGGTTCATTATATAGGAGGCTCGGAAATTTTACCTGCACCTCTTGCTCCGGAGGAGGAAGCAGAATTTATATGCAGGCTGGAGGAGGATGATGTAAAAAGAACGCTCATTGAGCACAACCTTAGACTTGTTGTATATATTGCAAAGAAATTTGACAATACGGGTATAGGCGTAGAGGATTTAATTTCAATTGGAACAATAGGGCTAATTAAAGCAATAAATACATTTAAGGCGGATAAGAATATAAAGCTGGCAACCTATGCAAGCAGATGTATTGAAAATGAAATTCTTATGTATCTCAGGAGAAGTCTTAAAACGAGAATTGAAGTGTCCATTGATGAACCCTTAAACGTAGATTGGGACGGCAACGAACTGCTTTTGTCCGATATACTTGGTACGGACGATGACATGATATACAAGGATATTGAGGACGAGATAGATAAAGAGCTTTTAATGCAGGCGCTGGAAACCTTAAGTGACAGGGAACGGCTTATTATTGAGCTCAGGTTCGGACTTGGAGACACCATTGAGGAGATGACCCAAAAGGAGGTGGCTGATTTACTTGGTATTTCACAGTCGTACATATCAAGACTTGAAAAGAAGATAATAAAAAGGCTCAAAAGAACTATGATGAAGCTTGAATAAAAAGACTGTCCATGTTCTTGACACACTCGGTAAAATATGTTATATTTTCTGTTGCTTGCCGGTGTGTCGGAATTGGCAGACGAGGCAGACTCAAAATCTGTTGGCGGCGACGTCGTGCGGGTTCAAGTCCCGCCACCGGCATTTTATAGTCGGATTCTTTAGAATCCGACCCGTTTGACCCGAAAGGGTCATAGGCGTATAGCCGTAGACCTAAGGAGGAACTTAAGGTGGAAGACGGCAGAGTAGCGAATGCTACAAGAAACATTTTTTTCGGCATGATACTTAAGGTATATCAGATATTACTGCCATTTTTTATGAGAACAGCCATTATGTATTTCATGGGTATGAAATATTTAGGACTTAACGGCTTGTTCTCGTCTATTCTTCTTGTGCTTAACATGGCGGAGCTGGGTGTAGGCTCGGCTATGGTTTACAGCATGTATGAACCCATAATAAGAAACGATAAGCAGGAGATATGTGCCCTTCTCAAGCTTTATAGAAAATATTACCGAATTATCGGTGCTGTTATCGCTGTGGCAGGTACAATTGTTTTACCATTTGTGCCTCATCTTATTGCAAAAAATGCGGCCGGAGAGGTTCCATCCGACGTAAATATATACATCATCTATCTTTTGAATCTTGCGTGTACCGTTGTGTCTTATTGGCTTTTTGCCTATAGAAGCAGCCTTCTTACGGCACACCAGAGGGACGATATAACAAGCAAGGTTTCACTTATTACAAATACATTTCAATATGTAGGACAATTCCTTGTTGTAATCATATTTAAAAGCTACTATCTGTACCTTATTGTTTCATTTCTCACACAGGTGCTTACAAATATTGTGGTAGCATACTTTTCAATTAAAAAATATCCTGAATATAAGCCGGAGGGAGAGCTTTCGCCTGATATTACAAGAAATATAAACCAGCGTATTAAGGATTTATTTACCTCAAGACTGGGCATGGTTATGGTCATGTCAATGGATTCAATCGTAATATCCATTTTCATGGGGCTTACGCCTCTTGCAATTTATAATAACTATTACTATATTGTCAAATCAGTCATTACACTGCTTCAGGTTATATATGCTTCATGTACTGCCGGAATTGGAAACAGCATAATACTCGAAACGGAAGAAAAAAATTATAATGACATGAATAAATTTACTTTTATAGTGGCATGGCTTGTAGGCATATGCTGTTGTTGTCTGCTCTGTCTTCTTCATCCGTTTATGATTATATGGGCAGGCAGTGAAAATACGTTAGGCATTGTTATTGATATATGCTTTACGGTATATTTCTTTGTAGATCAGATGAATCTTGTGCTTCATACCTACAAAAATGCAGCGGGAATATGGCATGAGGACAGATTCAGACCTCTTGCAACTGCCTTTGCAAATCTTATATTAAACATAATACTTGTACAGTTCTTAGGTGTATACGGAGTTCTTGTTGCCTCGGTTATATCGGTTTCCTGTGTTGGTATGCCTTGGATACTTCACAACATATTTAAGACAATGTTTAAGAGAAGTAAAAAGGAATACGTCCTTAGATTATTTTTCTATGCCGTTATAACAATTATTGCATGCACTGTATGTTATTTTGCATGTATGCTTGTTCCGGGTGCGGGAATGACTGCAATCATATTAAAGCTTCTTGTCTGCGCCGTTGTTTCAAATTTAGTATTTTTGCTGTTTTATTCAAGGCTCAAGGAATTTGGCGAATCAAAGGAGATTGTAAACAGAATAATAAACAGATTTATTAAAAAATCAGCATAAAAAAAATATAATAAAGTATTATATTATTAATATGTATAAAGTATGTGGTGAAAAATGGTTGAGGATCCTTCAAAGCTTGGCACAGAATTAAATCTTGCGCTTGCGACACCTCAGGATGAAAGACGTAAATCACTTGACCTTGATGTAGGCTACAACAATGCCTTTGACCAATGGGAGCTGATTGTAAAATATATAGGAAGCCTCCAAAATTTAAGCAGGGAGCTTGGCTTTACCTATGTTGAATTAAAAAACAGCTTTGCAATTATACGAATAAGAAGCGAGTTAATTGAAAGACTCAGTAAAAGCTCTGAAATTATATTTATTGAAAAACCAAAAAGCATTTATCTTGAAAGCTTCAATGTTTCTGATATTTCATTCGATGAGATTTCTGCCTCACGGCAAAGTATTTTGGAAGATTCTTCATTTACGGGAGAGGGTGTGCTTGTCGCCGTCATAGATTCAGGCATTGATTATAATCACGAGGTTTTTCGTTATAAAAACGGGAAGACAAGACTTGCAGGCATATGGGATCAGACAAATGCAGTAAGCCCTGATGATGAGGTTTCCGCATATTACGGTATCGGCAGGTTTTATTCGGCAAACGATATTAATGAGGCTTTGGAAAGTGGCGTCAATCTTCCAACCTCTGATTTTTCAGGACATGGAACTGCGGTTGCAGGCATCATAGCAGATACGGTCCCGAATGCAAAAATACTTGCAATTAAGCTTGATAACGGCTATGCAGGCGGGCTTCCAAGCACGTCAGCCCTTATAATGGCAATCGACTTTGCTATATCCTACGCAATAAATTATGGACTTCCCCTCGTTATAAATTTAAGCTATGGGAACAATTATGGCGACCATGGTTCAAATTCCATGGTTGAGGAATATATAGATTCTGTTGCACAGATAGCAAGGGTAAGCATAGTGACAGGCATGGGAAATGAGGGCAGAGCTGCAAGACATGCGCAGTTTATGCTTGGAAACACATCATGGCAGAGAACGGACTTTATTGTAAATCCTTATGTTCTGAGCCTTAACCTTCAAATATGGAGGAGCTTTCTTGATGTTGTTGATATATTTCTAACGGCGCCTGACGGCAGCTTTATCGGTCCCTTTAATTTATATCAGGAGGTAATGACCTACAAAATACCTGATATGGATATCAGTGTTATAAATGGCTATCCAACGCCCTTTAACAAGAATCAGGAAACATACATTTCAATTATTCCACAAAGACAGTATATAGCACAGGGCATATGGACCATAAGCTTTAACCCCAAATCAATACTTGACGGAAGGCTTGACATATGGCTTCCCGTTTCAGAAGGAACCTCCGCTGATGTGATATTTTCCACACCTTCCGAGTACACAACAATGACAATACCATCTACGGCAAGAAATGCAATAAGCGTCGGTGCATATGATGAGAAAACGCTGTCCTATGCAGCATTTTCAGGAAGAGGATATACAATAAACAATGAGGTTAAGCCGGATGTATCGGCTCCGGGGGTAAATGTAACCGTTCCACGAACGGGTGGAGGCTATACGGCAGTATCAGGAACATCATTTGCCACACCTTATGTATCTGCAAGGGCAGTAAGACTGATGGAGTGGGGAATTGTAAACGGAAATGACCCTTTCCTGTACGGAGAAAAACTTAAGGCCTATTTAATACGTGAGGCATCACCCCTTCCGGGCTACAGAACCTATCCAAACCCTGAAATAGGATGGGGAGTATTATAAAATGATTGCATAGTACGTCATTAATTGATAAAATCAGTACAATAACATTTAATTAGGATGCGCATTGTTCCACCAGCGGGATTTAAAATGAAAAAAATAACAATAGGAATATTGGCACATGTTGATGCCGGAAAAACTACATTATCCGAGGCCCTTCTTTTTACTGCGGGAGCAATAAAAAATCTTGGGAGAGTTGATAAGCAGGACACATATCTTGATACGGATGAAATAGAAAGAAGCCGCGGAATAACCGTATTTTCAAAGCAGGCGAGATTTTCCCATGATGACACACAATTTGTTTTGCTTGACACTCCCGGGCATACCGATTTTTCCGTTGAGGCAGAGAGAACGCTTCAGGTTATAGATTATGCAATTCTTGTAATAAGCGGAACGGAAGGGCTTCAGGCGCACACAAAAACCTTGTGGCGGCTTCTTAAGCTGTACGATATTCCTGTGTTTATATTTGTAAATAAGATGGATATGCCGCTGGCTGACAAGGCTCAGATTATGAAAGAGCTTTGCATGGGACTTTCAGAGCAATGCATTGATTTTTCGTGTAAGGATTTTAAAGAAAATGACTTGGAACAAATTGCAATGTCCGAGGAAAAGCTGCTTGATAAATATTTAAACGGGTATACTATAGACAGGTCGGATATATCAGGACTTATAAAAAGTCGTCTTATATTTCCGTGCTTTTTTGGCTCCTCCTTAAAGCTTGAGGGAATAGCTGAATTTCTTGACGGACTTTCCGTATATTGCCTTGAGCCGTCTTACGGGGATGATTTTAAAGCAGCAATATACAAAATATCATATGATGAGCAAAATGTACGTCTTACCCACATGAAAATTACAGGCGGTATTTTAAATACAAGAGATGTTATAAACGGCGAAAAGGTCACTCAGATACGGCTTTATTCAGGAGAAAAATATAATGCCATGCAGACTGTGTCGGCAGGTGATATATGCACTGTTACAGGTCTTAGCGGCTCATATGCAGGCGAGATAATTTCAGACGGCGAAACAGTGGAAAAGCTTACCGTTCTTGAGCCGGTCTTAAAATACAGGCTTATTTTTCCGCCTGATACCGACAGCAAAAAGGTGTATCAGGACATTGTTTCCCTAAATGACGAGCTTCCGGAGCTTAATATAAGCTGGGATGAGAAAAACGGAGACATAAACGTAAAAATAATGGGACAGGTTCAATTGGAAATTCTGTCAAGGCTTCTGGAACGGAAATATGACCTTGACGTAAAGTACGGCATGGGAGATATTGAGTACAGGGAGACAATAACAAATTCCGTAATAGGTGTTGGACACTTTGAACCCCTCAGACATTATGCAGAGGTACATCTTATGCTTTCCCCGGGGGAACCCGGAAGCGGCATAAGCATTTCCTCTGACTGCAGTACGGACAAGCTTGATAAAAACTGGCAGAGGCTTATTATGTCCTGCTTAAAGACACGCAGCTTAAAGGGTGTTCTGACAGGCTCGCCCCTTACGGACGTAAAAATCACTGTTATAAATGGGAGGGCGCATGACAAGCATACAGTAGGAGGAGATTTCAGGCAGGCGGCAGGAAGGGCTGTCAGACAGGGACTTATGAAAGCAGATTCCAAATTGCTTGAGCCCTACTACGATTTTGAGCTTAAAATTCCGGCATCACTTCTCGGAAAGGCAATGACAGAGCTTGACATGCTTTACGCAGTGATATCAAGCCACACATTGGAGTCAGATACAGCGGTTATATGCGGATATGGACCGGTTGCAACATTACGGGACTATCAGGAAAATGTAAACGCCTACACAAAGGGGCTTGGAAGTATTTCCTGCACCTTTAAGGGATATATGACATGTCACAATGAGGAGGATATTGTCGAAACATCGGCCTATGACCCTGATAAGGATGCCGTAAATCTTTCTTCATCCGTATTTTGCGCTCACGGCTCAGGCTATATTGTTCCATGGTATGAGGTAGAGCAGTATATGCATGTGTTTGATGACATAAAGGAGGAAGAAGAATTTAATCCTGATAGATATGCTGCTGCAAAAAATAAAAGCTTTGACTATTCCATCGGAACTGACGAAATAGACGAAATAATAAATAGGACGGCATATTCTAACAAAAGGGCAGAGAAGCATGAGCATGTAAAGAAAATTGCTGAGCCTGAGCATAAGGTACGGTATAAACAGACTGAGCCGCTGAAAAGGCTCTTGATAGTGGACGGCTATAATGTAATATTTGCAGATGAGGAATTAAAGAGCCTTGCCGAAACAAATATTGTGGCTTCCAAGGACAAGCTGATACAGCTTCTTGCCAATTACAGTGCCACAACGGATATTCCCGTTATGCTTGTTTTTGACGGCTATAAGCTTAAAAATAACAGGGGACAGACACAGGAGATTGACAATATAACTGTAATTCATACAAAAGAGGGCGAAACTGCTGACGCTTTTATAGAAAAGTTTACTAATTCGGGCAGAAAGTGTTATAATATAACCGTAGCAAGCTCAGACGGACTTATACAGCAGATAACAAGAGGACAGGATTGTAACATTATGTCCTCAAGGGAGCTTATAATTGATATAAATGAAAAAGCAAAGGAATTAAGGGAACAATACAACTTATAATTAAAAAAGGAGGAAGTACTATGGCGGTTACACATGTTAATTCAGATAATTTTGAAAAAGAGGTTTTAAAAGCAGATGATATAGTTTTAATTGATTTTTATGCCGATTGGTGCGGTCCGTGTAAAATGATGGGTCCCATAATTGAAGATTTTGCAAATGAACGTCCTGACGTGAAAGTTTGTAAATGCAATATAGACGATTCAAGCGACATTGCCACAACATACAGTGTAATGTCAATACCGACGCTTATGATATTTAAAAAAGGAACTCCGGTAAAGAGAGTGGTCGGCGCTATACCAAAGCATGAAATATTGGAAATGCTCGATTAATTCATAGGATAATTTTTCATTATATACAAAGGAGACAATAAATGAATGTAAAATCATTTTTTCTTGCCCTTGGTAAAAAAATAAAGAGGGTATTTAAGAAAATCCGTCGATTTTTCAAAAGATATATAAGACTTTTAGTCAGACACACAAAAGCCGGAGATTACAGTGTTTTAATGTATACCATTTTTGCACTTGCTGCCATAATTTTGGTTGTTGTACTATTTGTAAATCTTTTAAAACCTGATAAGAAGGAGCCAAAAAAGGAAAATACAGCAACGCATACAAATGCCGTCACAGAAACGGTAAACCCTAATTTAGAGCTTTCAAAGGAAGCAAAGGCGATATACGAGAAAAATAAAGCAACGCTTATTCTTGTAAATAAGGACAATCCTCTGCCTGAGGATTATTCCTTTGAGCAGCATACCTTAAACAGCGGTTTTGTAATTGATGAGCAGGCATATATAGATTTATACAGATTTACAAAGGCATGTAATGATGCGGATTTTCATTATAACATAATTTCTGCATACAGGGATAGGGAAACCCAGCAGGGCATTATTGACAGAAATATTCAGGAGCTTATGGACAAAGGTTTAAGCGAGGAGGAGGCCCGGGCGAAAACCTATGAAACGGTACAAATGGTAGGCTGTAGCGAGCATGAGACGGGACTCTCCCTTGACCTTTCAGATGAGGATATTTTTACGCTTACGGAGGATTTAGAGACAAATCCGACCATAAAATGGTTTACTGACAACTGCTATAATTATGGCTTTATTTTAAGATATCCGAAGGATAAGGTTGAAGTGACGGGTATCAATTATGAGCCATGGCATTTCAGATATGTTGGTGAGGAGGCTGCTATATTTATGCATGAGCATAACCTTACCCTTGAAGAATTTCATCAACTTTTGGGGAATTAAATATTATGAATAAACAAATGCGGAAAAAACAATTGGAACGAAGGTCGCAGATTATTGTAAGGACAACTTTTTTAATAATAATTGCCCTTATGCTAATCATAAGCGTACCGCATCTTTTTACAAAAAAATATAAATACCGGAATAAAGGTGTAAACAGCTATCATAAGGCTGAGTATGCACAGGCGATAGAGTATTTTGATGACGCTCTTTCCTGTAAGCAGTGGTTCTCAAAGGAAGTTGACATTGACATTTTAATGTATAAGGCTGACTGCCATATCCGTTTAAATCAATTTCATGACGCATACGATGCATATTGCAGGATTTTATCGGATTACAATGACAAATATTATAACTCTGACAGCATTAAATTTTTGTCGAACCTGTCACTTTGCCTTGAGAGCTACTCAAATGGAAATTACGGAAGCAATGCGGCTGTTTTTGCACAGGCTGTGGAAAAGGGCTATACGGAAATGAGCCTTTACGCGGCAAACTGCTATGAAAAAAACGGTGACTATGAAAATATGATTACGTATTACGACATATATACGGGCATATACGGAACATCGGGGAAGATTGCATATAAATATGCTGCCTACTACATGCAGATAGAAGATTACAACAAGGCTCTTTCCTATATTGAATCTCATCTTGACATAAATGATGAATATACGGATGACCTGTTATATCTTCGGATTATGTGTTACAGCAAATTACAAAATTATGAAAAGGCATTTTCTCTTGCAGAGGAATACATTGCAAAATATCCGGGTGATACGGCAGGAAAGGAAATATATGATTTTCTCTACACAAGGGTAAATGTTGATACAGAGGTTGTACATGATATATACAATCTTAATTAGTTTAGTTCTATTGACAATAAAAATATTATGTAAAGTAATGGTGCGATATTATGTATAACACGGACGAAATAACAGAAAAAATAATACTTTTAAGTGTTGACCCTGATGACGGACAGGATATTGACGCTAATTTGGATGAGCTTGAGGAGCTTATAAAAACCGCAGGCGGAGTTGTGGTCGGAAGGATGATACAGAAAAAGGAAAGCGTAGATAAAGCCACATATATCGGCTCAGGCAAGACATTGGAGCTTAGAGAACTTGTGGAGGAGCTTGGAGCGACAGGCGTGTGCTCTGATGATGAGCTCAGTCCCATGCAGATTAAAAATCTTGAGGAACTTGTAGATACGAAAATAATTGACCGTACAACGGTTATATTGGATATTTTTGCATCAAGGGCTTCCACAAGGGAAGGCAAAATACAAATAGAGCTTGCACAGCTGAAATATCGTTCATCAAGGCTTGTTGGAATGAGAAACTCCCTGTCAAGGCTGGGTGGAGGTATCGGAACAAGGGGTCCGGGTGAAAAAAAGCTTGAAATTGACAGACGTATAATAAAGGAGCGTATCGCACAGCTTCAGAGGGAGCTTGAGGATGTAAAGCAGCACAGAGAAGTAATGCGCAAGCAACGCATCAAGGGCAGCCTTCCTGTAGTTGCCATTGTTGGCTATACAAATGCAGGAAAATCAACGCTTTTAAATCATCTTACCTTAGCGGGAGTTTTGGAGGAGGATAAGCTGTTTGCCACACTTGACCCGACCTCAAGAAACTATACCCTTGGCAACGGTCAGGAAATAATCATAACCGATACGGTAGGCTTTATAAAAAAACTGCCCCATCACCTTATAAATGCATTCCGCTCAACACTTGAGGAGGCAAAATATGCGGATATTATTCTCCATGTTGTTGATATTTCCAATCCAAATGCGGATGAGCAGATTGCTACGGTATATGAAACCTTAGGCAGACTTGGAATACAGGATAAGCCTATAATAACCGCATTTAACAAGACGGATAAGGTGGATGAGCTGCCAGTAATAAAGGACTTTAAGGCGGATGAGACCGTATATATTGCCGCAAAGCATGAAAAGGGACTTGATAAGCTTTCGGCTGCAATTGAAGCTGAAGTTTTAAAGAGCAGAAATTACATTGAGAAGCTTATTCCTTACAGCGATGCGGGAATCATAAACCGTATAAGAAAATCGGGAAATATATTAGAGGAAGACTACAGAGAGGACGGTATATATATCAGGGCCTATGCGGACAAATCGATTGATATATAGCTTTTTTATGGAATTACCAAAGACATTTGAAGCAAATATGAGAGCGCTTTTAGGCGACGAATATGAGAAGTATGCCAAGTGCCTTGACAAGCCTATGTTTCATGGTATAAGAATCAATACCATGAAAATCAGTGTCCAGGACTTTCTTAAAATAAATCAGTTTCACTTAAAAGCCGTGCCATGGTGTGAAAACGGCTTTTATTATGATGAAACGCTTGATAAGCCATCCAAGCACCCTTATTACTATGCAGGGCTTTATTATATTCAGGAGCCAAGCGCAATGACGCCTGCAAATGTGCTTCCGGTATGCAGGCATGACAGGGTTTTGGATTTATGTGCGGCACCCGGCGGCAAGTCAACGGAGCTTGGAGCAAAATTAAACGGCACGGGGCTTTTGGTCTCCAATGACATAAGCGCTTCAAGGGCAAAAGCACTGCTTAAAAATATTGAGCTTTTCGGTATCGAAAATGCTCTTGTAATAAGTGAAGCTCCCCATAAGCTTAAGGAGCGTTTTTTTGAATATTTTGACAAAATACTTATTGATGCCCCGTGTTCGGGAGAGGGCATGTTCCGCAAATCAACTTCCATGATTACAGCATGGTCGGATGATAAAAACGAAAGTTTCGCAAAGCTTCAAAGGGAAATTACAGGCTATGCCGTAGATATGCTTAAGCCGGGCGGTAAGCTCGTTTATTCAACCTGTACATTTTCACCTATGGAAAATGAGCAGTCGGTTGAGTATATGCTTTCGCTGGATGAAAGGCTCTCCCTGTGTGAAATTGACAGCTGGGAGGAGTTTGACGAGGGACACCCTGAGTGGGGAAGCACAAATAATGACGACTTAAAAAAATGTGTCAGGCTTTGGCCTCACAGATTAAAGGGTGAGGGACATTTTGTGTGCCTTGTAAAAAAGGGTGATACAGCTGACAAGAGAGCAGATGCTGGAAGCATTGATGTATATGATAAAGAAGTGTATGAAAAAGGCTCCTATAAAATAAGGGCTTCCAAGCTGCCTGATGAAATCACTGAATTTTTTAAAGGGGTTAATCATACCTTTGATTTTTCACGCTTTGAAATCTCACAGGACAAGCTTTATTACATACCTGAGTGTTTTCCTGAGGTTAAAGGACTTAGGATATTGCGCTGCGGTCTTTATGTTGGAGAGATAAAGAAAAACCGCTTTGAGCCAAGTCAGGCATTTGCAATGTCACTTTCAGGCGATGATTACGAAAATACCATTAATCTAGCCTGCGATGATATAAGGGTAACAAAGTACCTGAAAGGCGAGACAATAGAAGCGGAGGGTAAAAACGGCTGGGCGCTTGTTTTGGTTGATGGCTATCCTTTAGGCTGGGGAAAGCTTAATAACGGTGTCTTAAAAAATAAATATCTTCCGGGATGGAGACTTACTTAAATGGAAAAACATGAAAAAGGCGAATATGGCTATCTGAAATATTACAGGCTGTGCAAGCTTATAGGCGTCATTGTATTTACTGCAATGATTGAATTTATTGTTATAACAATGTTGCTTTTATGGGGTTCAACAAGCAGGGTTATTGTTGTTTTTGCAATACTTTTGTCCCTTCCGCTTGCAAAGTTTTTTATTGCATTTATTATGTGTGTAAAATTTAAACCCCTTGATGAGAAGGATTATGCAAGCATCAGGGATGGAATTAAAAATGAACATGGTATCATACTTTATGATGTTGCAGTTTCAAGATATGAGGGCATGAAATTTTATCAGTCCATCTGTGTAAAAAACGGAAAAATATGCGCCCTTGCAATGGATAAACGCTTTGAGGAAAACAAAAAGGACTATGAAAAATGGCTTGAAAGCTGTGTTTCTGACAGCAAATACAATTATTCCATATATGTTTTTTCTGATGTTAAGTCATATATCAAAAAGGCTGGTTCCATAAGTGAAGCAAATGACAGAAACAGAAGTATAGATAAGCATATAGCTAAAATAATTTTAGAGATGAGCATTTAAGGGTGAATTATGAGAGAGCTTAAAATATCAGGAAACGATGCAGGTCAAAGGCTAAATAAATATTTGATGAAATATCTTGATAAAGCACCGTCCTCCTTTGTATATAAAATGCTTCGGAAAAAGAATATTACATTAAACGGCAAAAAAGCAGTTGGAGATGAAATACTTGAGGATAACGATATTGTAACGCTTTTTTTGTCCGAAGAAACAATAGATAAATTTAAAAAGCATGCAGGCGGCATATCCTCAGACTATAATAAAAAAAATCAAAAACATATTAATCTTCATATTTTGTACAAAACAAGTGACATTCTTGCTGTTCACAAGGATGTGGGAGTGTTTTCACAAAAAGCAAAAGCAGAGGATTACAGTATTAACGAGATGATAGTCGATTATTGTCAAAAAGAGGGCATTGTGCCTTCTGACAGCACATTTAAGCCTTCTGTTTGCAATCGTCTGGATAGAAATACATCCGGCATTATACTTGCCGGAATATCCCTTAAAGGAAGCCAGTACCTGTCAAGACTTTTAAGGACAAGAGAGGTTGAAAAATACTACTTTGCAGTCGTGAAGGGCTTAATGGATAAGGAAACGGAGCAGAAGGCATATATAACAAAGGACAGCGGTAAAAATGTATCGGAGCTTATAAGTGCTGAGGGATTTACAGGTAAAGAAGACTACGATTATATCGAAACACACTTTACGCCCTTAAGCAGTAACGGAAAATATACCCTTCTTAAAATCCATTTGATTACAGGAAAATCCCATCAGATAAGGGCAGGACTTAAAGCACTTGGATATCCTATAATAGGGGATTATAAGTACGGAGATGCTGATGTTAATGCTTATTTCAGAAATAAATACGGCTTAAAAAGCCAGTTTCTTCATGCGGGACAGGTGATTTTGCCTGATAAAACCGTAATAGATGACCCTTTACCGAAGCTTTTTCAGGATATATGCGAGGGCGAGCATTTGAGGCTGGCATCACAAGTGGAAAAATTGTAATTTATAAATGGACTGGCTTCCATCCATGAACAGATTAGGAGAAAAAATGGCAACGTGGAACTCAAGAGGACTCAGGGGTTCAACCCTTGAGGAGCTTATAAACCATACAAATGAATTATATAGGGAAAAGGGACTTGCCCTTGTACAGAAAATCCCCACACCGATTACACCGGTTAAAATAGACAAGGAAAACGGAAACATTTCCCTTGCTTATTTTGAGAAGGACTCAACCGTTGACTACATAGGGGTTGTTCAGGGCGTTCCCGTATGCTTTGATGCAAAGGAATGTGCTACGGACACCTTCAATATGCGAAACATACATGAGCATCAGATTGAGTTTATGCGTGATTTTGAAAAGCAGCAGGGCATAAGCTTTCTCATTATAATGTTTACGGCAAGAAATGATTTTTACTATATGAGGTTTTCTGAGCTTGATGAATACATAAAACGCATTAAACAGGGGCATCCTAAGAATTTTAAGTATGAGGAGCTTTCTGACGAATATTTCATAAAGCAGGAGCAGGGAGCCTTGGTTCACTATTTAAAGGGCTTACAATTAGATTTAAAGGAGAGATAATATGTTTAATTATTACAGGGTATGCACAGCGGTGCCTGACGTAAAGGTCGCAGACGTAGAATATAATACTGACCGTATTTTAGATATATTGAAAAAGGCAAAGGAGCAGGATACAGACGTTATATGCTTTCCTGAGCTTTGCATAACAGGTTATACATGTGGCGATTTGTTTTTTCAGGAAATACTCCTTGAAAAATGCAAATGTGCAATTGGACGTATACTCGAAGAAACCACAGACCTTGACATGGTTATTGCCATAGGCGCACCATGCAAAATTGAACATCAGCTTTTTAACAGCGCATACATTTTGCACAAGGGAAGGATATGCGGTATAAATATCAAGTCCTTTATCCCAAATTATAATGAGTTTTACGAGAAAAGGTGGTTTTCCTATGCAGGCGACCTTGAGAGCGAGGAAACCATTTCATCCGACGTTGCCAATTGCGTTGAAAGCTATGTTGTACCTGTAGGAAACAACATTATATATAATTTTGGGGGAAGGCTTATAATCGGTGCCGAGATATGCGAGGATATGTGGGCGCCTATATCGCCGTCAACCTGGCAGACCGTTTCAGGTGCAGAGCTTATTTTAAATCTTTCTGCAAGCAATGACACAATAGGAAAGCGTGAATTCAGACGTAATCTTGTAAAGAGCAAGTCCGTCTCACTTATGTGTACCTATGTATATACTTCAGCAGGAGCGGGTGAGTCAACAACTGATCTGGTTTTTTCAGGACATTCCATGATTGTTGAAAACGGACATGTCCTGAAAGAAAATGAAACCATTGCAGATAATGACTATATGCTTGTCTGCGACATTGACATGGGAAAAATACGGGCTGACAGGCTTAAGGGCAAAACCTATAAGGATGCTTACTCAGCCTACTGTAAAAACAATGATATAAGAGAAATATATGTAAGGGATACAGAACTTGGCTCTGACGGAAGACTTTACGGCATTTCCAGACATCCGTTTATTCCTGAAAATGAAAACAAACGTCTTGAGCGTTGCAACGATATATTTAAAATGCAGGTAAGCGGACTTGTCAAGCGTCTTAGCGTTACAGGGGGAAAAATGGTTGTAGGCGTATCCGGCGGTATGGACTCAACCCTTACGCTTCTTGTATGTGCAAAAACCTTAAAGGAGCTTGGACTTCCAATGAGTAACCTTGTGGGAATAACAATGCCTGCATTCGGAACAAGCGACAGAACATATAACAATTCTCTAAAGCTTATGGAAACTCTTGGGATTGAAACAAAAACCATTTCCATTAAGGATGCCTGCCTTAAGCATTATGAGGATATAGGGCATGACGTTGAAATAAAGGATGTAACCTTTGAAAACGTACAGGCAAGAGAGCGGACACAGGTGCTTATGGATTATGCAAACAGGATAGGTGCAATCGTTGTGGGAACGGGAGACTTAAGTGAGCTTGCCCTTGGCTGGTGTACCTACAACGCAGACCAGATGAGCATGTATGGCGTAAATGCAAGCATACCGAAAACGCTTGTGAAATGGATGATTGACAGCGTAATTCGCCATGACATTTTCCCTGAAAGCACGGAGGTACTCCGCGACATTATAGCTACACCGATAAGTCCTGAGCTTCTTCCGCCTGACAAGGATGGAAACATAGCCCAAAAAACTGAAGATTTTGTTGGTCCATACGAGCTTCACGATTTCTTTATGTACTATATTATTAGATATGGCTTTTCGCCTAAGAAAATATATCATATGGCTGTAAGGGCATTTAACGGTTCCTATGACGGTAAGACAATACTGAAATGGCTAAAGACCTTTTATAGGAGATTTTTCTCCCAACAGTTTAAACGCAGCTGTATGCCGGATGGCGTAAAGGTGGGAAGCGTATGCCTTTCCCCGAGAGGAGACTGGCGTATGCCAAGTGATGCTGTGGCTAATGTGTGGCTCCGTGAGCTTGAGGAGATAGATATAGGAGATAATTAAATATAGTGGAGGTATTTTGTATGACGAAAATAAAAAGAACACTTTTGGGTATTGCATTAACTATGTGTTTCGTATTGACCGGATGTGGAGATGCAGATAATTTAACAGAAGATGTTTTATTGCAAGACATTGAAAATGAAGAAAAAGTGAATTTGGATAATTGGATTGGCAAGTATACTTTTACGGAAGCCTATAATGAAGATGGGGATGCACCTATGGTGATGTGTTATGATATTGATATATACAAAGAGGGCAATCAATATTATGGGGATGTAGTAGTAAACGGACATATGACAGCAATTAATTTGAAAACAAAACTATATGGAAATGATGAATGGATTAGTCTGGTAATAGATGAATATAATCCTGAACATATAACAGGTCTAAGTAAAATGGAGAATACCGTATTACTTAGTTTAGGAAAGCAAGGAGAAAATATCTATACATATTGGGGTGTACTATGCCCATTAGGAGAAAATTTATCATATTCTGGAATATATCTTGAGAAGGTTGAGGCTGTTCAGGCTGAAAATGTCGGAGAGCAGAACAGACTGGAAGATTGGATTGGTAACTAT
>JAAVIA010000055.1 GCA_014799405.1 Lachnospiraceae bacterium
AATGAGTGCTATGTTCTTTGTGGACATGAAAACATCTACAGCCTCCTCACCATTTGAAGCTTCCAAAACAACAAAGCCCTCCTTTACGAGAAAGTCCTTTACAAGCTTCCTCATACGGCTTTCATCATCTACAACAAGAATTTTTAACCCCTCCATAAAGGCGCCTCCTTTGATAGGTGAAATAATTAAATATTATTATATTTCAACTTTATGTTAAAAATGTGAAATCCTATCACTTATAATATTCTTTTTCAAGCTCAAGCAGCTTATCCTCCCTGATGGTAAGCTCCTCCTCCCATTTTTGCAGTCTCTCCTCCCATGCAGAATATTTATCCAGAACCTTTTCCTCAGCATTAAAATATCCTACATTTTTGTTGGTTGCCATAATAAATATCATTCCCACTATGACGATTATCATGGAAACCATTGCAAGGATAAGTCTGTTTTTTGTCATGCTCTGTTTATCATACTTCTTCTGCAACTCCATATACTGCCTGTTCTGTTCACTGCGGCTTTTCACCTCACCTGACGAAACAACCGGTACATATGCCACGCTTACATTATCGTTACCCTCCTTGAGAAATGTCCTTAGCTCATAGAGGAAAGTAAGACCAACCGGAGTTTGAAAATATCTTTTTGAGACAAGCCTGGTATAAAGGCTGGTAACATTTTCCTGATTATTCATATCGATTTTCTGTTTAAGCTCTTTTATTGTTTCATACTCTTTTTTTGCTTTATCAAATTCTCTTTTACTTCTGAAAATAAATCCGTCTACGACAAGCTTATCATCCATTATTTTTCCTCCTTACATTTTCCAGAAATATAGGAAACAAAAAAGAGTTGTCGCAGTAAGAATTTAAGACACATAGTTGTTTACCCAGGACAATCCCTCTTTTATTTTATATGTGTCTTAAATTCTTACTGCAACAGCCCCCTTTTTGTAATCTACTGTGCATCTGTCGAAGTACTTAAACTTAAATTACCATAAACCGTTATATTATTTTCGGCAGCAAGTGCTTTAAGCTCCTGTTCATACTGTGCAAGGTATATTTCAGACTGGTTAATCATTTCCGAAGCATCTGTCAAATAGTCTGAATTTTCTTCTTTTATTGCAAGAACAACCTTATTCATCGCATCATACTGAAGCTGGCACGAAAGGGAATATAGCTCCTTTAAATCCTTAACCTCGTCCGTAACCGTTTTAATGGCATCCAACTCATCCATATATGTTTTCATACTTGGAATTGCTGTTGTTTCCATATCATTTAAGAAAATTCTTATATCAACATTTTCATTTTCAAAATATGAATTATAAATATTTATTGCCGTATTTTTTTTGTCCTCTATTGCAGGTAATTCCTTATTTACAAAATTAAGAACATCCGATTTCACGTCAGATTTTTTTTCTTTTTCCTTTTTACCGCACCCTACTGCAAGTAGAACAATCATTACCATCATGAACAGTGCATATATTTTCTTCTTCATATGTTTTCTCCTCATAAACTTATCATACCACATTCGGTAACTGACTATTTTAATACCACATGATTATACATCAAAAAATTTACAAACACAAGTATTTAGTAAACTTACCATGTCACTCTTTCCCATTTTTCGACATATATTTTTCATACAAATCAGGTCTTCTTTCCTTCGTTCTTATTAGCGACTGCTCATGTCTCCACTTTTCTATATTTTTGTGATGTCCCGAAAGAAGAACGGGAGGAACCTTCATTCCCATAAATTCCTCCGGCCTTGTATACTGGGGATATTCCAAAAGTCCGTCATAAAAGGATTCAAATACCGCACTCTCATCACTTCCCAAAACACCCGGAACAAGTCTTGACACGGCGTCAACAATCACCATTGCAGGAAGTTCACCGCCTGTAAGCACAAAATCACCTATAGACACGTTATCTGTAACTATAAGTTCAAGCACTCTCTCATCTATACCCTCATAATGTCCGCAGAGAATTATTAGATCTTCTTCTTCAGAAAATTCCCTTGCCATATCCTGATTAAAAACCTTACCCTGCGGCGTCGTATAAATTACACGGGGTCTGTCTCTCTTACAATATTTTTCAATAACGTGAATATAAGACTGATAAACGGGTTCTGCCTGCATAAGCATCCCTGCTCCGCCACCATAGGTATAATCGTCCACATGTCTTGATTTATTATTTGCAAAATCCCTTATGTTTACCACATTTGTATTTATTATGCCTTTCTCAATAGCCCTTCCTGTAATACTTTCTCCAAGACAGCCTTTTATCATGTCCGGAAAAAGCGTCAGTATATGAAAATTCATTTTAATCAAGCATTCCTTTCATCAGCTTAACAATAACCTTCTTGTTTTCCGTATCAATCTCAATAACACAGTCGTTTATAACAGGCACAAGAAGCTCCTTACCATTTTCCATAGCTACTATAAATACATCGTTTGCACCAGTCTGAAGTACATCATTAACCGTCCCCAAATGACTGCCGTTATCCTCATACACATCAGAACCTATGACATCCGAAATATAATACTCTCCTTCCTCAAGAGGAACTGCATCCTTCCTTGAAACATATATATCACAATTCCTGAATGCTTCAACCTCATTTATATCATCATATCCCACAAATGATAAAATAACTAAATTTTTAAAAAATTTACAGGATTTTTTTTCTGCTTCTATATCCCCTTTTTTTGTCCTTATAATACATTTTTTTAACTTTTTGAATCGCCTTGCGTCATCAGTGGTAGGAAAAACCTTTACCTCCCCCTTTAAACCGTGAGGTTTTGTTATAACTCCTATCCTAAAAAATTCTTCCATATTTTCTCCCGTTAAAATATTTAAGGGCTGTCGCAGCAGCCCTTACACCTTCTTATTTGATGTCTACAATTACCTTCTTGTCACCCTTTGACGCTGCTGCTTTCACAACAGTACGAATGGACTTGGCTATCCTTCCCTGTTTTCCAATAACCTTACCCATATCATCTGGTGCAACCTTAAGCTCAATTGTAATGGTATCTTCACTGATTGTCTCATTTACAACAACTTCTTCTGGGCAATCAACAAGAGATTTTGCTATAAATTCTACTAATTCCTTCAAAAAACGCACCTCCCTTGTATTACTTTTCGATACCTGCATGTTTTAAAAGCTTAGCAACTGTCTCTGTAGGCTGTGCGCCATTTGCAAGCCATTTCTTAGCTGCGTCCGCATCAATCTTTATAGCTGCAGGCTCCTGATTTGGGTCGTAAGTACCTATCTCATCGATAAATCTACCGTCTCTAGGTGACCTAGAATCTGCTACGATTACTCTATAAAAAGGATGCTTCTTGTATCCCATTCTTCTAAGTCTGATTTTTACTGCCATATTTTCACCTCCTTAAAAAATATTATCTATAATAGTAAAATCTATTATCAGAGTCCAAAGGGCAGTTTAAAACCGCCTTTCTTCTTTCCACCCATAAGACCTGACATCTGCTTCATCATCTTTCTTGACTGCTCAAGCTGCTTTATAAGCTTGTTTACCTCACTTATGGGAACCCCTGCGCCATCGGCAATTCTTTTTTTCCTGCTTGGATTTATTATATCGGGATTGCTTCTCTCCTTCGGCGTCATGGAAAGAATTATCGCTCTCGGCATGCTGATGGCATTGTCGTCTATTTCAATGTTTTTAAGCTGTTTGTTTGAATTAAAGCCAGGGAGCATACTAAGAAGGCTGTTCATTCCACCCATTTTTTCCATCTGCTCCATATTGTCAAGAAGGTCGTTAAAATCAAAGCTTGCCTTCTTGATTTTCTGCTCCATCTCCCTTGCCTTTTCCTCATCAATGGCATTTTGCGCCTTCTCTATAAGGCTTTCCACATCACCCATACCGAGAATACGGCTGGCCATACGCTCAGGATAAAACTGCTCCAAATCCTCAAGCTTCTCACCCATGCCGGCAAATAAAATCGGCTTTCCCGTTACAGCCTTTATGGAAAGTGCGGCACCGCCTCTCGTATCGCCGTCCAGCTTTGTGAGAATAACGCCGTCTATGCCAATTTTATCATTAAACGAGGTTGCTACATTTACAGCATCCTGACCTGTCATGGCATCTACGGTAAGTATTGTGTATGTTACAGAAATATTTTCCTTTATGTCTATAAGCTCATTCATCATGTCCTCATCAACATGAAGACGTCCTGCTGTATCTAAAAAAACGAGATTGAGATTGTTCTTCTCCGCATGTTCTATAGCTGCCTTTGCAATATTTACAGGCTTATGTCCGTCTCCCATGGAAAATACCGGAACTCCAACCTTTTCACCATTTATTTCAAGCTGTTTAATAGCCGCAGGCCGGTAAACATCACATGCCACAAGAAGGGGTTTTTTTCCTTTTTTTACATACTGTCCCGCAAGCTTGGCAACTGTCGTTGTCTTACCTGCACCCTGAAGTCCACACATCATAATTACAGTCACTTCATTTGAAGGAAGAAGCTTAAGCTCCGTTGTTTCTGAGCCCATAAGCTTATCCATTTCCTCTTTGACTATCTTTATAACCATCTGCCCCGGATTCAGTCCCTTAAGAACCTCCTCACCGACAGCTCTCTCACTCACCGAATTAATAAACTGCTTTACAACCTTAAAGTTTACGTCAGCCTCAAGGAGCGCCCTTTTTACCTCCTTCATGGCTTCCTTAACGTCAGCCTCAGTAAGCATACCCTTGCTTCTAAGCTTTTTAAATACGTTTTGCAGTTTGTCCGTCAGACTGTCAAAAGCCATGCGATACCTCCTGATAAATATTTTTTAATATATTCTAAAATTCATCCAAAAGCTCGTCAGTAAGCATACTAAGCTCGTCAAGAGTGTCATTCAGTTCAGGATTTGTGTTTTTCCCTTTAATATCCATAACCCTGCATTTTATGTTTTCTGTTTTTTCTCTTGCTTTTACAAACCTCTCCACAAGCTTAAGCTTAGCTTCGTAATCCTCAAGTATTTTGTCACAGCGCTTTATCATATCATAGACACCCTGTCTTGATATGCCATTTAAGCCTGCTATCTCGGAATATGACAAATCGTTCATAGTAACATCTTCGTATATGCTCTTTTGATGCTCCGTCAAAAGCTCACCGTAAAAATCGTAGAGCAATGACTGTCTGACTATTTTTTCCATATCCCACACCACCTGTAAAGTTATTTTGCTTTACAAACCTTATGTATCATAAAACATGCATGCCTACTTGTCAAGTGTTTTTTCTTGACAGATATGAAGAATTATTTTCATAAAATAACATTGTACCTGTCATTTATCACACTACGACACATATAATATAACAACGTCATTTTAGGATTTTATTTATGGATTCAAATAACATCGACACAGGAAAATTAAGAATAAATGTCACAGGACCTGAGGGTATTGTTCCCATTAGTGATGCAAGTATTCAAATTGCAAATACAGGAACCCCAAATACAGTTTTGGAAACGATTAATACAGATACAAATGGTAACACCGAAACCATAGACCTTGCGGCACCTCCCATAGAATACAGCATGGAGCCTACGGACAATCAGCCTTACTCTGAATACAACATAAGGATAAATGCTCCCGGCTATTCGGAGCAATTAATAACTGGTGTTCAGATTTTTTCCACACAGGTAGGTATACAGAATATAAGGCTCGTCCCAAATCCAAATGAACAGGACACATATGACCCTACCGTAATCGGAGGCCATACCTTATGGGAATTTTACCCACCAAAAATTGCTGAAGCGGAAATCAAGCCTTTAAACGAGTCGGGGGAAATTGTTTTAAGACAGGTTGTTGTTCCCGAAACAATAGTCGTACATAACGGGACACCAAGCGATTCAACTGCAAAGGATTTTTATGTTCCATATTTGGATTATATAAAAAATGTGGCAAGCTGTGAGATATACTCCACATGGCCTGAGGCAACCATACAGGCAAATGTGCTCGCCATAATGTCATTTACACTAAATAGGGTTTACACCGAGTGGTACAGGAACAAGGGCTATAATTTTACAATAACCTCATCAACAGCCTATGACCACAAATGGATGGAAGGAAAAACAATATACGAAAGCATTGACCGAGTTGTTGACAGCCTTTACAACAATTTTCTTTCACGCCCCAACATTAAACAGCCTATTCTCACCCAATATTGTGATGGCAAACGGGTGTCCTGTCCAAACTGGATGACACAGTGGGGTTCAAAGGCGCTTGGAGATGACGGATATAAGGCAATAGATATTTTAAGATATTATTACGGCAGCGATATGTATATAAACTCCGCAGAAATTATATCAGGCATACCTGCATCCTATCCGGGATACAATCTCACAAACGGTTCCTCCGGCGAGGCAGTCATTCAGATACAGGAGCAGTTAAACCGTATTGCACAGGTTTACAGTGCAATTCCCACCATAAATGTAGATGGAATATACGGCCCTGCCACTGCTAATGCAGTAAAAACGTTCCAAAAAGTATTTAACCTGCCACAGTCAGGAATCGTTGATTATTCTACATGGTATAAAATATCACAGATATACGTCGGTGTGACAAAAATTGGAAGCTAAGCGACATAAATAACAAGAAAAAATAATTTTTATGGGGCTGCCGCACTATGGATTTACCCGTATACGGCACGCCCCGTTTTTATAATATATGGGGTATCTATTTTGCAAGGTCAGTATTTCTTACCTGATTTCTAACCTTAAGCACAAAGCCCGGGGATACGGAAAGCTCGTCAATTCCCATCCTTAAGAACCGCTCCGTCAGCGATGTATCGGCTGCAAGCTCTCCACAAATTCCTATCCATGCACCATTTTTATGGGCATTATCTGCTGCCATCTGAATCAATCTAAGTATCGCCTCGTGGTGCGTGTCACAGAAGCTTTCAATATTCGGATTTTGCCTGTCACATGCAAGTGTATACTGTGTCAGGTCATTTGTTCCCACACTGAAGAAATCAACCATAGGCGCAAGCAAATCACTTATAACTGCTGCGGCAGGTGTCTCTATCATAATGCCAAGTTCAACATTTTCCGAATATTCAAGACCTTCCTCCTTAAGCTCCATCTTTACCTCATCACATACGGCCTTTATTTTTTCAACCTCCGAAACGCTTGTAATCATAGGAAACATTATACCAAGATTGCCGTAAACAGAGGCACGATAAAGTGCCCTTAGCTGCGTTTTAAATATATCGGGTCTTGTGAGACATATTCTTATTGCCCGATACCCAAGTGCAGGATTTTCCTCCTTGTCAAGGTTGAAATAATCAACCTGCTTATCTGCACCGATATCAAGTGTTCTTATAATAACCTTCTTGCCGGCCATGCTCTCAAGAACCTTTCTGTATGCAATAAGCTGCTGTTCCTCCGTAGGATAATCACTATTTTCAAGATAAAGAAACTCACTTCTGAAAAGCCCTATACCGCCTGCATCATTTAAAAGCACAGCCCCGATGTTGTCCACACCGCCTATATTAGCAAATATTTTTATTTTCGTACCGTCTATGGTGACATTTTCTTTGCCCTTAAGCTCAAGAAGGAGCTTTTTCTTCTCATTATCCTCAGCCTGCTTTCTCTCCATAGCATCAAGCGTTTCATCATCAGGATTAACATATATCTCTCCCGTAAATCCATCAACTATGGCAAGCTCTCCGTCCTTTATATCATTAAGAAAATCCTCACCCACACCTATAATTGCAGGAATATTCATGTTTCTTGCCAGTATTGCCGTGTGGGAATTGGAAGAACCATAAGCCGTTACAAACGCAAGAACATTATCCTTGTCAAGAGCTACAGTTTCACTTGGTGCAAGGTCATCGGCGCACACAATCATTTTACCGGTGACACCGTTCATGTTCGTGCTGTCAGAAGACAAATTCTTAATTATCCTGTTTGATATATCCTTCACGTCCGCAGACCTTGCCTGCATATAAGCATCGTCCATGGCAGCAAACATCTGGGCAAAATTATCCGAGGTTAGTGCCACAGCATACTCTGCATTTACAAGCTGTGTTTCAATTATGCTTGAAATAGATTCGTTGTAATCCTCATCCTCAAGCATCATCATGTGGATTTCAAATATCTGGGCATTTGTCTCTCCAACCTCTCTAAGCGCCTTCTCATATATATCTGAAAGCTCCTGATTGGAAATTTCCTTTGCCCTTTCCACTCTCTTTTTTTCTGCCTCCACATCCTCTATACGGGTACGTTTTACCGAAAGCTCCTGCCTCTTATATACCGATATTTTTCCTATGGCAACTGCTCCGTATACTCCTTTACCTTTATATTTGTTCATAAGCAAAACCCCTTTTCACTTTACAGCTATTCCCCGAAACCTGTCTCAAAAAGCTCTACCGCCTTATCAAGGGCAGCCTGCTCATTTTCACCCTCCGCCGTTATTTCCACTTTTGAGCCGCATTTTATGCCCGAAGCCATAATCTGCATAACGGCCGTAGCCTTTGCCGTCTTTTCCCCGCATTTTAAAGTCACGTTACAATTGGGAAATTTCTTCATTTCCGCTACAAGCATTCCTGCCGGTCTCATGTGAATACCCTGTGCATTTACAACCTCAATCGTTTTTGTTACCATAATTTTATCTCCTTTACTATTTAATTATTTTGCTGCAGCTTTTATGTTCACTGCTAATTTATTGCGTCACTTTCTTTTTAAGAAGTGCCAGCAGCAGCATTCCAACAAGTGAGCCTATTACAAGTGATAATATATACATAGGCCAGTTGCTTACCACCGCAAACACAAACACACCGCCATGAGGAGCCATAAGTGTACAGTCAAATGCCATTGAAAGACCACCTGCCACAGCTGCGCCCACAAGACATGAAGGAATAACTCTGAGCGGGTCTGCTGCTGCATAAGGAATTGCGCCCTCCGTAATGAAGCTTAAGCCCATAACGTAATTTACAGGTCCATTCTTTCTCTCCTCATCCGTCCATCTGTTCTTAAAAAATGTTGTTGAAAGAGCAATCGCTATAGGAGGTACCATACCGCCTATCATAACTGCCGCCATAATGTCATAGCTTCCTGCCGCTATTGCTGTTATACCAAATGTATATGCTGCCTTATTGAATGGTCCACCCATATCTATTGACATCATTCCGCCCAGTATGCAACCAAGAACTATCTTACTGCTATCGCCCATATTATTCAGGAAGTTTGAAAGTCCCGTATTTATCATTCCCATAAAAGGATTAACCGCACACATAATTACCGCTATAAGTCCAAGCCCTACAAGGGGATAGATGAGCACAGGCTTAATACCGTTCAGCGCCTTAGGCATGTGATCGCATAGCTTTTCAATTCCAAGCATAAGGTAACCGCCTACAAAGCCTGCAAAAAGCGCTCCCAAAAATCCCGAAGGAATGTCACCACCCACGCTTGCAAAGGTTGAGCCTGTAGTTGCAAGATAGCCGCCTACAAGACCTACAAGAAATCCAGGTCTGTCAGCTATACTCATGCCTATATATGCCGCAAGTATAGGCACCATAAAGTTAAATGCATATCCGCCGATAGTCTTCAAAAATGCAGCCGCCGCTGTATGTGTTCCAAAGTTTGCATCCTGCGGTGCCCCCGCTATGGTGTCAATAAGAAATGCAAGAGCTATAAATATACCGCCCGCAACTACAAAAGGCAGCATATTTGATACACCGTTCATAAGCTGCTTGTATATTTTTCTTCCAAATGTTTCATCGTCACCGTCACTGCCTGATACAGCTTCTCCACTATGATGATAAACAGGTGCGTCTCCTGACTCAATTTTATTTATAAGCTCCTCCGGTATTTTTATTCCGTCGGAAACCTTTGTCTTATAAACCTTTTTGCCATCAAAACGTGACATTTCCACCGCCTTGTCAGCGGCAACTATTATTCCGTCACACGCCGCAATTTCTTCCTTGGTAAGCACATTCTTAGCTCCACCGGAGCCGTTTGTCTCTACCTTAATCGAAATACCCAGCTTCTTTCCTGCTTTTTCGAGAGCCTCAGCCGCCATGTAGGTATGTGCTATACCTGTAGGGCAAGCCGTAACAGCAAGCACTTTGTAAGCGCCATCTGACGCATTTTTTTCCTCATTTGCGGTATTCTTAGGCTCGTCAGGATACTTTTCCTTTTCCATATCGTCAATAATTTTAATAAATTCGTCCTTATCCTTTGCACCTAGAAGCTTTGCCCTGAAATCCTCATCCATAAGTATTGTCATAAGCCTTGACAGCACCTCCAAGTGAACGTCACCGTCGTTAGGTGCGGCAATCATAAACAAAAGATTTGAAGGCTCGTCATCTAAGGCTTCATAGTCAACACCCTCCGGTACTGTCATTGCCGCAAGTGAAGGTCCCTTTACCGCCTCACTTTTTGCATGGGGAATGGCTATACCTTCACCAACGGCAGTAGAGCCCTGCTCCTCCCTTGCAAGAATGCCTTTTCTGTAGGCTTCTTTATCAGCTATTTTTCCGCCCTTGACCTGAAGCTCCACAAGGGCATCAATGGCTTCCGCCTTGTTTTTTGGTGTCCCGCCAAGAAGAATACTATCCTTACTAAGTAAGTCTACAATTCTCATAAAAAACTCCTCCTTACTTTATAATTGTTTCAGCAGCTCATACACAAGCTCCTTATTTGCAAGTCCGTCTGAAAATGCCGTTGCGCCTCCCGCAGCAGTTCCAAGCTTAAGAGCATATTCGTAATCACCCTTTTCGCATCCTGCCAAAAAGCCTGCCACCATGGAATCACCTGCACCAACAGAATTTTTTACAGTGCCCTTACATACCCCACACTTATGAACTCTTCCGTTTTCGTCAAGAAGTATGGCTCCGTCTCCTGCCATGGAAACAAGCACGTTCACCGCTCCCATATCCTTAAGCTTTCCCGCATAAGCAGCTATCTCATCATCCGTTTTAAGCTCTGTTCCAAACATTTCCCCAAGTTCAAAATTATTAGGCTTAATAAGAAACGGCTTATATTTAAGAACATTCATAAGCAACTCCTTTGTTGCATCCACAACTGCCCTTACTTTTTTTGTTTCAAGTCTTTCTAAAATCCTCTCGTATATATCGGAGGGAAGCGACCCCGGAATGCTTCCTGCAAGGACAATTGTATCTCCGTCACCTATTTCATCAAGTTTTTCAAAAAGCTTATCAATGTCCCTCTTCAAAATGTCAGGTCCCTGACCGTTAAGCTCAGTTTCATCTTTCGCTTTAATCTTAACATTAATTCGGGAAAAACCCTTATCAAGCTTTACAAAGTCTGAACAAATACCTTTTTCAGTTATTCCCTTTTCAATGGCTTCCCCTGTAAATCCTGCCACAAAGCCAAGAGCCTTCGATTTAATACCAAGTTCTCCGAGAACCATTGATACGTTAATTCCCTTACCACCAAAGTAAATCTCCTCTTTCCTTGAACGGTTGACGGAGCCTACCATCAGCTCGTCAGAATGAACGACATAATCAACTGCCGGATTAAAAGTTACAGTATAAATCATATTTTCATCACCTCCTTTAAACAACATTAACATTCGTTGCCTCGTTGTACTTTTTATCAGCTTCCTTATCCGTTACAATTTCCGCATCCTTAATGTCCGCAAATGTTACGGAATACTTTTGGGAAAATTTTGAATGGTCAGCCAAAATGTAGCTCTTAACACTATTTTCTATAACGGTACGTTTTACTATAGCTTCACTTTCATCAGGTGTGGAATAACCGCCCGATATGGATATTCCATTTACACCCATAAAAGCCTTTGTAAAATTATAACTTTTTAAATCAAGTACACACTTAGCCCCTACAATTGCCTCTGTAGATATTTTAATCTCTCCGCCCGGAATATATACCTTATATCCTTTAGCTGCCAGTTTTTTTGCATTTATAAATGCATTTGTGACAAAAACTACGTCCTTTGCAGTAATGTAGTCCGCAAGTTTCTCCGTAGTAGTTCCTGCATCAACAAATACAAAGTCACCATCATTTATAAGAGATGCGGCATATTTTGATATGGCATTTTTTTCCTCCGTATATAATACCTGCTTCTCCTCTACATTATGTTCAATAAATAAAAAATTATCATTATTTGCAACAGCTCCACCATGAACCTTGACTAATTTTCCTATATGATGGAGCGAGCTAAGATCACGTCTCACAGTAGAAACAGACGCATCAAGTATACTGCAAAGTTCTGTAATCTTTACGCTTTTTTTATCATTAACAATCTCTAATATCTTTGAATATCTCTCTTCAGTAAGCATTTATTTACTCCTTCAAATATATTTTGACGTTTTTTGAGTGTTTTTGAATTTTATAAAAAAATATTACCATATTATTCCATTCTACGCAATAGTTTCATGCAAAAAAGTTCAAAATATTTCAAAATAATTCATTTCTGTTCAATCCACCTATACAATAAAAAAACAGGCTACCACAACTGATAGCCTGCCATTATTTTTATTCAATTATCTGTAATTAAAATCGGGATTATCATATGTATCCATGTGAATAAAGTAATATTCACCAATTCCCTTTTTAAGCTTTACAAGCTGTATATCAAACTCAGTATTAACAGTTACGTCCTTTCCGGCCCTGTCCGCCGTTCCTGACATTTTGACGGTAATAAGTGTTGCACCTTTGATATTAGCAGTTTTACCGGTCTGATATTTTATGGAATCCTGAAGCTCATACGTCTCCTGCTGTGAAAGCTCTATTGCTCTGACAACCTCGCAAGTATTTATATGAGCCCCCTTCATATCATCAATAAGCTTTTGAGCCTCTGCCTGTTCATCTAAATATGCCGGCATAATACTTGCCATCTTATCAACATCGCTATCATTTACAGCCTCAACATAAATATCCATAAGCATATCAGGAGTATCAGCACCCCTTCTCTGATTTAGATATCCTGAAATAATAATAAACGCAAAAATACATATTGCTATAATGACTATAGCTCTCGCAATAAGCTTTTTTTGTTTTTGTTTCAGTTTCTTTTCCTTATATGCTGCATCATCATCTATTACATTTTGCGCATATGTAAGAGGAATGGAGCCTCCTCTAAGATCATCCTCAACCTCAACATCCTCGTCCTCAGCCCGAAGTAAATCCGTAAGTCCTGAACCTGTGCTAACGGTCATTCCCATTGGATTAGAGGACTTTTTTTTCTTCTGAGGTTCCTGTGGCTTTAAAGCAAATCCTCCCGTATTTCCCACAACGGTAGCACCGCAATCAGGACAAATAAGCTCCTTGTCATCAACCTGTGCCCCACACACATGACATGTTTTCATAAGCTAAATTCCCTCCCATTTTTATAATTCATCAATGCCATCATCATCTGTATCATCATTCATAATAAATTCTTTACTTGTTACCTTCTTACGTGAACGTTCCTCCTCCACATAAGAGGAAATAAGTTCCTTTACTTCACTTGGTTTTTTTATATTGTGGATTTTAAACACACCCATGGTTTTATCTGAAGAATGACACGTAATCGTTCCAAGTCCAAACATACGCTGCCACAGCTTACGCTCCAACGAAACATCCATAATACGATACAGTCTGACCTCATTTTCAGTCAGATTCAAAAACCCCGTCTCAATGAAAATCCTATCCTCCGATAAACCATACTTGGTAAAAGTCCAAGGAAGCCCGAAAATTATCCTTTTTCTGTCCTTCCATACTACATCTACCATATTACCCTCCAAAACTTCTCCTTAGCAGTATTTATGCGTTAAAAGTATACATAGAACAAATATATTATATAATATTGTATATTGTATTTCAATAAAAAAATACCATTTTTAGTGTTTTTTTCGATAGCATAACACAAAATATAGTGTTTAATCCGTATTTTATAAATTTCTCTGCAATAAATATTATACTTTTTTAAAAAAAGTCTTGCATTTATCATAAACCTTTGTTATACTTACAAAGGTTTAAAAATGGTCTGTTGGTCAAGCGGCTAAGACGTCGCCCTCTCACGGCGAAAACAGGGGTTCGATTCCCCTACAGACTGCTAAATATAATGCATTATAATTTATGGAAGTCTGCAAGCCTTGATAAAGGTATTGCAGATTTTTTACATTTAAAGCTCAGTATTATATTACGGACACTTACTTTTTAAATTCTATTATATCATTCGGGGTACACTCTAAAATATCACACAATGTCTCTATCGTGGCAGTAGATATATTTTTTTCATGTTTTAGATTATATATTGTTTTAGATTGGATATTATGCTTTTTGATAAGGGCATATGTTGTTATGCCTTTTTGTTCCATCGTATTCCAAAGTGGAGCATAGGAAACCATATATACACCGCCTTTCCTTATATTTAAGTTACCTACATAAAAGCGGTTTGACTATACCGATTATTTTCGGTATAATAAAGATGACTATGTATATATTTTATATTTAGTTTAATATTATGCTTTTACAAAAGGGAGTTGATATACAATGAGGATAAATATTTATATATATTTTTTAATATTATTAACAGGATTTACGGCAGCAATACTAATACTGGGTATTACAGCAGGACTTATTTATTTTACAGGCAAAGCAGTAAAAAAACACATCCGATATAGAGACGAGGAGCTTCAATTAAAAAAGGACATACTTATGGAATTAAAAAATAATAAATGAGAAAATACAGTATATCAATACACTGTCTCCACAAACTCATTTACATATTTTGTGCAATCTGTCCCGTCAGGCTTAATTTTAATAAGGATATACCTCTCTGTATGTCCCTTTATATATTGTGTTCCATTTTCCAAAACACATTCCTCCACAAGAAAAAGCTGCCTTGTCCCCTTAAATAACGCCTCATATTCTTCTTTCTGCTTCTTTGTAAGCGCAAGAAGAATATTGCTCCTTCGCTCCTTTTCCTCATCGCTCACCTGATTTGGCATTGAATCCGCAACAGTCCCTATTCGCCTTGAATATTTAAAGACATGCATCTCATATAATTTAAGCTCACATAAATTTTTTACCGTAATATCAAATTCTTCCTCCGTCTCACCTGGAAAACCAACTATAACATCCGTTGTAATTGCAGGCTTATCGTAGTATTTTCTTATAAGTTCGCATTTTTCCTTATACTCTTCAATTGTATATTTCCTATTCATGCGCCTTAAAGTATCATTGCATGCACTTTGCAGAGACAGGTGAAAATGAGGACATATCTTATTCTCCTTACTTATGACACTCAGGAAGTCCTCCGTAATAACCCGAGGCTCTAAGGAGCCCATTCTTATTCGCTCTATGCCCTCCACATCATTTACTGCCAAAAGTAAATCAAGGAGTCCTTTTCCGCAATCGTCATAGGAGGAAAGATTAATTCCAGTCAAAACTACTTCCTTTATGCCGGACGCTGCAAGTCTTTTTATTTCCTCAATTACCTCCTCAAGGTTTCTGCTTCTTATACGCCCTCTTGTATACGGAATTATACAATAGGAGCAGAAATTATTACACCCATCCTGAACCTTCACATAAGCCCTTGTATGCTCATTCGGCTTAACAAGTGTCATTGATTCGTATTCACAGGTTTTATTTATATCTATGAAATTATCTGAAACCTTATGCTCACTTATATATTCATCAATAATCCTTACTATGTCTTTTTTTCTGTTATTACCTACAACTATATCTATAAGCTCATCATTAATAAGGCTGTCTTTGTCAGCCTGAACATAGCAACCTGCTGCAATTATAACTGCATCCTTGTTTTTTTTCTTTGCCCTATGTATCATCTGCCTGGATTTTCTATCAGCAATATTTGTCACAGAGCATGTGTTTATAATACACACATCCGCAGGCTCTGAAAAAGGCACAATAACAGCGCCCTCCGATGCAAGCATGTCAGCCATGCTGTCTGATTCATACTGATTAACTTTACACCCCAATGTATAAATTGATACTTTTATGTTATTAATATTTACAAACATTTTACTAAAAAACTCCCACATGATTATTGACTTTTATATTCTTAGCTTATATTATAGTAACATACATATTTAATTAATGTAAACAAGGAGGTTATCTACAATGATAGCAGTTCATGTATCGCTTAATTCTATTGAAAAGGTTAAAAGCTTTGTAAACGATATCAGCACTTTTAATGCTGAGTTTGACTTAGTTTCAGGAAGATATGTTATAGATGCAAAGTCTATCATGGGCATTTTCAGCTTGGATATATCAAAGCCAATCGAGCTTAACATTCACACGGAAGAAAATGACGAGGATATAATGGCAGCAATCAAACCATATCTTGCAGAGTAAAAGCTTAACAATGGGCTGACGCAGTTAAAATTTTTCATAAACTGTGGCAGCCCATTTTTTTATTAATTATGCAATGTATTGTATCATTCCCGGTCCTAAGCTTTCTGTTGGTCTTGCAGCAAAGCCATGTTTTATGTAAAACGGTTCCCGCCCCTTTGCGCACATAAGACACAGCATCATCTCACTCCCATCCTCACATAGGGACTTTACATATGCAATCAGTCTTTCAATAATAAGGGAGCCAATGCCTTTCCCCTGAGCCTCAGGAATAACTATAAGGTCCTGTACATAGGATATAACTGCTCCGTCCCCCACAATTCTTCCCATACCTAGAATGTTTCCGTTTTCATCCACTGCCTTGACATTAAAAAGACAGTTTGAAAGAGCAAGCCGCGCCTGTTTGTCAGTAAGACGTTTCCAGTTAACCTTATCCCTTAAATAAAAATAATCTTCCACACTGATGTCATTTTCAACTAAATCTATCATCAAAAAACTCCAATCCGCTAAAATCTTACGGAAAGCCCTCTATCTGCCAAATACGCTTTTAAATCCATTATCTCAAGCTCCTTGTAGTGAAATAATGATGCGGCAAGCGCAGCGTCCGCTTTTCCTTCCGTAAGCGCCTCATAAAAATGCTCCTTTGTCCCTGCTCCTCCTGAGGCTATAACTGGAACAGAAACATTTTCAGATATCATTCTTGTAAGCTCTATATCATATCCGGCCTTTGTGCCGTCACAGTCCATACTCGTAAGCAATATTTCACCTGCGCCAAGCCTGTCAGCCTTAATCGCCCATTCTATGGCATCAATCCCCGTATCGACACGTCCTCCATGTTTATATATATTCCAGCCCGTGCCATCCTCACGTCGCCTTGCATCTATGGCAACAACAACGCACTGACTTCCAAATTTGTCGGCGGCATCACTTATAAGGGTCGGATTATCTATGGCGGCCGAATTAACCGAAATCTTGTCGGCGCCCTCTCTGAGTATCGCCCTGAAATCCTCCACAGTCCTTATTCCTCCTCCCACCGTAAATGGAATAAAAACCGTCTCAGCAACCCTTCTTACCATGTCAACAACTATATTTCTTGCATCGGAGGATGCCGTTATATCCAAAAAAACAAGTTCATCTGCACCTGCTTTGTCATATGCAGCTCCAACGCTTACCGGATCACCCGCATCCTTAAGATTAACAAAATTTATACCTTTAACAACCCTTCCGTTTTTTACATCAAGACATGGTATAATTCTTTTTGTATGCATGTATTAATCTCCTCAAACCAAAAAATTGAAAAATTACTATACATCTGTTACAAGCTCAAAAAATTTTTCAAAATGGATAGTCCAACCTCACCGCTTTTTTCCGGATGAAACTGGCATGCAAAAATATTTTCTTTTTCAACCGATGCATGTATTTCCACAGCATAATTTGTTCTTGCGGCAACCTCAGAAGCCTTTTGGGCCTTCAGGTAATATGAATGGACAAAATATACATAGGGATTATTTGGAAGTCCCTTAAAAAGTTTTGCTCCCTCAGTTATATCAAGGCAGTTCCAGCCAATCTGCGGAACTTTAAGTCCCCGATCAGGTAGCCGGAGAATTTCTCCATCCAGTATTCCAAGTCCCGAGACACCGCTGCTTTCCTCACTGCTTTTATATAAAAGCTGAAGTCCTAGGCATATTCCCAAAAAAGGCTTTCCCGAGTCACACACGTCATAAATAACATTTACAAGGTCATAGCCACCCAGCTTATTCATGGCATCTCCAAAGCTTCCCACACCGGGAAGTATGACCTTATCACTGCCTAATATAACATCCCTGTCTCTTGTAACTACCGCTTCTTCTCCCAAAAAGCCAACTGCCTTTTCCACGCTTTTTATATTGCCAGCGTCATAATCTATAATAGCTACCATACTTTTCTCCATTCAATCGCAGTTTGATTATTCAATAACTATACCGGAAGAAATCTCCATAAGCCTTGTTGAGTATTCCTGTCCCTTCAAGGCAATAATGTCATACGCCTCCTCCTCTGAAATACCATAGGTATCCCAAAGTGCCGTTACAATTTTAGCCTTACAGCCGTCTATATCCCCAGCTATTCCAAGCTCTACCGCTTCAGCATAGTGGACATCATGCTTTTCCAAGCCCCTAAGCAACGCATCAAGGGCCTTATCAGGACGGTTAAGCGATAAATTATTTTCATATGATTCGTACAGCCTCTCAACATACATCACAGTATATATCCTGTCCTTAAGTACCTGGTCATCTTCTTTTACGTCAACTCCCGATACCTCATCATATGCCAGTCTGTACCTCTGTCTATCAAAATAATCAGTAGCCTTCTTTATAACCTGAGAATAGTTAAATTTATTTGAGCCAATCACAACCAAAACACCAAGTGCAATAAAAATTACAAAAACTATGGCAACAGCAGGAGTTGAAAGCTTCTTTTCATCCTTTTCCGCTTCAAGCTCCGCATTTAACTCTGCAAGCCTCTCTTTTTTCTTTTTTTCCTTTTCTTTTTTCTTGTCCTGACCCTGTTTTTTCTTTAAGGCTTTTTTCTCGCTACTCTTAGCCTTCTTCTCAGCCTTAATAACATCTTTTTCAGATTTCTTTTCTTCTTTTTCAGCCTTCTTTGCCTGAAGACGGCGTTCCTCCTCCTCATCATCTTCGTCAGGCTCTCCAAATAAAATTACAGAAAGTGATTTCTTTCCTCCGTTTTCTCTTTTCCCCTTTGATTTCTTTGCACCCTTTTCTCCAATTTCATTTATATCATCAATATCACCGTGCTCAAAATCCAATTCCGTAGCACCATCAATCATGCTGTCAAGTTGATCCTGATTGGTAGTATAATCATCTTCATCTGATGAATTATCGTCATCAATGCCAAGAGCAGAAAACAAATCATCAAGATTCATATTTTCCACATCAGCAGGCACATCCATATCTGCACCCATCTCATCCATGGACATCCCAAACATTTCTTCGTCCATACGCTGTTCCGTTTCTGCCTCACTAAACACCTCCTCGTCAAAGGAAAGGGCTTGTTCCGGCATTGGCTCAGGTTCAGGCTCCGGCTCAGACATATTTTCAAATTGAAGCTCCCGTGCCTCTGCTTCGCTCTCCATGAAGATATCCGCCTCATTGGAAGAATCAGGAGCTTCCTGTGTCTCCGCCGTCTCGGCAATGAGTGCTTCCATATCAAAATCACCGTCATTTGAGTTATTACCGACAGCAGGTTTTTCACTGCTGAGCTTAGTAACATCAATGTCGTCAAAATCTATGTCATCTAATTCCAATGACGATAAATCTATATCATCAAGTGCATCCAATTCATCCAATGAGATATCCTCCACATCAGAAAAATCTATATCAATGCCGGCGTCTTCTGACATACTTTTATCAAAGCTGTTTTGTTGTCCGTTATTCCCTGATAACTCACCTAATAAATTGTCAAGATAATTTTCGTCCATTCCGCACTCCTCATATTTACAGTAATTTTATATTTTAAATTTGTTACACAATTACTGTAATAATACCACATACAAATTTAATTAACAAGATTTTTGCATTCATTTCGACAAAAGCTTATTATTGATTTTTTTATTGTAATGTTATATCATAGGGAATGTATTAAAATACAAGTTTGCTTTTTATTTGGAAAATATACATAAGGGGGTGTTTTTATGAAATCAGCATTTTTCGTAGAATATTACGGAAAACAGGTAGAAGAAGCAGCACTTATCAAGACAGCCAAAGCAATATGGACAAAAAGCGGCAAGAAAGTGTCTGATTTAAAATCTTTAGATTTATATGTAAAACCTGAAGAAAATGCAGTTTACTATGTTTTCAATAATGACGAATCCGGAAGCTTTGCAATTGATTAAAAACAAAAAAGACCGAAAACAATCGGTCTTTTTTGTTTTGCAAGAAAATTGCCTACACATCAAAATAATCATCATAATCGCCATTGGCATATGAGCGTGTATAATTAACATTATTTGCCCTCTTTACCTTAGGCTGCGGTCTGCTGCTTTCTCGCTTTTTGTTCTGCTTCTTTTTAATGGATTTTTGTTCCTTCTCTAGGCGAAGCATTGTTTTATTTTTATCAGGTATTGACACTGACGATTTATTATCCTTTGGACGGGATGGTCTGCTTCTTCTTCCGTTTTCCTCCTCATCATCATCCTTATCCTTTGGTGAATATCTTGGGGTATAGCTTTTATTGCCATATCCGCCACCCTTTTCACCTTTTTTTTGATATTTCGGTCCATTTGCAGCACCTGGTTTTGTATAATCCCTTTTTGGTTTGTTTTTTCCGGAACCAATATCATTTGTCCCTTGCGTTGCCACTTTTGTATCTCCTTCCAAAATAATAGAATAAATCATATACTATATTACTTTAGATATTTCTTACTCGTCAACATATATTTTTAAAAAAATATACATAAATTGTATTCAATCGTCACCTTATGCGTGCATTTTATATTCAATTCTAAGCTTATCTGCAATCAACGCTATAAATTCAGAATTCGTCGGTTTGCCTTTTCCGGCACTTACTGTATATCCAAACATTTCCTCAATCACTTCTATTTTTCCCCTGCTCCATGCCACCTCAATTGCATGTCGTATAGCCCGCTCAACACTGCTTGATGTTGTCTTGTATTTTTTCGCTATACTCGGATATAAAAGCTTTGTAATAAAATTCAGCATATTCATATCATTTATTGCCATGATAATTCCTTCCCGAATATACTGATAGCCCTTTATATGTGCAGGTATTCCAATCTCACGTATAATCTCCGTAACATCATTTTCAATGGAAGATGCCTGCCGACTCACATTTGCCCTCGCATCAATCTCCACAAGCTCCTCATCCTTTGATAAGCCTGCAATCTGTATAATTCTCTTTGTCAATATTTCAGGGTTACACGGCTTCATAATGTAATAATCCGCTCCAAGATTAAATGCCATGCTTATTATACGTGGTGAACCCACGTTAGTAATAAAAATAATGCTTGTCCCTGAAAATTCTTCATTTGCACGTAGCTGCTCAACAACCTCAAGCCCGTCAACATTTGCAATAAATACATCAATCAGAAGAACATCCGGTCTGCATTCCGAAACAATGTCATAAACAGCTGCCCCATCATCTGTTGTACTTACAATATCAATAGTATCTTCGCTTTGAACCTGTAATTGCTTTGATAGGATTTCATAGCCTGCGTCTGCAATTACAACCCGAACTTTTTGTTCAGTCATAACAATCTCCCCTTTAGCTATTCTCCATATCAATCATATAACCATATGGAGATAATATAATTTCATTTTTTCATTGTCAAGGTCGAATTTGCTTATTTTGCCAATAATAATTCGACATATTGTGACCTAGGCGCTTTTCATTTTACTGTCAAGTCTTATCTTATCGGCAATAAGCGCTATAAACTCCGAATTTGTAGGTTTTAATTTACCCTGATTCATTGTATAACCAAACAATTCATAAATTGTATCTGTTTTTCCCCGCCCCCATGCAACCTCAATTGCATGTCTTATTGCCCTTTCAACTCTTGATGAGGTTGTCCCATACTCCTTAGCAATCGAGGGATACAACTGCTTTGTTATGGAATTCAAAACATCCATGTCACGTACCGCCATGATAATTGAGCTTCTTAAATACTGATAGCCCTTTATATGTGCAGGAACACCTATCTCATGTATTATCTCGGTAACCTTCCGCTCCAAATTACTCTCGTAAATTTCATCTGAGCTCTCACATATGTGAATGCCTTTTTGTTTTGATTTGGACGTATTTATTATTTCCTGAAACAAATCAATACCATCTGCCGCTTCGTCAATTATGTTTATGTATATATTATTTAATTTTCCCTTGTATATTTTTTCCAAAAATTTTATTTGGCTCATATTTGCTTTTACAAGAAACTTAAACGGACAATCCTCCCTTTTATCTATCTCATCCATTATGGCAATACCATCTAAATTAGGCAGCAATAAATCGATAATTACAATATCAGGATTATATTTTAAAATTCCGTCCATTCCTTCCTGTCCATCCGTGAAACAGCCGCAAACATAAAAGTCTTTCTTTGTCTCAAGCATGACCCTTAATTCATTAGCACTTCTTAAATCATGCTTGATAACAAGCACCTTTATTCTCATAACATTTTCCCTCTTTTCATTTTGTTTTCACTGCCATTATAGCTTTGGAAAATATTAGTAACAAGACCAAAGAGGACGCAAGTTGCGACACTAGGATTTGACAACATTTTCAGTCAAAAAAATAAGGGACCGTCACACGCAGGTAAATCCTTAGTGCAACAGACCCGCTATTTTATGTATTAATATTCATCCTCGCCCTAGGATGTGCCTTATCGTATTCCTCTTTTATTTTACTTCTTCTGCTTCTTAAATATATCTGTGTTGTTGAAATGTCCGAGTGTCCTAACATTTCCTGCACGGCCTTTAAATCAGCTCCGTTATTTACAAGATGTGAAGCAAATGAATGCCTTATCATATGCGGTGTAATCTCCTTGTCAATTCCCGCTTTCTTTGCATAGGATTTTATAAGCTTCCAAAATCCCTGTCTCGTCATCTGTGCGCCCTTCAAATTAGTAAACAGATACTCGCTTCCCTCGCACATACTTTCCCTTGCATTATTTATATAATTTTCGAGAGCAGATCTCGCTGCATTTTCTATAGGTATAACACGTTCCTTACTTGAATCCTTACATAGAATATAACTCATGGATAAATTTACATCCTCAAGCTTGATTGAAATAAGCTCTGATACTCTCATGCCTGTGGCATATAAAAGCTCAAGCATAGCCTTATCCCTTATCTCCTTCGGCGTCTGCTTTGACGGTTGCTCAAGCAGTAAATTTATCTCCTCAATATTAAGAACCTCCGGTATCTTCTTTTCTATCTTGGGCGGCTTAATCTGCTCTGTAGGATCTGAAGCTATAACATTTTTTTTCAGCAGATACATAAAAAATGATTTTACACTTGCAATGTTTCTTGATATGGTAGCCGATGACATCCCCTGCTTTTCAAGCGATAGTATATATGAAGAAAGCTCTGTAGGTCCTATTGCCGTTATAGAGACAGTATCCTTATCCTCAAGGTAAACACAAAGTTTGAGCAAATCTCTTTTGTAGGAAGCCATTGTGTTATTACTGGAATGTTTTACTTTATTTAAATAATCAATGTAATCATCTACATATTCTCTCATAAGTAACCCCTCTTAGTGCTAACGCATAAGAACATTATAATGATTAATTTACATAAAATCAAACACATTTTTCGGCGAAAAATGACGATTTTAAGCCATTTTCGACACATAATACAATATAGACGATTTTAAATTATCCAAGTACCATATATTGATAGTATTTAAATAAAAAAAATCTCGAAAAAAATCCTTCACACATGACTCCAATTGAAAATAATATAGCAAAAAGTATCAAAATTTTTGTTTTTTCATATCCGACTCCTCCATAATAGTCATACAGCAATTTTATAATTAAAACATAAACTATGTAATGCGGCAGTAAAAAAATGAGAAGAATCAGCATGCCGTTCATACCCAGATAATAGCTTTGGACAGTTGCCATAATTCCAAACATCCCACTCATTAATGCAAGCAAGGTATTATAAACGTATTCCGTCTTAAGCACCTTCATCAGCATCCATATAATGGCAAGCTGTTTTCCCCGCTTAAATATAATATAGATGATAGACGGCGCCATCCTTGAGGAAAGCACATCTCGCATATCATAAGCTGACAGTGTAAGATATTCAAAGTCCAATCCCCTCCTTATAAAAAGATTTATCAAAAAGCTTGATAAAAATATTGTGACAAGAAGTATTACTCTTCTTCCACCCCTATACATATAACTACTCGTTTCCACCGCCTCCCAAACAAAAATAGAGAGTAAAAATACTCTCTATTTTTTATGATTATATTTTGTTAATTATTCCACTATTTCGCATCTGTTTATAGGCAAATAACGCAGCAATCGTCTTGCTGTCCACTATTTCTCCTTTATATATGAGTTCAATTGCAGAGTCCACGGAAAGCTTCACGACTTCGATATATTCATCCGGGTCAAGCTTTACATTTCCTTTGCTTAGCTCTGTACCAATATATACATCCGTCCTTTCATCAAAAGTTCCGATAGACGAAACCATATTGGCCACATGATGCATTTTTTGCGGTATAAAACCGGTTTCTTCCTCTGCTTCACGCATGGCACACGTTATCCCTTTTTCTCCGATGTATGAATAACCTCCGGCAGGTATCTCCATATCAACAGCGTCTATGGAATTTCTGTATTGCTTAACCAAATACGTATTTTCCTCTTCATCCACAAGGAGAACGCCTGCTCCACCGCCTCTCTTATGCTTTATATAATCATAGCAGACAGTATCACCACCGGGAGTTGTAAGATAATCCTTATAGAGCTCTACAACCTTGGCCTCGCAGACCAATTCCATTTTTTCTCTTTTAAATTCTACCATTATTTCCTCCATAATTATAGTACATTATATCCTAAGTCTTATATACTATAAAATATATATTCGATTATTTCAATAAAAACCGAAAATATCCAAGGTGTTACTCCTCTAAGAAGATGACGAATTCATAATAAGAGCCTCTATCTCGTCCCTTGACGGCATTACCCTGAGTGCGCCCTTCCTCGTGGTTATCACTGAAGCCCCCGCATTGGCAAAGGTGAGCATACGGGCAAGCTCCTCCTCACTGTAGTCCTGAAGTCCATGTTCCAACACATAATGCAGTACAAGTGCACAAAAGGTATCGCCTGCACCTGTAGTCTCAATAGTATTAGGTTGAATAAACGGAAGAACCTTTATACTATGGCTCTTACTAAAGGCAAGGCTGCCTTCCTTGCCAAGGGATACTAAAATAAGCGGTATGTCAAAGCGTTCCCTGATGCATGCAACACCTTTGACATAGTCCTCCTCACCCGTCAGCCACTGTATCTCATTATCAGATATTTTCAGTACATCGCAATGTGCAAGTCCAAACTCAATCTGCTTCTTTGCCTCCTCCAAACTACTCCACAGAGGTTCACGCAAATTAGGATCAAAGGAACGGATTGCCCCTGCTTCCTCAGCGAGTGCTATGGCACGCTGTGTTGCCTGTCTGCATCCGTCATGCGTCATGGACAGAGAGCCGAAATGAAAAATCCTGCTTCCCTCTATCATTTCCCTGCACTTCTCCACCTCTGTCACATCAAGCATCATATCCGCGCCCGGATGTCTGTAAAACGAAAAGTTCCTGTCACCATCAGGCATAGTATGAACAAACGCCAGTGTTGTATGAATATCAGCATCTGTCAAAAGTCCTTTGGTATCAATTCCGACCTCCTCCAATGCACCTTTCAGCTGATTGCCGAACATATCACGGCCTACCTTTCCTACGAATGCAACAGAATGGGAAAGTCTGGCAAGCATGGCAAGCACATTACATGGCGCTCCACCCGGATTTGCCTCCAAAAGCGGATTTCCCTGCCCGCTAACACCATTTTCGGTAAAATCAATCAGCAGTTCTCCAAGTGCAACCACATCATATCGTTTCTCCATATTATCCCTCCATACTAACATAAAATGCTGTCGAATCATAACTTGTCTCCGGTATCGGAAGTAAAAGCCCCGCATTCATCAAAGCCGCTCCCGTACGTGATTCGAGAACATGTCCGTCTCTGCAGATTTTATACACAGCATCCGCTACTAACCCTTTCAAGCGTACCGTCTTCGGCAGAGGATTCCCATGTACATCAGTAAACACGACTGCAACATATGCCTCCCGTCCATCTTTAGCCACATATTCCCATGCGGTAAAATCAGAATTCTCAAACGGAGAGGCAATTCTATAATAATCCCCAAACTGGAACAATCGATAGTGCTGCTTAAAGGTTTTGACCTGCTCTTTGGCAAGCATCTTATCCTCATCACACATCCGGCTCAAATCCAGTTCATATCCAAAGGTACCCTGCATAGCACAGATTCCTCTGGTCTTAAACGGTGTCACCCGTCCATTCTGATGATTTGGACATACAGAAACATGGGCTGATACAGATGACATCGGATATGCAAAGGACGTACCATACTGTATCCGCAAACGCTCTATGGCGTCTGTATTATCACTACACCATATCTGTGGTGTATAATACAGCATTCCCATATCAAAGCGGCCTCCGCCTCCACTGCAGCCCTCAATCAAAAGCTCCGGATATTTTGTATGCAAATCCTCCAGTATACGGTACAGACCAAGCACAAAACGGTGACGCACTTCCCCCTGATGTTCCTTCCCCAGTCCTGCACTGTAAACGGCAGCCAGAGAACGGTTCATATCCCATTTAATATATTGGATATTTGCGGAGTCTAAAAGTGCAAACAGCCGTTCCTCAATATATGAAACTACATCCTCCCTTGTCATATCCAATACAAGCTGAGCCCTTCCTCTGATGGGTTCTCTGTTTGGCACGACAAATGCCCAATCAGGATGAGCCCTGTACAAATCACTATCCTCAGATATCATTTCCGGTTCCACCCATATACCAAAGGAAAGCCCCATATTATTTATCTTATCTACAAGCTCCTTTAGTGTGCATCCAAGCTTTTTCTCATTTACATACCAATCGCCCAAACCGGAGTAATCACTATCACGTTTTCCGAACCAGCCATCATCAAGCACCAGCATATCAAGTCCAAGCTCCGCACCCTGCTTCGCTATTGCAAGCAGTTTTTCTGCATTAAAATCAAAATAGGTTGCCTCCCAGTTATTGACAAGCACCGGACGCTGTCTGTCTTTCCATACACTGCGTATCAGATGATGAAACACAGCGTCATGATAGTTGTGTGACAGGCAACTCAACCCATTTGGACTGTATCCCAGCATTACCTCAGGTGCCGTAAATATATCTCCGTCAGCTATTCTCCAATCTAATTCTGAATCATCAATTCCCATGACAAGCCTTGCATGCTCAAGCTGGTCCACTTCTGTCTGCATATGAAAGCCTCCACTGTAAACAAGCGCTGCACCATAGCATTCTCCCATTTCTTCATTCGTGTTTTTATCTGCAAGTATGACAAACGGATTATGTTGATGACTGGAGGTACCTCTCGTACTTCTCAGCTCAAAAATACCATGAAACAACGGAACTCTCTCCAAATTTCTCTCATTTGCATGTCTGCCATGAAAATGAATCAGGTCATAATCGCCACGTGCAAAATCCACGCAAAATGACATCACCCTTGATACACGGATTTCCTTTCCACTCTTATTTTCAATAAAAACAGCCCGTGTTATGATATCCTCCTCAAAAAACACACCATAGAGAAGATGGACATAGACATTCTCCCTATCCTCTTTCATGACGATTTCCAGTGTTTCCACGTTATCATTTTCCCTAGCAAACAATGCAGGCAGCCCCGGCAGGGAATATTTCCCTGAATATGTTTTGTGAGAATCATAAAACAGCATGCAGTCCTTAACACCCTGTCCAAGCTCCATCTCCAGACAGTTGACACGGTAATCACCACTTCCAAGAACAGGGTATTCCTGAGGAAAGTAGTCCAGAGAATATGTGCGGTCATTATCAGCAGCGGCAATGTTTCCGGAAAATCCCACGTCAGCCGCCATTATCATATACGAATAATCCGTCTCGTCTGTTCGCCTTCCGTAATAAGTATGCAAAAGAACTCCCTTATCGTCCACCTTGAGCTGATAGGTACTGTTTTTCGTATGAATTGTAAAAACCTTATCTTTAATGATAATTCCCATTGTTTTTCTCCTTTCAAGCTCTATACCAGCCATAGAAATTCATATGGTCCAAGCAAAATCGTATTCTGGTAAGACCTGATTTGTCTTCCTGTTATAAGGTCATGCATCTCGCCCGGTAATCCAAACCAATCAAAGCTTGCTGTGTCAACCCACTGCTCATGCTCCGAAAAATTAGCAAGCACCAGCATTTTATCTGCCTTATGGAAGCAGAATACAGCAGAGTTGCATGTTTCTACAGGAATTGCACGATAGTCTGAACTAAAATATATACATGACTTTCTGATTTCAATCATCTGCTTCAGTTTTAGGAAAATCTGCCCCTCCACCAGACTAAGGTCATGTCTGTTCTCAGCAAGCTCCCAGTTCATTTTTCCTCTGTGAAGCCATCTGGAATCGTTTGCATGCTCCGGTACCTCCTTGTAGCTCCAATCATTCAGTTGACCGATTTCATCACCACTATAAAGCAGCGGAATTCCCGTATAAGAAATAATCATTGCATGTACTAGCAATATACGTTTGACCGCAAGTTCAAGCTTATATCCGTGTTTTTCATTTTGTGCCTGCTCCAATCCGCACATAGATGCCAGCGTACCACTATTTCTCGCATCTCCTGTGACCGGATTATATTCATATAGCTCTCCCACAGAAAAGCTGCCCGGAAACTGCCCTTCCATGTAGTGAATCATAAACTGTTTATGCTGCTCCGGGTCAAAGCCCAGACTGTTCAGAATATCCGTCTCAAAGCCCCATCCTATATCATCATGGCAACGGACATAGTTAATCCATATACCGTCAGCAGGGATTCCATAGTCTTTTGACAGAGAGCGTTCCATCAGACGCACATCACGGGTTGCAAGGGAATTCCACAATAGTACCATAAAGGACGCATTGTACATAACATTACATTCCTTATCCATCCCGTTTCCAAAATATTTGACAATCTCAAAGGGCTGTACAATCGCCTCACCGAGAAATACGACACTCGGACATACACGTCTTGTAATCTCATACATCATTGCAACCAGCTTGTGTACATTTGGATGATTCATACAGACTGTCCCCAGTTCTTTCCACATGTACGGAATCGCATCAAGCCTGAATATATCAACACCTTTGTTGGCAAGCGTGAGCAATACCTCAACTATTTTATTAAATACCTGCGGATTCCTGTAATTCAAGTCCCATTGAAACTCATAAAACCGTGTCATAACATATTTCCCATACTCAGGATAATATGTGAAGTTTCCGGGTGCTACCCCTGGAAATATCTGCGTCAGATTTTTTTCATATTCCTTCGGTATGGTATCGTCGTCAAACATAATATACATATCACGGTAATCTTCATCGCCCTCAAGACATTTTTTTGCCCAGATATGCTCCTTCGCCGTATGATTTAAGACAAAATCAATGCAGGTGCGGATTCCCTTTTTTCTCATCAGGTCAATAATTCTCGTAAGTATTTCCATAGTTCCGAACCTGTCATCCACCGTAAGATAATCTGACACTGCATAGCCTCCGTCGTTGTTTCCCTCTCTGGATTTCAAGAGCGGCATAAAATGGACATAGGTCACACCAAGCTCCGCCAGATAATCGATTTTCTTCTCAAAGCCTTCAAGATTATCGCTGAACCTGTCCACATACAACATCATTCCCACCATTTTCTCTGAATGATACCATACATTTCCCATCGTATCATATTCCTTAAGCACAGATGGTCTCTGGCTTTTGGCACGGTCCATAATATCCATGAGCTGTCCGTAACGGAACCTTGTTATATCATTGTCACCATAAAGCTCAAAATAACTCTGTTCTAAATTCATACTGTTTTATTCCTCTATATATCTTGATTCCTTTATTTCATTCTACTCATAAAATCCGATAAACGGCAGCCTTAAGCATCAAAGAACATCTGTTAAAGCTGCCGTTTTCGAATTTTAAAAATACAATTACATTTCTATACTGCTATTATACTATTTAACTGCTCCATTTACTACACCACTGATAATCTGCTTCTGGCATATAATGTAGAATATCAATATTGGCAATAAAGCAAGCAAATAGGATGCAAATGCAAGATTGTAATTTGTTCCAAACTGTGTCTGGAAATTAAGCTGTGCCAATGGAAGTGTGTTTTGGTCAGTTCCGGACATAATGACAAGCGGTGTCATAACATCATTCCATGTACTCATAGCCGTAAGGACCGCAACCGTTGCATGCATAGGCTTCATATTTGGGAAAATAATTTTCCAATATGTCTGCCATGCGGTGGCTCCATCCACACAGGCAGCCTCCTCTAAAGCTATCGGAATATTTTTCAGATACCCCGTATACAACATCATGTTCATCGGCATAAAGAATACAACATATAAAATAATAACACCAATCCGGTTTGCAATTCCCATCTGAGCTGTCTGCTTTACAAGAGGCATCATAAGCACTGCAAACGGAACAAACATACCACTTACGATATAAAAATATGCCGCTTTAAATGTCTTAAGCCTCGCCATTTTTCTTCCGATAACATAGCCTGCCAGGGAATGAAGCAAAATACAGATAACAACTGTCACACCTGTTAAAAGTAAACTGTTACCTAAGGAATGCCAGAAATCAGTCACCCTCATTGCCTCTGCAAAGTTATCCAAATTCCATTTTTCAGGAAAAGCAAGTGCACCTGCCACATCATTTGTCATTTCAGCCGGCTTCTTAAATGCAATAATCACAGTCATATACAGTGGAAAAAATACTGTAAGACAGCCGATAACCAATAAAATGTTTATAATCACATTTACTGCTTTTCCACCCACAGCCCCCTCAGTCTTTTTCATCTTAGGCGGTTTTTTCTCAGCTGCTTTCTCAGTCTCCTTTGGTACAACGCTCTCGGTTGCTACAGTTTCCTGTATTTCGTTATTTTCACGTTCCTTATTATCCATTATAACTGCTCCTCCTTTCCACCTAAGAATTTCATCTGTAAGAATGAAATAACAACGATTACAACAAAGAATACAAATGCATTTGCGCTTTGGAAGCCAAACTGTCCGCCACTCATACCATTATTGTAAATCAAATACGATATAGACTCCGTACTCTGTGAAGGTCCACCTTTCGTCAAGGACATAATCTGGTCAAACACCATCAATGCATTTTTCATACAGAGTACAAGGTTGATTGTTACAAAAGGCATGATAAGTGGAAGCGTAATCTTGGAAAACTTTTTCCACCCACTGGCTCCGTCCAGCATACAAGCCTCATATACCTCCTCAGGCACAGTCTGAAGACCGGATATATAAATAATCGTATTCATCGCAATGCCCTGCCATGCACCTACAATGACAATAGCAATCCACGCTGTTTTGGTGCTTGCAAGAAAACTGTTCTGAAGAAATCCGATGCCGGTTGCCTCTCCTACAGCAGGTAAAATATAAGTAAATATAAAACTGAATATATAGCCGACTACCAATCCGCCAAGTATATTCGGTACGAAGTAAATACCTCTAAGTGCATTTTTTCCTTTTATTTCCCTATTCAATCCCATAGCAAGAACAAGACTTAGGAAATTGACTAAAAACGTCATAATCAATGCATATTTAAAAGTAAATAAATAGGACTTTCCTACTCTCGCATCAGAGAACAAATCCTTAAAGTTACGCAAACCTACAAAGTCATAATTTCCGTAGCCCCTGAAATTGGTAAGACCATAATAGAAGCCTTTAATCAGGGGAAGCGTATTGAAACAGAAGAACAAAATTAATACAGGTATCAATATTCCAAGAAAGATTTTATCATTTTTACTCCAGGTTTTCACCTTTTTTTCCGTCTTCTCTTTCTTTGCTTCATCATTTCCCATCTTCTACTCCCCCTTCTCCTTATATTTCTCTACCTTTGCTATAATATCCTTATTGTAACGCACCCACTCTGTGTCAAATCTTGCCATGAATGTATCCAATGCATTATCTTTGTTATCCAAAAGGTAAGTCTGAATCATAGCATCAACTGCCATCTCACTCGGATAATGGTGGTCCTGAAAATCTGCCACAATGCCTTTGTCAATATACTCCCGCATACCGTTAAGTTCCGGTGCAAGCTCAAAATCACCCTTCTTACAAGGCACTGCACTCTGTGCCTGCAGATATAGCTCAACATTTTCATCCTCAAGCAGGAAACGCAAAACCTCATATGCCTCCTCCTTATGTTCGCAGTCATCCATGATACAGAACATCAAATCATTACCGGAATTTAATACATTCTTTGACGCATCATCGTTAGCAGGGAATACAAAAGCGTCAATATTAATATCCGGGTTTACAGACTTAATCTGCGGAATCGCATAGCTTCCTATGACATACATTGCTGATTCCCCTCTCGCAAAAGCGGTACAGGCATCATTGTAGCTATAAGCGACCGGATTCGGCTGTGCCCAATTAAGAAGCTCACGCTGCTTTGATGCTACCTCTGCATAATGCTCCGAAAACTTTGTATTTCCGCTGTTTACTTGATATGCTAAATCAGATGGACACAAATTTACTGCAATTGCATTCCAAGGTGCAAGACAGGTCCATGTATCCTTATAACCAAAGTAAAGTGGCTGAATGCCTGCCTGTTCAATGGTATCACACAGTGCGGTAAATTCCTCCCACGTCTCCGGAATCTCCCATCCGTGTTCTTCAAACATATCCCGATTATAGAGTACTCCTGCCGCATTTGCCATGTATGGCACCCCATATACACCCTCATGCGGAATATACTCTAAATCCTTGTTGATACTCAGATAATTCTCCTTGATGTCAGAAAGTCCATCAAAGTCCGATATATCCATTAACATATCGGCATCCAGGAAATTAGCGTAATCAATATCGCCACCGATTCCGATAATGTCAGGATTATCTTCTCTGATAAACCTTGTCTTTAAAATTGTCGCTGCCTCATTAGGAGAGTCAATCACTAACTCAATATCATCATGTGTGGCATTGAATTTGTCCTCAAGCTCCTCAAATACATCTACTGCCTCCTGCTTATACTGTACCAGTTCAATTCTGACTTTCCCATCATTGACTTTACTCGTGCTGCATCCACCGGCAAGAAGAGAAATGACCATTACAGTTGTAGCAAAAAGTGCACACTTTTTGTTTTTCATCTTTTACCTCCCTCTTTCTTTAATATTATATATTCAAAGTGTTTCCACATATAAATATGTTATTTTGTTATTTTTTGTTTTTCAACATGTTATGCACAACACCAACAAAATGCATAAAAACTTATAGTTTCCCCACAAATTCCCAATATATTTTTGTTATTTTTTCACAATTTTATTAAAAAATTCTTCTCTTTGTTTTATATATACTTAAAAAACAATAACAAAACCGCCTCAGATAAAATAATTTTACTTTCCGAGACGGTTTTGTTTTGAAATTCTCTTAATTTTCAGTTATAAATTTATGTTATGTATGAGAAAGCGTTATGTTTTTTACGCTATCTCTGACAATCAGCTCCACAGGAAGCCGGAACGAATTGACGGTAACCTCCTCACCGTATATCCTTTGCATCAACAATGAAACCGCCTGTTCCCCCTTCTCTACAACCGGCTGCCTTATCGTCGTGAGCATTGGTCTGCTCAGCTTGGCATATAGATTATCATCAAAGCCTGCTACAGATATATCATCAGGCACCCGAAGTCCCACTGACTCAAATATACGAACTGCTTCATTGGCAAGATAATCCGAAACGACAAAAACCGCTGTGTAGCCCTGTTGCTTTGCCCTGACCGCAAAATCCCTTAATGTCTCCCGCATCAGGTTTTTATCATCCGGGAGATACAGATAATCTTCATTGCTATATGAAATTCCATATTTTGTCAGTACATCACAATAACCCTGAAAACGTTCCAAGGTACTTGACACGGGAATTTTCCTGTCACAGAAAAAAGCAATCCGCCTGTGTCCCTGCTTAATCATGAACTCTGTTATCTTTTTTCCTCCCTCGTAATCGTCAATACCTACATTGTCGTAATGACCAACACCGCAATCAACAAAAACCACAGGCTTGCCCACCTTCTGCGAGAATGCTTCACATTCCCATGGCTTAAAGCCTACAACAATTCCTCCTTCGATATTTCTTGCCTGAAGCTTCTTGTATGTCTCCTCAGTGTCTTTCAGGCTTCCGCATACGGGATATCTTCCGTGTTCCTGAAGCTTCACACAAATTGCATCAAGCAGCTCCGCACAGAATGGGTCCATAAAAATCCGCTTTCGAAACCTTAAATTAAAATCCACTGATATCAGCTTCAGTTCCCCCAATTCATTGGAACGGTAGCTTCTTCTGAAATTATACTGAATCATTGCATTTTCAATCTTCCGTCTTGTCTCCTCCGACATTTTTTCGGTATGCCCATTTACCACATTTGATATGGTGGTAGGACTGACATTCAGTATACCTGCAAGCTCCTTGATGGTTATCATATTATCCCCCTATTTTCTCCTAGTCGTCATAGCCATTCGGATTCATACTCTGCCATCTCCACGAATCCGAACACATCTCGTCAATTCCGTATTCTGCTGTCCAGCCCAGTTCTTTCTTCGCAAGCGTCGCATCCGAGTAACAGGTTGCAATGTCGCCTGCTCTTCTCGGTTTAATCTCATAAGCTATTTCATGTCCACATGCCTTCTCGAACGCTTTTACAACATCCAGCACACTGTATCCCTTTCCGGTTCCCAAATTATAAATCTTTACTCCCGGATTTTCCTTAAGCTTGTCAATAGCCTTCACATGCCCACGTGCAAGGTCTACCACATGGATATAATCACGGACACCCGTTCCATCATGTGTATCATAGTCATTACCAAATACGCCTAAGCAGGAAAGCTTTCCTATGGCAACCTGTGACACATACGGAAGCAAATTGTTTGGAATTCCTTTCGGATCCTCTCCAATCAATCCGCTCTTATGTGCACCTATCGGGTTAAAATAACGGAGCAAAATCACATTCCACTCTGAATCTGCTGTATGAAAATCTGTCAAAATCTGTTCTATCATATGTTTTGTCCAACCATATGGATTGGTTGGTGTTCCTTTCGGACATTCCTCTGTAATCGGAATAAAGGCAGGATCACCATATACAGTCGCCGATGAAGAAAAAATAATATTTTTGACACCATGCTTCCGCATTTCATCACAGAGCACAAGAGTTCCTGCGATATTGTTCTGATAATATTCCAATGGTTTTGCCACAGATTCCCCAACTGCCTTAAGCCCCGCAAAATGGATTACACAGTCAACCGCTTCCTTATCAAAAATACCATGCATTGCTGACGCATCCTGAATATCTGCCTGATAAAAAGTAAGCTCCTTCCCTGTTATCTGGCGTATTCTGTCTAGTGATTTTTCACTTGCATTATAAAGATTATCAACTACAACTACCTCATATCCGTTCTCAAGAAGCTCCACACAGGTATGGCTTCCGATATATCCAGCACCTCCGGTTACTAATATTCTCATATTCATCCTCCTGATTTTACAATTTTTAATCATTATAACATTGTATTACATAACTTTATTTACATGTTCAATAAAGCGCAAAAATGCCGCCTGACCTGCCTCATCCTGTTTATAAACACCGGCACACTCCAAAATACTCTTAAACACTTTGCCAATCTCATCCTGCAATATCTGTTCAACATTTTCTGCATCTATTGTATCATACTTATCTATAAAACTGGTAACCCAATTTGCGTGTTTCTCAATATTAGGCATATTATGCAAATCCTTTTTTTCAAGCAGGGCATTTTTTATCTCCTCAATGTCCCCTTTCAGTCTGGCAGGAAGCACCGCCAAACCCATCACCTCAATAAGACCTATGTTTTCCTTTTTAATGTGATGATATTCCTCCCATGGATGATACAATCCCATCGGATGTTCTTTCGTCGTAATATTATTGCGGAGCACTAAATCAATCTCATAACGATTATCCCGCATTCTCGCAATTGGCGTAATTGTATTATGTTTTTCTCCATCCGTTTCAGCATATATATAGGCAGCTTCATCCGTATAAGCTCTCCATGCGTGAAGAATGCTGTCAGAAAGCTCAATGAGCCTGTCACTATCCTCTCCGTTCAGTCGAATAACTGACATTGGCCATTTTACAATACCTGCATGAACATCCTCATAACCATGGAAACAAACTTCCTTTTCTATCGGAGCCTTTGCCATTGCAAATTCATAATTTCCTCCCTGAAAATGGTCATGGCTCAAAATAGAACCGCCTACAATCGGCAAATCAGCATTGGAGCCGACAAAATAATGTGGGAACAGCTTAATAAAATCAAACAGCTTTGCAAATGTATCTCTGTTAATCTGCATCGGCACATGCTCACCATTAAATACAATACAGTGCTCATTATAATAAACATATGGGGAATACTGAAATCCCCAGCGGCTTCCATTTATCTCAATCGGAATAATTCTGTGATTTTGCCTTGCCGGATGATTGATTCTTCCTGCATAGCCCTCATTTTCCATGCACAGCAGACATTTTGGATAAGAAGATGATTTCACACTTCCTGCCAAGGCAATCATTTTAGGGTCCTTTTCCGGCTTTGAGAGATTAATTGTGATGTCAAGTGGTCCATATTCCGTAGGCGTGACCCACTTCATATCCTTTTCTATCCTGTAGGTTCTTATATAATCCGTTGCCTTGCTGAGGGAATAGTAATAATCCGTTGCAGCTTTCGGAGATTCCCGGTACTTGTCCCAAAATGTCTGTATTACCTGACTCGGCTTTGGTACCAGCACGTTCATCAGCTTCGTATCAAACAAATCCCTAAGAACAACTGAATCCGTCTCAATCAATCCCTTTTCCACCGCATAATCAAGAAGTGTTTTCAACACCTGCTCAAGCTCCTGCGGTGTCTCAACAGCAGGAACATCCCCCGGCTCCTCATAGGTATCAAGAGCCAGCATATCAATCAAAATATTCGTTGTATAAATTCTATCCTCAGGTGTAATCAAATTTTTTGCAACTCCATACTCAATAAGCTGTTTTATACTTTCTTCAATCATAATATTTTCCCCTCCTTCTTCTTATATAAGCTTAATCCCACCATATGGGCGTACTTTCAATATGTGACATGCTCCCGCACCGAATACAGCTTCAATCGAACTTTTATATTCTTCTGCCACGTCGTTTTTCACAAATGCCTGAATAGTTCCCGCAAATCCGCCTCCATGAACCCGGCAGACACCATTGTCCTTCAATACATACTCTGTTACAGCAAGTGCAATCGTGACATTCTGGCATGCTACATCCTTTCCACTATATATGTTTTGTAACAGCTTTGACGAGGAGTCCCCGCTTCTCTTAATCACATCCAAAAAGCATGCAAAATCATTTTGTTTCAAAGCATTTACGCCCTCTCTCACTCTTGTCTGCTCCGTATAAAAGTGAAGGGCACGAAGCACGGACCTGTCGCTAACTTTCTCTCTAAGATTTGCAAGATTTGCAAAAAAAACACTCTCATCCATCTCTCTCAGATACTGTTTGCCGAAAAAACCGGCAACCGCTTTCATTTCCACTGGAATGGCAGCATAGTCATCTGTGAGGTCTGCATGAGAGCCCTTTGTATCTACAATACACAGACTATATTCATATGCCTCAAAATCACACGGAACCTGTTCTATTACCGGCTTCTCTGTATCCTTAAAATCGATATAAATAAGTCCTCCCACACTGCATGCCATCTGGTCCATCAAACCACATGGCTTTCCAAAGTATACGTTTTCCGCATACTGTCCGATTTTGGCAATATCTACAGCCGAAACCTCCATATTATTGTAAAGTCCTGACAAAATAGTTCCGATGAGGCTTTCAAATGCCGCAGAGCTTGACATACCTGCTCCCATTAGCACATCACTGGTTACAAATGCCTCAAAGCCGCCTACCTTATAGCCATGTTCCACAAGACCAGCTGCAACGCCTCGTATCAGAGCATCCGTCGTCTCCGTCTCACTCTCCTTTTTTTGAACGTCATTAAGATCAATGACAGTCATCGGTAAATCATCCGAAACCAAACGAACAACCATATCATTCGTAGGTGCAACCACAGCAATTGCATCTAAATTAATCGATGTTGCAAGCACATGTCCATGTTGGTGGTCCGTGTGATTTCCACACACCTCGCTTCTGCCGGGCGCTGAGAATACTTCCACCTGTTTTTCACCAAACAAACCGCAAAACTTCCTTAACGCACCCACATAACGTGCCCGTTGCGGCATAACCAATGTCTCATCCACATACACCTTTTTAAGCTTGCTGTCGTATACTCCCTGCTGAATATCACTAATAATCTCATTTAACCCCTTCATATTACCGCTCCTCTTTCTCTATCATTGTATTTCTTTGCTTCCGATTCCCTATCAAATTCTTATTCCATTTCAATCTACTCATATTTTATATGAAACACACAACATATATAATGTTTATGAGTTATAAAAAAATGTCCATTTGTTAGATTATGGAAATTTGTTACTTCCTTTAATAAAATATCTGTCAAAGCTTGCTCAAATATTATAACTTGTGATATGTTTATACATGTATAAACTATTAGCGAAGCCATATGTACCGAGACACAGAAGAAAGCGGGGACAGTTGCCAATGGAAAAAAGCATATTTATGGAATTTCAACATACTACAGACTGCGATTTATATATCAGTGCATTTGGTCATTCAGTGACGGAGCCAATGCACAAGGCAGGTCCTTCTGTAAGATCCTTCTATCTTATTCACTTTATTCTGGATGGTCAGGGAGACTTCTATGTGAATAATGTCCATTATCATTTACACAGTGGACAGGGTTTTTTGATTGAACCTGACAATCAGACTACATACATATCGGATCAGAATAATCCATGGACCTATATATGGGTTGGTTTTTCTGGCAAAAAAGCACGTGAGTATCTCCATTCCATAGGCCTGACACAGGAAACTCCTATATTTTCGTCTGCACAGGGAGATAAATTGAAAAAATATGTGTTTGATATGCTTGATCACAACTATTCTAACCGTGCGGACTCATATAGGCTTCTTGGCATGCTGTATCTTTTTCTGTCAGTAATAGCCGAGTCCCAGACAGACAAGCTTGAACCACCCTCGGGTAATACATATGTCAATCATGCTGTATCTTATATACAAAATCATTACAGCCTTCCTGTCACTATAGAGGAAATTGCTGATTATGTGGGTATTAACCGCAGCTACCTAAGCTCACTCTTTAAAAAATATACCGGCTTGTCTCCTATTAAATATTTGCAAAATTTCAGGCTCACACGTGCGGAACACATGCTTAGGGTTACTGATTTGTCCATTGAAAGTATAGCACTGTCATGTGGCTACCAGTCTTCAGAAGCCTTCCATAAAGTATTTAAAAAGACTGCGCAGATTTCTCCAAAAGAATTTCGTAGTCTGCACAGAGAACGAACCTTAAAAAATCAATCCATGCTGCGGCAAAAAAAAGAATTTTAATATACAAACAATACAGCCATACAATAAAAAAGGAGCTGCCACACCAAGTCATTTAATAAAATAACCTAGTGGACAACTCCTTGTAATTACTTTGCATAATCCGTAACACGCGATTCTCTGATAAGATTTACCTTTATCTGACCCGGATATTCAAGCTCATCTTCAATCTGCTTTGAAATATCTCTTGCCAAGAGTACCATATCGGCATCACTTATCTGCTCTGGAACTACCATAACACGAATCTCTCTACCTGCCTGAATAGCAAAAGTCTTATCAACACCCTTAAATCCATTTGCAATATCTTCAAGTGATTTAAGACGTGTGGTGTAAGTCTCCAACGTCTCACGTCTCGCTCCCGGTCTTGCAGCCGAAATTGTATCTGCCGCCTGAACGATACATGCTATTAAACTTTGCGGTTCAACATCTCCATGGTGAGATTCAACTGCATTTATAACAGTTGCTGATTCCTTATACTTTCTGCATAAGTCAACACCAATGGATACATGGGAACCTTCCATTTCATGATCAATTGATTTTCCAATATCGTGCAACAAGCCTGCACGTTTAGCCAAACGAACATCAAGTCCAAGTTCGCCGGCAAGGAGCCCCGAAAGCTGGGCAACCTCAACAGAATGTTTTAAAGCATTCTGCCCATAGCTTGTCCTGAATTTCATCTTTCCTAACAAACGAACCAATTCCGGATGAATACCGTGCACTCCTACCTCAAGAGTGGCAGCCTCACCTTCCTCTTTCATCATGGTCTCGACCTCTCTTTGAGCCTTCTCAACCATTTCTTCAATCCTTGCCGGATGAATTCTTCCATCGATAATAAGCTTCTCAAGGGCTATCCTTGCAACCTCTCTCCTTACAGGATCAAAGCTTGATAGGATAACTGCCTCCGGAGTATCATCTATAATAAGATCAACACCTGTCATAGTTTCAAGGGTTCTGATATTTCTACCCTCTCTACCTATGATTCTTCCCTTCATCTCATCATTCGGCAACTGAACCAAGGATATGGTTGTCTCAGAAACATGGTCTGCCGCACATTTTTGTATGGCAGTAACAACATAATCCTTAGCCTTCTTGTCTGCTTCTTCCTTTGCTCGTGTTTCTAACTCTTTGATCATGACTGCAGTTTCGTGTTTAACTTCGTCTTCAACAGTCTTTAATAAGTATTCCTTTGCTTGTTCAGAGGTAAGTCCGGAGATTCTCTCCAGTTCCTGAGTTCTTTTTGCTTCCAAATCAGCAATCTCACTTTTGATGGCATTAAGCTCATTTTCACGCTTATTAAGAGCAGCTTCCTTCTTTTCTATAGCCTCACTCTTACGATCGAGATTTTCCTCCCTTGAAAGAAGTCTCTTTTCCATGCGCTGAAGCTCATTACGACGATCCTTAACCTCTTTATCGATTTCATTTTTCGTCTTAAGAGCCTCCTCTTTAGCCTCAAGAAGCGTCTCGCGTTTTTTTGCCTCGGCACTTTTCAGCGCCTCATCTATAATCTCTCTAGCCTTGTCCTCAGCCTTACCCACTTTTGCTTCAGCAATATTCTTGCGATATGCAACAGCAATAAACCAAGTGGCAACCACGGCAACAACCAGAGCTATTCCAAAGATTACATATGGCATACTCAGGAGCACCTCCTTATTTAATTTTTAATGTACAAGTGTACAACAGTTAAATATTATACTTTTTTTATAGGTGTGTCAAGAAATAATATTGTTTTTTATGCAAAAATAACAAAACTAAAAAAAATCATCTTCTTTTACAAGTGAATTTATGGCATTTGTTATATCCTCATAAGCATATCCACGTCTTGCCATATAACCCTGCGCTTTTCTTCTTGTAGATAAATCAGATAAATCACCGTAGCGTGTCGAAAGCACTTTTTTAATGTCAGAATATTCGTCGAAATCTGCCATATCAAGCTTACTCTCTATTATATCTCTTGATATTCCTTTTTGTGAAAGCTTAAGTGCTATAAGCCTTGAGCCCATTTTTCCTTTTTTGCTCCTGATATAGGAAAGGGCATAGCCCTCATCATCAATGTAGCCATAACCGGCAAGTTTGCCTATGGCAGCATCAATATCATTTAAGCCATACCCCTTTTCAGACAGCTTATCCCTTAGCTCTTTTTCTGTACGAGCCTTGTATGTAAGATAATAAACTGCTGTATCAAAAGCACTGTACTTTGCTTTTGAATTACTCATAATTACTGCTCACCGTCTCCTGTTTTATCGTTATTTTTTTTGCCGGCTTTTTCACTGTCATCACTGTCTCCGCCAAATCCGCACTTTGCCCTTACAAGAGCCTCAACCTCAGCCATAAACTCAGGATGCTCCGACATATAAATCTTAGTATTCTCACGTCCCTGACCGATTTTCTCTCCATTATATGAATACCATGCTCCCGATTTAGCCACAACATCATGTAAAACTGCAAGGTCAAGAATATCACCCTCTCTTGAAATGCCCTTGCCGAACATAATATCAAATTCTGCTTCTTTGAATGGAGGTGCAACCTTATTCTTAACAACCTTTACCCTTGTTCTGTTACCTACAACCTCACCGCCGACCTTTAATGTTTCGATTCTTCTAACGTCAAGTCTAACTGAGGAGTAAAACTTAAGTGCACGTCCTCCTGTAGTTGTCTCAGGATTACCGAACATAATTCCAACCTTCTCACGAAGCTGATTGATGAATATAACTACACAATTTGATTTGCTTATAATACCTGTAAGCTTCCTTAAAGCCTGTGACATAAGCCTTGCCTGAAGTCCCACATGGGAATCTCCCATCTCGCCGTCTATCTCAGCCTTAGGAACAAGAGCTGCAACAGAGTCAACTATAATAACGTCAACCGCACCGGAACGAACCATAGTCTCAGTTATCTCCAAAGCCTGCTCTCCGTTATCAGGCTGTGATATGTAAAGGTTATCTATATCCACACCTATATGTGATGCATACACAGGATCAAGTGCATGCTCCGCATCAATAAAGCCTGCTATGCCTCCCATCTTCTGTATCTCTGCAACGACATGTAGTGCAACAGTAGTCTTACCGCTGGATTCAGGTCCATAAATCTCAACTACCCTTCCCCTAGGCATACCGCCCAGTCCCAATGCCAAATCAAGACTTAAAGAACCGGTAGGAACAACCTCTATATTCATATTGGCAGATTTGTCGCCCAGCTTCATAACCGAGCCCTTGCCAAATTGCTTCTCTATCTGTGCTAAGGCAGCATCAAGTGCCTTTATCTTTTCTTCGCTTGCCATATAATACCTCCTGTTTTGAACATACGTTTGTTTTATACTATAATACACTAAACTAAATTTGTCAATACATTTATCGAATTTATGTTCGATTTTTTGTATTTACTTTCACAGCCGCTAAACTGCCCTCATGTCTTGGATTATTTGTATGCACGATTATTTTAACCCATATTCCGTTTATATGTAAAGTGACATTTTGTACTCTTTAGTTGACAATTTGTATTATTTAGATTATGTTCATATTAATATATTTTTGTAAGGAGACCCGGCATGAAAACAGTTGCCATTATTGCAGAGTACAACCCGTTTCACAACGGACACAGCTATCAGTTTTCTGAAATCAGGGAAAACCTGAACCCTGATTATATAATTTCCCTCATGGGTGGAAATTTTCTCCAGCGTGGACATGCTGCCATGTGGAGCAAGTACAAAAGGGCAAAAATTGCATGCCAAAACGGAATTGACGCTGTGCTTGAGCTTCCTTTTCCATATGCAACGGGAAGTGCACGTGATTTTGCAATGGGTGCAGTCTCAATCCTTAATAAATTGGGTAGCATTGATTATATTGCATTCGGAGCCGAGACGTTTAACATAACTTTATTTACCCATATTGCTGATATTTTGGGAAATGAGCCTGAAGAATTTAAGGTATTACTTAAGCAGCTTCTTTCTGAAGGCATTTCATACCCGGCTGCAAGGCAAAGGGCGCTTGCGCAATACCTCAAGGATGACACGATTACCGAGGTCATGTCGCTTCCAAATAATATTTTGGCAATCGAATATCTAAGGGCGCTTAAAGCCACAAATTCAAAAATAGCTCCTGTTTTAATAAAACGAACGGCCAATAATTATCACGATGAAACCATAACCGGTGAAATCAGCTCTGCAACCGCAATAAGAAAACTAATCAAACAGCCCGATTTTAATTATGATATGTACGATAACCTTTCAGAGAACATATCGGATGTAACTCTGGATACATTGAAAAAGCTTCACGGCGTGTCTGCCCCTGTTTTTACATATGATTTGGCTCCTTTTATTCAACAGTGTCTTCTCTTGGAAACGCCAAACGACAATATATGTGACCTTACGAAAGAAATGCAGAACAAGCTTGGAAAGCTTGAGCCTGCCTCCTCATATGACGAGATAATCAGCTTCCTTAAATCAAAGGAAATCACTTCATCAAGAATTAGCAGGGTTCTTATCCACCTTCTTTTAAATTATACGGAAAAAGACCGTGATACCTTTGCATCGGGGGAGTATGGCTATTATGCCAACCTTTTGGCTTTCAGAGAGGCTTCATCTGAGATTTTAAAATGTATGGCTTCTGCCGGTGAAATCCCGGTAATTACAAAAAAGGCGGACTTTCACAGCAGTCTATTAAAGTATTCCCATATTGACAGTATTGCGGCAAAACGTATGTGGGAGCTTGATACAAAGGCAACAAGGCTTTATAACTGTATGGTGTATAACAGATATGGAACAAGGCTTCCAAATGACTTTAACGTAAACCTGCCCATAGTTTAATTAAAGGGAGTTGTCGCACTTAGGATTTAAGGCACATAGTTGTTTCCCCATGACAAGCCCTCTTTCATTTTGTATTTTTACAAACTGTGCTATCTAAGCATATTGAGATATTTTGCTTTTCTATTATGGCTTGTGGAGCACTCCCTTGAACTCGTACACAGCCATGTTGCCAATCAGTATGTGTATTTTGAATTTGACAACAA
>JAAVIA010000056.1 GCA_014799405.1 Lachnospiraceae bacterium
AGCTTATTCAGTTTTTCTTTTCCTAATGTCATATCACCTGAAAGTCCGGGAAGCACAAACCATAGATATACAACCGTGGCAATTGTAAATACAGGCGTCATTATACCGGTAAGATTTTTATAAAGACATATACCGTAAACAATCGAATATATAATTGTAGGTAATCCAAGCACTTTAAATCTTAAGGCAGATTTCTCATCATCCATTTCATAAAACGTCTTATCAACATCATTATTCACTGTATTTTCAGATATTTTTTCAGTGTCCGTTTCAATAATATTTGTATCCTCAACGGCTATATTCGGTTTATTTTCCACTTTCTTCGCCCTCCTCATTGTCAGGTACATAAGTTATAATATCTCCAGGCTGACAGTCAAGTGCCTTGCATATAGCCTCAAGGGTCGAAAACCTGACAGCCTTTGCCTTGTTATTTTTTAATATGGATAAATTGGCAAGAGTTATGTCAACTTCTTTTGCAAGCTCAGACAAGCCCTTTTTCCTCTGTGCCATAACAACATCAAGATTAATAATAATCGCCATATCCTGTGCCTCCCTATATTGTAAAGTCGTTTTCCTGCTTATATTCCACAGCCTTTGCAAAGACTATGGCTAACACTTTTGAAAAAAGTCCTGCTACAAGAAACACAATCACTATAATAAATACGGCAGGCGTAAAATACAGGGGTAATCTTATAAGCGATACAAGCATAATTGCAAAGCTGTATAAACCCATACGGTTAAGACTTTTTACATTTTCCTCCACAAAGCAGTCATCCTTAAGCACCGTGGCAAAAATACATCTAAGCTCCCTTAAAATAAGCACCGCAAAAACACCTGAAATAAAAAATATAACAAGAAGCTGCATATAATACTTTTCAAAAAAATCATTGTATTTTCCGTAAAACTTAAAGCTTAAGGGAAGCGTCAAGGTGACAATTATACCTCCAAAAAACATAATATTAAGCAAATGATTTGTTACTCTTGTGATTAAACTGTCTTTCATAATATCCTCCTTTATGATGCATCTGTAAGGATAATACTACCAGTCAGATTGAAAGTCAATATATTTTTATTGTTTTTCGATAAATATTTATTAATAAACGTAAAACCACAGATAGAAAAAAACAATTATAAAGCGAAATGCAGTTTTTTCTATTAATTTTTTTACACTTATAATAACGCTCCTCGCTATATCAAATCTTTTCTTTCCACGTTATATATTGACAGAACGGCACATCCAAAAGAAATAATTGTTAAGACAACAGGGAATACCGCATTATTCGCCATTGTAAAGTCACCAACATTCGCCTGTGTAAGAAAAATCAGCAAAAATGAAGTAATAATAGTTGCTTTTGAAGATTTCAAAGCCATCCCAACAAACAAAGCGATAAAGCTCATACTTACAATTACTACTGATTTTAATATCAATTGAACATAGAACGACAGACTTCCTATAGAAAAATCAATCGCAAAGGATGAATGCATAAATTTTGCTCCCATAAATACACATAAATAAATTGCCAGTTTTGTTAAAATAAGTGCTATAAAATTAAAAGACCAAACCGCAATCATTTGGGATGCCAGTATTTTCTGCCGCTTAATAGGATAAGAAAACATCAGATTCATTGTCTTGTTTTTATATGCACTTACAATAAAGGATGCTAACATTACGCTGGTATAAATCAGAAATGCCATACTAGTAAACAATTCAATGGGTGCAGAGATTACATCTGTCCCCGGTACTGCGTCCAATGTACCATCTGGGTCATTTGCAATTCCCCAAAATGCCAAGGCATAAACGAACAAGCCAAGCAAAAATGCCATAATAATTGCTCCCCTAATACACTTCCCTATATTATTTTTCTTCCACTCAAGCTTGATTAACTTTAACATGATTTTCCTACCTCCCCTGTCATTTTCAAGAAATAATCCTCCAAGTTTTGCGTATGTTGGTTGATGGAAGTAATCTCTACACCATTTATCATCAATTCTTTTGAAATCTTTTGTGTAGTAGTCCCCCGCTCATAAATGCGTATTATAGAATTATCCACGATTTTGAAATTGCTTAACTTCATTTTCTCAGCCAACACATAGGATGCTTTATTCATATCTTCTACAACCAGTTCAATATACACCGTATTCGTTTCCACAATTTCTTTCATAGAAATTTCTTTCATCATTTTCCCATGATTGATAACACCTACCGTATCAGCAATACTTTCGATTTCTGGCAGAAGATGACTGGATATCATAAATGTCATGCCATATTCTGTACGTAACATTCTGAATAAATCTCTGATTTGTTTCATGCCTGCGGGGTCTAACCCATTTGTAGGCTCGTCAAGAATTACTAACTCCGGTCTGCACAATATGGCACGGGCAATCCCCAAACGCTGCTTCATCCCTAAAGAATATCGTTTGACAGGCTTATTCGCAGCTTCAGTTAAATCTAACATTTCCATAGCTTCCTCTACGCTGCCTTTATTGTAATACCCCATATACTCACAATGAAGTTGCAGATTATCCTTTCCAGTCATATGTTCATAAAATGTTGGAAATTCGATAATACTTCCCATACGTTTCAATACCTCGTACGAGGAATCTTCCAATGTTTCTCCAAACAATGCAACTGTACCATTTGTAGGCTTCCAAAGATTTGTAATCATCTTCATCACTGTAGTTTTTCCTGCTCCGTTCGGTCCTAAAAATCCATATATCTCACCTTTCTTTATATTGATATTCACATCTGTAACTAATTCTTTCCCATCTATTACTTTGCTTAGATGGTTCGTTTGTAAAATGTAAGACATTTTTGTCTCCTTTCTTTAGGAACACCTGTTTTTATGGAACAACATACATCCAAAGGTGTTTTTATGAATACCATTATAGCGATATAGATTTTCAAAACTCTTGACTAATTCTTACGATTTCCTTTCGTTTTACCGCCTAACATTGAAGGATGCTGTGCAATTTCTTTCACAGATAATTCAGTAGTTTATTTTCTTTAATTTTACAGTAAATGTAGTCTTAACATTTGGTATGCTGCTTAAAAATATATCGCCACCTAAACTTTTTGCAAGATTCTTTGCAATTGTTAATCCCAGACCATTCCCTTGTATTTCCCTATTTCTGGAATCCTCCATTGTATATAATCTGTCAAACACATTCGATATAAATTCCTGTTCAATCCCTTTCCCTTTATCAACTACATCAATATATACGCTGTTCTTGTCCTGCCGCAAAAAAACTCCCAGATATTTTCCATCAATTCCATAACGTATTACATTCGACAATAAGTTATATAAAATCCTTTGCAGGGCATCTTTATCCCCCTGCACAAAAATTGACGTTTCAGGAATATATAAATCAACCTCAAATTCTTTTTGTAGCAGAATATCGTAAAACTCTAAAACATTTTCCCTGCATACTTCATTGATATTGATTTTACAAAGATTTATATTTGTATCACCGGATTCCAGTTTTGCCAATGTGAAAAACTGATTGATAAGATTCATAACCTGCTTCGCCTTTGTTTCGACCTTTTTTACCATTTCATCATCAGAATTATTAAGACGCATAATCTCTAAGTATCCCAATATAACTGTTAAAGGTGTTTTTATGTCATGGGATATATTAGCCAGCATTTTTTTGGAAGATATTTCTTCTCTTTTAAAATCCGCCCTTATTTTCTGGCGTTCTATCAACAAACGGTTGATTTGTCCCCCTAATTTCATCAAAACAGGGTTATCCGTAAATACCATTACTTTCTCATCACTATCAGTTTCAGAAATTTCCTCCAATTTATTATTTATCTGCTTTATCTTTGCCTGAATCCCCCTGTTAAAAACAAACCTCTGATAAAGGACTATAAGAAACAGAGCCAAAATAATAATCATCAATAAAAATATAATTGTTTTGTCACTCATCTTTTACCTCTCCTAACTTATACCCAATCCCCCATACCGTGATGATATATTTCGGTTCACGGGGATTATCTTCTATCTTATTCCGCAATCTGCTAATATGAACATTTACAGCATTTTCATCACCAAAATAAGTATCATTCCATACATGGGAATATATTTGTTCTTTTGTATATACTTTCTTAGGATTTTGCAATAACAGCTTCAAAATCTCAAATTCTTTTGACGTAAGCTCTATTTTTCTTCCATCTTTTGTTACAGAATAATCATTAAGGTTCATAACAAGGTTTGCCCTTTTGAGTACTGACTGCTGCCCTGCAATTCCAGTAGCATATTGCGTACTTCTTCTGATATTTGCCTTAATCCGTGCCAATACCTCTGTAACAGAAAATGGTTTTGTTATATAATCATCTGCACCCAATCCCAAACCAAGTGTTTTATCAGAATCCGTATCTTTCGCTGATATTATAATAATTGGAACAGTATTATTTTCTCTGATTTTTCCCATAACTTCGATTCCATTCATTTTAGGTATCATCAAATCAAGAAGCACTAAACTAAAACTATCTGAGAAAAATTTATCGCAAGCACTTTCACCATCATATGCTGTAACAACTTCAAATTCCTCTGTGGTTAAAAAATTCTTTAACATGGTGCTGATTTCCACATCATCTTCAATCAATAAAATTTTATTCATTATAAAAATCCTTCCGTTTCTTTTTTCTTAAAACGCTTATTTTTCGAATGTTTCTTTTACACTCATATAATCAAACATAAGGTTCACATCATGCTGCGAGGTATGGAATCCCGAATTACGATTCAAGTAAAAAAGGCTGTTGCACTAAGCATAGTGCCACAGCCTCCGTAAAAGCTTTATTGTATGTATCTACTACATCGGTGCATCAGCATCATTTTCCACTGTATAATCAGTATCATTAAATTTCTCTGATGACTCAAACATAATATCTTTTGCCCTGTCAAAGCAGTCCAAAATTTTAGGTGAAAATACTCCACACTCACCGTCATGTATCATCCTTACCGCAACGTCAGTAGCATAAGGCGTCTTGTAAACTCTCTTGCTTACCAGTGCATCATAAACATCTACGATTGATACAACCTGAGCCCATATAGGAATGTCCTCTCCTGAAAGCCCATCAGGATAACCATTTCCGTCATATCTCTCATGGTGATGCCTGCATATATCATAGCAATAACGGTAGAAATCGCTGTCCTCCTGTTTGAATTTCTCAAGAATTTCACAGCCGTAAACCGTATGCTTTTTCATCTCGTCAAACTCTTCCTTTGTAAGCTTACCCGGCTTAAGCAGTATACTGTCAGGAATTGCAATCTTGCCTATATCATGAAGTGCAGATGCATTTACCATAAGGTCAATCTGATCCTTTGTAAGCTCATACTCAGGATAATACGCCTTAAGATAATTAAGGAATATACGTGTAAAGAATTTAACACGCTTAATATGCTCTCCTGATTCCAGGCTTCGGAACTCAACAACAGAGCTTAAGGCATTAACCAGAAACTCATTGCTTTTTGCAAGCTTCTCCTTACTTGCAATAAGCTGTTTTGTACGCTTCTCAAGCTTCTTCTCTATATTAATCCTATTCTCATAAAGCTCCAATATGTTCATGGCACGGCGTAAAATAATTTTCGCAGTAAAAGGCTTGTAAATAATATCAGAAGCTCCGTATTCATATGCCTGCATATCTGTCTCAACTGTTGCCTCACCGGTAATCATAATAACGGGAATGGTCCTCATATACTCTTTTTCATTCATATGTTTCAATACATCAAGACCTGTTTTTTTAGGCATAATCAAATCAAGAAACAGCATTGAAATTTCATCATGCTTTTCATCAAGAATTTTAATTGTCTGTTCTCCATCCTGAGCTTCAAGGACGTAAAACTGCTTATCGAAAATCTGTTTCAATAACTCACGGTTAAGCTCTGCATCATCTGCTATAAGAATCGTTTTCTTCTCATCCATTGCTACCTACTCCTTCTTCTTTAAACATCTTAAAATATGTTCTTATTATAATGTCAACATATGATATTATTCAAGTGTTTTTTGAAAAAACATGAGATAATATGCGTAAATGCACATTATCCTTTGAAAAAAAGTTAATTTTTAAATTCCACTGCATGCTTTCTCATCCATATTGGGAACATATTGCGCTGGCAAGCCCTGTTTTCCCGTTCCTTAATTCCTATAGTCTTAAAGAAGGTTCTCCACAGCCTCGTATATTCATCCTCAAAATCCTCACTACGGCTTAATACATCAAACTCCTCATCTGTGAGATACATGAAATAAAGCTCCTCATCCTTCGGATGCACAACGGCAAGCCTTCTGTTATCATCCACAATGACAAAATGCTCCGAGGGCATCCTGTCAGCAAAATGCTCTGCCACTATTGTTACAACATTATTTTTAGGCTCTATATGACAAACATAAACCTTATTTTCCAAGGATGTAAATCTTGCAAACTCCCTAAAATAGTGGCTCTCATTTCCAATTCTTCTCTTAAGCTCCATAATGCGCATAACATGAGGGTTTGCATACATGGAGCATACCTCTGCTCCAACCGCAAATCCCACCCTGAGAAAATTATATATAGCCTGCAATGCATCCTCCTCCACGGAAAGCGATGCATAGAACACATACAAATACGCCTGATTCGATATAGATTTTTTTATGGAACGTATAACCTTTTCCGTTTTTTCCCTATCTGCATCAACATGTATATACTCATCGAAAAGAGACTGCTGCCATACAGGCTCTCTCACAAGCCTTATATTATCATGGCCTTCTTTCAATGCACAGCTCCACGCATCATAAATACACGTAAGAATGTCCTCAAATCTGTCCTTACAGCAAAATATCTTCATACGCTATCCTATCCCAAAATCGGCAAGAGACATCTGTGTGTAAGTATTATTCTGATTATTTACCTTCCAGTTATCCCTTCCGTTTGTATCAATAAGCTGTCTTGTAATGTATTGCTCCTCTATAGGTGTATTATAAAGTCTGTGTCCGTTGCAGGTTATGAAATAGTGTGCACGTTTTAATACTACACCCATTTTTTTCAAATTATCAAAATCAAGCGTACCGTATCTTCTTCCATAAATTATTCTCCCTGCTGATTTTGGACCGATACCCGGAATTCTTAAAAGAAGGTCGTAAGGTGCACGCTGAACCTCAACAGGGAAATATTCGAGATGCCTAAGCGCCCAATCACATTTTGGGTCAAGAAGTTCATTAAAATTGGGTTTTTCCTCAGATAAAAGCTCATTTGCCTGAAAGCCGTAATACCGAAGCAACCAATCCGCCTGATATAATCTGTGTTCCCTGAGAAGCGGTGGCGGCGTATGCATATCAGGCAAGTCAGAGTCCGCATTAAGCGGTATATAGGCTGAATAAAAAACCCTCTTAAGGTCATAGCTTTGATAAAGCTTCTCCGTCGTCTTAATAAGAGTATAGTCGCTCTCATCCGTAGCTCCTATAATCATCTGTGTACTCTGCCCTGCCGGTGCAAAGCTTCTCTTAAGATTTCCCGCATCTGACGGCACAAGAGCATTTTTAACTGTAGCATCAGTTATACTTTCCTGCCTTTCTATGCTCTGTCTGCTTTGAAATATACTGTTGGATAGATACATATTCCCCCTGCTTCTCTCCATCCTTGCATCCTTACCTATTGCAACCCGATGCGCCTTAATCGTATCGCTTACCTTACCCATAGGCTCAAGTATAGTCTTAAGGCTTTTGTTTGGGGCCAGCTTCGACAAGCTTTCTGCCGTGGGAAGCTCAAGATTGACGCTTATCCTGTCGGCAAGATACCCCGCCGTTGCAAGCAGCTCATCGGACGCTCCCGGAATTGTTTTCACATGAATGTATCCGTTAAAATGGTATTTATTTCTAAGCAACAAAAGCGTCTCGCACATTTTTTCCATTGTGTAGGTGGGATTTTTAAGAACACCGGAACTTAAAAAAAGCCCCTCGATATAGTTTCTCTTATAAAACTCAACCGTAAGCTCACAAATCTCCTCAGGAGTAAATGTAGCTCTCGGAATATCATTGGAGGCTCTGTTAATACAATACCTGCAATCATAAACACAATGGTTTGTCATAAGAATCTTGAGTAATGAAATACACCTGCCATCTGCGGCAAAACTGTGACATATTCCGCATGCCTTTGTATTCCCAAGGAATCCTTTCTTTCCCTTTCTGTCGGAACCGCTTGATGTACATGCAACGTCATACTTTGCCGCATCTGCCAGTATATTTAGTTTTTCCTCTGTCGTATAACCTGTTATAATCTCGTTCATAAAACCATTATACGAACATTTGTTCTAAATTGCAAGTATAATTTATTTTTTTATTTAAAAATCTTTCGTCATGAACATCAACCCTGCTCCTGCATCTTACTCAGCTTTGCAGCCTGGTCGGCAGCAATGCAGGCATCTATAATTTCCTGAATCTCGCCATTCATAATCTTATCAAGCTTATACAACGTAAGTCCTATTCTATGGTCAGTAACACGTCCCTGAGGAAAATTGTAGGTACGGATTTTTTCCGAACGGTCGCCTGTTCCAACCTGGCTCTTTCTAAGGTCTGCTTCCTCGTCGTGACGCTTCTGCATCTCAAGGTCCAAAAGCTTTGCTCGAAGAAGTGCAAATGCCTTAGCCTTATTTTGAAGCTGTGATTTCTCAGTCTGACTGTACACGACAATACCTGTAGGATAATGGGTAAGTCTTACGGCAGAATCCGTTGTATTGACACACTGTCCTCCGTTTCCTGATGCCCGCATGACATCTATTCTGTAATCCTTTTCAGGTATATCTATTTCGTCAATTTCCTCTGCCTCAGGAAGAACGGCAACACTTGCCGTTGACGTGTGGATACGTCCGCCCGATTCCGTCTCAGGCACACGCTGCACACGGTGTACGCCACTTTCATATTTGAGCACAGAGTATGCGCCCTGTCCCGTTACCATAAACGTAACCGACTTCATACCGCCAATTCCAATTTCCTCAACGCTTGCAAGCTCACATTTCCATCGTCTGCCCTCAGCATAATGAACATACATACGGTAAAGCTCCGCCGCAAAAAGCGCCGCCTCATCTCCTCCTGCTCCTGCACGTATTTCCACAATAACATTCTTATCGTCATTAGGGTCCTTAGGAAGAAGAAGTATCTTTAGGGCATTCTCACATGCCTCAAGCTGCTCCTTTGCAGAGTTCAGCTCCTCCTTTGCAAGCTCACGAAGCTCCTCATCGCTTTCCTCGTCAAGCATTGTAAGACTGTCATCTATCGTTTGCTTTGCAGCCTTATATTCATTATACTTATCCACGATTGGCGCAAGCTCGCTCTGCTCCTTCATAAGTCTTCTGAATTTATCCTGGTCGCTTACAACGGCAGGATCACTTAATAAATTCTGAAGCTCCTCAAGCCGTGCAACCAAATCCTCTAATTTATCAAACATTTATTCATCCTCCAAATCTTAAACATCCGCATATGCCAAAACAACTCGGTCAAGTCCTGCATAATCCCGAATAAGCTCTATATCCCCATATCCGTTATCTACAAGGATACCGTAAACTGCATCGTACTGATCATATCCAATTTCACATATAAAACATCCGTTTTCACTTAAATAATTCCTCGCTTCTTTTATTATTCTTCTGTAGAAATAAAGTCCGTCCTCCATGCCGTCAAGGGCAAGCCTCGGCTCAAAGCAGCTTACCTCCTCCATAAGCGCATTTATATCACTGCTTCTTATGTATGGTGGATTCGTCATAATGATATCATATAAATCCCCACTGTTTTTTAATGTCATATTATCAAAGACCTCAGGGCTTCTATATTCAAACATATCACTTTTTATTATATCACAGCTTATATCATGTAAAAAGCTGTTCTTCTCAGATAATCGGATGGCATGAGGAGATATATCAACAAGCGTCAGCCTGTCATCAAAATTTCCTCTTTTCCTTCTTTCCAAAATATAGCTTATTCCTATACAACCCGTGCCACAGCACATATCAAGAGCATTACATATCCTCTTATCCCCCATAGCCTTTAAAGCCATCTCGACTAAAAGCTCCGTTTCAGACCGGGGTATAAGCACATTTTCAGAAACCTCAAACGTATACCCCATAAAATCCTGAGTGCCAATAATATACTGACATGGATAATGGGTCCCTCTTTTTTCAATCAGTCCATTGTATATGCTGACCGCTTCACCATCCAAATTTTTATCAAGCTCCATAAAGAGCCTTGTATAATCCATACCAAGAACATGCATTGCAAGAAGTTTTGCATCACCCTCTGCATTTTCTATACCACAGGACTTAAGCCTGTCTGTTCCGTTTTTCAGCATATCTCTTAGTAGCATCTATCTAATCTCCTGAATATTTGTAAGCTTTGCAACTACCTATCCTGCGGGGCAAGTTCCTCAAGATATTCCCTCCAGTCAAGCACTCCCTCAACGGATTTAATCGCCACCTCAACCATATCTGCCTCAGGCTCCTTTGTGGTAAGCCTCTGAATCCATAATCCCGGCTTACTTAAAACATTTGCAATAAATGACTCGCTTCTGCCTGCAAACTTTATAAACTCATAGGAAATTCCCGCAATTACCGGAACAAGCAGCACTCTGTAAAGCAGCCTTAAAGCCATGGTATCCGTATCAATACACATAAATACAAGTATACTCACAATCATAACAATAAACAGAAAGCTTGTACCGCATCTCTTGTGGAAACGCGTATGTTTCATAACATTTTCCACTGTTAAAGCATCTCCATGCTCGAGACAGTTTATGCACTTATGCTCCGCTCCATGATACATATATGTCCTTTTTATTTCCTTCATACGGGAAATAAGCACAACGTATATCATAAAAATTATAAGCCTTATTACTCCTTCAATAAGACCGAGAACAAAATGATTTTTTACAGCCTTATCAAGCAGTGACGCCAAAAAAGCAGGAAGAAGCATAAAAAGCCCTACCGCTAAAACAATTGAAACAACCACTGTGCCGAACATCCATAAGTTATCCGAGTTGTTCTTGTCTGTTTTATCTTTATCTGTTTTACCCTTATCAGCCTTTTCTTCATCTGTATCTTCTTTTTTTGTCTTTTTCCTGTCGGTTTCCGGTTCTTCATCCTCCTCAAGAAAATCTGCTGAATAGGTAAGTGTTTTCACACCAATCACAAGGGATTCTATAAAATTTACCACTCCACGTATGATTGGCACCTTGAAAAGAGCGAATCTGCTTCCTGCAGGTATAAATTCGCTTACCTTAACCTCTATTTCATTATCAGGCTTTCTTATGGCGATTGCATATTTGTCATTATTTTTCATCATGACACCCTCAAGAACCGCCTGCCCTCCTATACTTACCTGTCTCATTTCCTCACACCCTTGTTTTTGAACATCAGCCATTAAACACAACTGATTCCTATATAAAAATATAGCTGTCACATTAAAACGTATATACAAAAAACGCTTTAACATAACAGCTGTATAAAATCTTTATCCGTCAAAATCTAAGCATTTGCAACGCCGTACTTACGGTTAAACTTGTCAATTCTTCCACGAGCCTGTGCAGCCTTCTGCTGACCTGTGTAAAATGAATGACACTTTGAGCAAATCTCAACGTGAATATCGCTCTTTGTAGAGCCTGTCACAAATTCATTACCGCAGTTACATACAACCTTTGCCTGAAAATATTCAGGATGTATTCCTTCTCTCATGTTTTCACCTCTCTATATACAATAATTCATGATTTACCTAAGTTATCACGTCCGCAACGATAAATATTCTATCATAGGAAACATGTAAATTCAAGTATTTTTATAAAAAGTTGATAAAATATTTTCTTTAATGTCTAAGGAGCGATTTTTTAACATAATCCACAAACTCAGCATTATTTTTAGTCCTCACGAACAGCTTGAGAACCTCCTCGGTAGTTTCCTCAGCCTTAGCACCCGACAAAGCCTTATGTATGCCGTTTACAGCCTCCTGTTCTTCCTTTGTAAGAAGTAAATCATCACGTCTTGTTCCTGACTTCGATATATCTATTGCAGGGAAAATACGTTTTTCCGAGAGCTTTCTATCAAGCACTACCTCCATATTACCGGTTCCCTTAAATTCCTCAAATACAACGTCATCCATTCGGCTTCCCGTCTCAACAAGTGCAGTTGCAAGTATTGTAAGACTTCCGCCCTCCCTCATATTTCTTGCAGCGCCAAAGAAACGCTTAGGCATATGAAGTGCAGCAGGATCAAGACCGCCCGAAAGTGTTCTTCCGCTTGGCGGAACGGTAAGGTTATATGCTCTTGCCAGTCTCGTAATACTGTCAAGAAGTATAACAACATCCTTTTTATGCTCAACAAGTCTTTTTGCTCTCTCAATTACCATCTCCGAAACTCTCTTGTGATGCTCCGGAAGCTCATCAAATGTAGAGTAAATAACCTCAACATTAGGTCCCTCAATAGATTCCCTTATATCTGTTACCTCCTCAGGACGTTCATCTATAAGAAGAACTATCATATGCATATTTCTGTTATTCGTGCTTATACTCTTGGCTATAGCCTTGAGAAGCGTTGTTTTTCCTGCCTTTGGAGGTGAAACAATCATGCCTCTCTGTCCCTTTCCGATAGGACTTAACAAATCAACGATTCGAATTGCAACAGGCGCTCCGGCCGTGTCAAGGCTTATCCTTTCATTTGGAAAAACCGGTGTAAGCTCCTCAAAGGAAACTCTCTTTGCCGCCTCTGACGGCTTATATCCATTTACATGCTTAATGTAAAGCAGTGCACTGAACTTCTCACCCTGAGTTTTCATTCTTATCGGTCCGCCTATTATATCTCCCTTTTTAAGACCGAATCTTCTTATCTGAACAGGGGAAACATATATGTCCTTATCTCCCGGAAGATAATTTGCGCTTCGAATAAATCCATATCCGTCCGACATAACCTCAAGTATTCCGTTTGCCTGCTCACCACTGTCTAATTCTGCATTGTATTCCTGTCCGTCAAAGGTCATCATTTTTTCAGAGCGTGCAGCTTCAGCAGGTGCTTCCGCTTTTGCCGTATCTGTCATTCTAGTTTCCGATTTTTTTACCTCAGATTTTCTTGACTCAAATGTTCTTGACTCAGATATCCTTTCCGCAGGCTTCTTTTCCACAGGTTTCTTTTCCTCTGTCTTCCTTTCATCGGCCTTCTTTTCCTCTGCTACCGTCTCAGTTTTTTTTACCTCAACCCTCTTAGAGGTCATCTTTTCAACATTTTCCAAAAGCTGTGTCAGTTCACTTTTCTTCAGTGTTGAAATATTGCGTATTCCCATTTCCTTGGCATAATTTCTAAGCTCCGCCAAAGACATCTTTTTAAAATCCATACATTATTCCTTTCATTTTATCTATATTAACTTTCTTCAAAAAGCTTTGTCTGGGTAAATAAAATAATTGTCGAAACTTTTGACTAACTAATTTGCTCATAGACATATGTATTTTAACACAAGAACCCAAAAACGTAAACAAAAAAATAATTTTATTGATTTTTTTTGCCTCATATCGTATATTTTTATAACAGAGTCATAATTTAAGCTTTCATTCTATACAATAGTTTTATTTTAAACAAAACGGATTACGGAGGAACTACACTGATGACAGACGGCTTACTACTCTATAAGCTCATTATTTTATTTATGCTTGACCGAACTGACTATACCATGACAAATACCCTTATTTCCAATTTTATAATAGAAAAAAATTACACAACCATGTTTAATCTTCATGAAGCGCTTTCTGAGCTTATCGATAACGCATTCATTTCGACCGATACTATACGGGATACCATACACTACAAAATTACAAATTCAGGTGAGGAAGCCCTCTCACTGTTTGAAAACCGTCTACCGTATGCTATAAAGCAGGATGTGCTTGAATATTTGGAAAACGAAAAAATAAATGTTAAAAACGAATCTGAAATATATGCTGATTATTTTTATAATGATGAAAATTGGTATACCGTAAGCTGCATCATAAAGGACAGAAAGGAAACTCTTGTAGATATAAAGTTTGACGTTCCCACTAAGTCGCAAGCAGAAACCATATGCAACAATTGGCGTTCTAAAAGCTCGTCCATATACGAATACCTTATTAATCAGCTATGGAGTCCTGAATAAAGCCCCATATATCCTCTTTTCCCTGTTTTGATACTGCTGAAAAGGGGATTATTTTTGTCCCGCTTTCCACATTGAGTGTGTCCTTTATAAGCTTTACATTTTTTGCCTGCTGGCTTCTCTTTATCTTATCAAGCTTTGTACATATAATAATCGGCTTGTAACCGCTTGAAACAATCCAATTATACATCGTCTTATCATTTTCTCCCGGTGCATGCCTTATGTCCACAAGAAGAAATACAGCCTTAAGCTGCTTTGAGGAATGCAGATATCTGTCAATCATCTTCCCCCATTTATCTCTTATCTCCTTTGAAACCTTTGCATAACCATATCCCGGTAAATCAACGAAATATAATTCCTTATTTATATTGTAAAAGTTAATGGTTTGCGTTTTTCCCGGTGAGGAAGATGTTCTTGCCAAAGCCTTTCTGTTTAAAAGTCCGTTTATCAGGGATGACTTTCCCACATTCGATTTTCCTGCAAAGGCTATCTCCGGCAAACTATTGTCAGGAAGCTTACTTGTAATTCCGCATAGTGTTTCAAGCTCTGCGCTTTTTATAATCATAAATGTACTCCTATCTAACTAATCAAAATAGCTGTCACATGGGCTGTTGCACTAAAAATATACTTAGTGCGCAATCCCACTGTGACAGCCATTAATTCTTTTATGCTATACTGTCCTCACTTCTCATAATGTGCTTTCTAAGCGTTGTCTTTACCGTACGAGGCTCCTCCTGATATGTTATAACCGGATCAGCCCCCTCCGTAACTACAGCTTCCGTAACTACACACTTACTTACATATTCATCTGAAGGAATTTCGTACATCAGGTCCATCACAACCTTTTCAATAATTGCACGTAAGCCTCTCGCTCCTGTCTTACGGGAATTTGCTTCCTTAGCAATTGCACGAAGCGCCGCCTCCTCAAATTCAAGCTCAACTCCATCAATCTCAAAAAGCTTTTTGTACTGCTTACATATTGCACTCTTAGGCTCTGACAAAATCCTGATAAGCGCATCCTCATCCAAAAGGTCGAGCGTTACGGTAACAGGTACTCTTCCAACAAACTCAGGTATAAGTCCATATTTTATGAAATCCTGTGGAAGAACCTTCTGTAAAAGCTCACCAATATTTTTCTCCCTGTCAGATATTACGTCTGCATTGAAACCGATAGACTTTTTACCTGTTCTGTTTTCAATTATTTTGTCCATGCCCTCAAATGCACCACCACAGATAAATAATATATTTGTTGTGTCTATCTGTATAAACTCCTGCTGTGGGTGCTTACGTCCACCTTGCGGCGGAACAGACGCAACAGTCCCCTCAATTATCTTTAAGAGTGCCTGTTGCACACCCTCTCCTGAAACATCTCTTGTGATTGAAACATTCTCAGACTTCTTTGTAATCTTATCAATTTCGTCAATGTAAATGATTCCACACTGAGCCCTGTCAATATCATAGTCTGCTGCCTGAATAAGCTTTAGGAGAATGTTTTCAACATCCTCACCTACATATCCCGCCTCCGTAAGAGTAGTTGCATCCGCTATTGCAAACGGAACATTTAAAAGCTTAGCAAGCGTCTGTGCCAGATACGTTTTTCCTGAACCTGTAGGTCCAATCATAATTATGTTGCTTTTTTGTAATTCTACATCAAAATCCTTTTCTGCAAGTATTCTCTTGTAGTGATTATACACTGCAACTGACAAAACCTTTTTTGCACTTTCCTGACCTACAACATAGTCATCAAGAAATTCTTTAATCTCCTTAGGCTTAAGAAGATTAATATCCGTATCAATAACATCACTGTCAAGCTCATCCTGTATAATTTCAGAGCATATGTCTATACACTCATCACATATATACACATTTGGACCTGCAATGAGCTTTCTTACCTGCTCCTGACTTTTATTACAAAATGAACATCTTAGTTTTTTTCTATCGTCGGTACGATTAGCCATTTAGCTACACCTCTTAATTATTCTCTATTTGTCATAATACGGTCAATAAGACCATACTCTAACGCTTCCTCTGCACTGAGGAAATTATCTCTCTCTGTATCACGCTCAATAACATCAAGCGGTTTGCCTGTTGCCTCGCTTAATATAGTATTGAGTTTTGTCCTTGTCCTTATAATGTGGTCTGCATGAATCTTAATGTCCGTTGCCTGACCCTTTGTTCCGCCTAAAGGCTGGTGAATCATTATCTCTGAATTAGGAAGTGCCATTCGTTTCCCCTTTGCTCCTCCGGCAAGAAGAAATGCGCCCATACTGGCTGCCATTCCCACACATATTGTAGAAACGTCACACTTAATATAATTCATTGTATCATAAATACCCATGCCGGCACTTACAGAGCCGCCCGGACTATTTATGTAAAGGCTTATATCCTTTGTTGTATCCTCAGCCTCAAGAAATAAAAGCTGTGCTATGACAAGGCTTGCTGTTGTGTCGTTTACCTCATCACCTAAAAATATTATACGCTCTTTGAGCAGTCTTGAATAAATGTCGTATGAACGCTCACCCTTGCTTGTCTGCTCAATGACCATAGGTACTAATGCCATATCTATACCTCCTTGCAGTTATCTGATAAAAACTCAAGAGCTTTTCTTACAGCAATATCCTTTTTAATTGACTCCTTCTCATTATCACCAACAAGCTCCTTGAGCTTATCAATTTCCATCTGATAAGACTCAGCCATAACTTTCAGTTCTTCATCGTATTCCTCATCTGTTGCAGTAATATTCTCAGCATCAACCACTGCTTCAAGTATAAGTCCATTCTTTATCCTCTTAATAGCATCCGGCTTAATCTGCTCAAGCATCTGCTCCTTCGTAGTACCCATAAGAGCGAGATACTGATCCATATTAATACCCTGATACATAAGATTCTGTCCAAATTCCTCAAACATCTTCTCCTGATTATATCTAATCATAGGCTCAGGAAGATTCATCTCGGTAGCCTCAGCAATCTTTGTAAGCACTGCCTCCTGCTTCTTGTTTTTAACCTCTCTCTCTTTCTTAACCTCGAGGATTTTTTTAACGTCAGCCTTATACTCCTCAAATGTATCAAAAGAGGAAACTTCCTCTGCAAACTCATCATCAAGCTCCGGAAGCTCAATGGCATTTATGCCAAGAAGCTCTACCTTAAATACGGCAGGCTTTCCTGCAAGCTCAGGTGCATGATATTCTTCCGGGAATGTTACATTTACATCAAATTTATCTCCGATACTTTTTCCGACAATCTGATCTTCAAATGTGTCAATAAATGAATGTGAGCCAAGTGTAAGCTTATGGTTTTCGCCCTTTCCACCCTCAAAAGCAACGTCATCCATAAATCCTTCATAATTGATGGTAACCTCGTCATCCATTGCGGCAGGTCTGTCCTCAACAGGAATGGATCTTGAGTTTTCCTTCTGTGTTTTAAGAATTTCAGCCATAACCTCATCGTCTGTAACTTCACTGTCTATCTTTTCAATTTCAATTCCCTTATATTCACCGATTTTTATCTCAGGCTTTGTAGCAACCATAGCTGTAAAAATAAAATCTTTGCCCTTTTCAATCTGTTCAACGTCAATTTCAGGGCTTGATACAATGTCCAACTCACAGTCAGCAACCTCTTTAGGATAATACTCATTAATAAGCTTATTGGCCGCATCCTCGTAAAAAATGGATGGTCCGTACATTTTTTCTATATATGCCTGTGGAACCTTTCCTTTTCTAAATCCAGGAACTGAGAACCTATTTTTATTTTTGTTATATGCCTCAGTAATTGCCTTTGTAAACTCGGAAGCCGGCACCTCTATTGTGAGTTTTGCCATGCTGCCCTCTAACTTTTCAACTGATAGACCCATTTTTTGTTTTTTCCTCCTTGTAACTTTACTCACATATATTATGAGCACTATTCGTTTGATTATATCATAAACATCTTTTTTCGTCTATATTAATTTAAATAAAACAGGCTTGTTTATATATATGTGATTTTCACATAGAATATCACTAAAAATATAAACAAGCCCTTTAATATTTTTAAATATGCAAGATTATAAAATAATTCTTATTTAGAATTACTTACCAGACATCTGCTCTTCCTGTCTCTTGATCATCTGTCTAACCATCTCGCCACCGATTGAACCTGACTCACGTGAAGTTAAGTCTCCGTTGTAACCCTGCTTAAGATTAACACCAAGCTCGTTAGCAACCTCCATCTTAAATCTGTTCATAGCATCCTTAGCTTCTGGTACGCTAGTTTTGTTTGAATTACTCATAATATTCTTACCTCCTTTAATAGTATAAGACATTGCTGTCTTAATCATATTATCTGAAGAATTTAAAATATTATGACTGGTAATTACTGCTTCTTTTGTTTTTTTATAACAACAACCATACCTGACACAGAAAGCAACATTACAAATGCCAAAACAGCTATCGGAGCCTCGTCACCTGTATTAGGGGACTGTGCAGAGCCAAGGTATGAATACTGTGGTGTATTGTTTGTAATAAGCGGTGGTTTAGCTTCAGGATTCTCGTTATTCGGGTTATCTCCACCATTATTGCCCGGATTAGTAGGGTCATCGCCATTTCCGCCACCAACAGATTTTGCAGTAAACCATGCTGATATTATTGTATCCTTCGTAATTTTGGAATAATCAGTATCCCAACCTGAGAAGGTATATGTATACTTATCAGTTGCGGTCTTTCTAGGTGTAGTAACCGGAGGTGTTGCACTGCCGCCATCAACTACAGTCTCAACCTTCATTGTATTACCATCTCCATCCTTCCACGTAACTGTATAGGATTTTGGTGTAGCATCCACCTTGTAAAGTGCATAGATGGAGAATCGGCTTGTTGTTATCACTATATAATTTTTCGTAAGGACAGCCTCATTGCCTGACCAGTTAATAAATTGGGCATCATTTCCGTTTCCGTGCATGGATGCAACTCCAATCTTCTGACCGGAAAGGTCACCTAACGGAAAGGCTAACGTAATAGGTTTTACAAGTCTTGTCACATCTCTGGTATATAAAATCTGACCTTCGGCATTTCTTACAGTCTTAACAACATTAAGCTCTATATATCTTACTATCTCATTATTCTTTCCTATCTTATCTGCAAACACACCCTGAGTAGTAGAGCTTACATCCGTTACATCAAGATAGTCGGCATATAGAGTTATATCAATGGATGCATCCTCATTATTATATGCAAACCAATCCTCCTCGGTAATAACCGCAGTGTAATTTTCGTCAAACACCTGATCAAGTCCATCTGCCGTAACCTTTACTGCACCATTCAATACCATATGAGTTGTAAGTCTGCCTAATGTAAAATTCACTCCTCGGCTTGCAATATAGTCAGTTGGATATACGACAACACCGTTGTCAATAATAACGGATTTCGTCTGTGCATACACTCCGTTTGTTGCAACAATTCTGTATGTTCCGTCTGAAATGTTTGTAAAGTTATAGTCACCACCCTCAACATCTAACTTCTTACCGGCTATATAAGTATTGCCATCAAACAGTGATACATATATAGGTGTAGTCTTTGCAGCATCAAGAGCACTACCTGCATATTTTACATTTCCGTAAACGGCAGTTGTTGACTTACCATCTCCTGTTCTAAAGCTTCCATCAACAACCTTTGTTTCCCTAGAAGTCTTTGTTACGGCATAAACTCTATACTCGTAAACCGTATCAGGTGAAAGACCCGTAAACTCATAGTCAAGGCTTACACCATAGCTTTGCGTATGTCTATTTGCCGGAGCAGTTTCATAACTTGAAGTTCCTGCCTTTCTATATGCAATATAGCAATTGGAAAGTTCATATGTTCCGGTATAAATCTTTGCATCTATTTTTGCACCTGTAGATGTAATATCTGTAATAGGGCTTACACTCATTGCAAGAGGAACAAACTCAAGCTCAGCCGTATTTCCTGCCATGTCCTCAACAGTAAGCACATATGTGCCTTCCTCTCCTACAATAAAGCTTCCTGATATTGTACCGTTGTCTTCCTTTACAATTAAGGTTTCACCGTTCAGCTTCGTAGCATTAATATTAATTCCGCTTACAGCATCATGTGCAGTAAAGTTTATCGTCACTCTGCCCTCGGCATCAACAACAGACTCCTTCATTTCTATAACCGGCTTGCTTAAATCTACCTTTACATTAGCGGTTGCATGATTACTTGGCTTACCGGTTCCACTTACAGCCCATGCATCAATAACGATATTACCTTCCTCGTTTAAGGTAAAGTCTTTCCTCTCTGTAGTAAATATATCCTGCCTTTCACTTGTACCATTAACGATTGTATAATGTGTGGATACGGAAACCTCATCCTGCTCGGTAATGGTTGTTGACTCAATCGTTATTGCAGGGTTCTCAATATACCAGTTATTTTTACCCATAGTACCTTTATTTACCACAATAGTAGGCATTTTCGGAGTTTCATCCGATATTCCGCTAAAGAAAAGATTGTATTCGGCTCTGTTTCCTGCATTATCATATGCAACAAGCCTATAGTTACCATTATCTAAAATCTGGTAGCTGCCATTCATGGAATATCCTTCATCGTCTCCAGGATAGAAGATACGGATTCCTTCCTCATCATATTTTCCGCCTACTTCCTTCTGCAATATAACCCTTGAAATCTGGCTTTCACCCTCACCCTCAGTTACGTTAAACTCTAAAAGCTTACCGGTCTTAAGGCTGTTCGGGTCATCCTTTGTATTATCTGTAATAACAGGCGGTTTGCAGTCAATAAGAAATGGTCCTACCGTATTTAGCTCTGCCCTGTTTCCTGCATTATCAAAAATAATTCCTGTCATATAGTATGGTCCTATCGGAAGGTCACTATCATTATATGTAATCTTGAAATTATGTGAGATTACCTTACCATAAGCAGTAGCATTTGCAATCTTAAGGTCAATGTTATCCTCCTCTGCTACTTCCTCTGTACCATCAGGCTTTGTAATCATCCATACCATTTTATTCAGTCCGCTCTCATCATCTCTTGCATTTGAAACAAATGTAACTCCGTTGTACCATCTGTCCTCGGAAGGAACAATCGTTTCATTATATATATTTTGAGCTGTAATTTCTGCTTTTGGCGGTGTATTTTCCACCATCCATTCATAGTAATTCTTGGAAGGATTTTTTCCGTCATAATCTTCAATTTCAGCGGTTTGACCATTCGGGTCAAGCTTAAGCTTTATAATATCAGACTCATTTCCCGTCGTATCTGTTGCATATACAATGAGCTGTCCTCTGTCACCTTCACTGGTTCCAAGTATAATTGACGCCTGCCAATTACCGTTCAGAGCCTTTGTAAATTGTGTAGTCCTATCAATATCAACCGTAGCAACTCCATTTTCATTCACATAGCGGTAATGTAACAAGGAAGGGTCACTTCCCTCTGCCGTATACTCCACGGTTATAGTCATATTTGCAACCTCTGAACCGCCAATTTCCTGCGAATGATAATAGGAACCAAATTTAAACGCATTAAAATATGGAAGTGTCGGTGATACAAAATGTGTCACATATTCCGGTCCACTTGTATCAATACTCAATCTGACATTTTCTATTGTCGTAACAGCACCTGTCTTTGAGTCATACATCTGGAAGCGGAACGGCTGGTCTATGTAATTAATATCCTTTGCCGTAAAATCAATGGAGCTTTTAAATAATTTTGCCACATCAGCCGAATTAAAGCCAATTACATCCGTATCATCGTCCTCCAAAAGCCTGATGCGGTCATAATTACCACTTGCAGTTATAATCAGACCCGGATAAACACCATTTGAAGCAGGCTCCCTGTCAAATTTATAGTTTTTATTCTTTTCAGCGTTCTCTCTTATAACTGTAAAGCTGTTTTCGATACCCTTACTATCAACTGCATAGTTGGACGGATTCGCAAACTGTGCATACACCTTATATGTTCTTGGCTCAGCATATCTCGCCCACTCAGTTTCCCAGCCCGAAAATCCAAGTATATCCCTTGCAAATGCCTCATCGCTTACACGGTTGTCATATTTCTGCTTATCAATAGGTATAAGCTTTGTCGCATCAATCTTCAATGTAAATTCAGGCATGTTTTGTCCGAATAAAATTGTACTGTTGTCACTCTTCAGTTCTACTGATACATCAATCGGTCTTTTCGTAATCTCACCTATATTGAATGTATAGTTTCCGGTAGGACTAGGCTGATGCGTGTTGCTATCAACGAGAATATAATAGTCAAGGAGTGCCGGATTCGTCGATACAAGCTGTACATTTTTTATTGTAAGCGGCTTATTCTCCCCAGCATCAGCAGGAGCTCTTCCCTCCAAAGCGCCAAACTCTGCCGTCCCATCAAACGTAACGGAGAGTGCCCCCATATCAGTCGGAAGAGCATTTAACACAGCTCCCGAAGGCTTAACCATAATGTCAACTCCGCCATCATACATCTTCGTCGGTGGCTCCAACTCATTGTTTATGCCAAATATAGAGCTTGGGTCTATATATACTTCCCTCTTAGTAAAGTTAAATGTGATATTACATGTTGTTTTAGTCGGCTCACCTGAACCATCTTCTTTTAATGTATTTTTATCCGTTATTTCAACCGGAATAGTTATGCTTCCTGTCTTTCTAACCACCTTAGAATCATAACCTATTATAACTTCATCAGCATTATCGGCATCTGGAAGAAACTGTATTTTTATTCCATATGTATATAATGCGTCATCATA
>JAAVIA010000057.1 GCA_014799405.1 Lachnospiraceae bacterium
AACAATTGGCATACGTTATACCGAAAAGAAACGAATGATTATGGAAAGACACAGTGAGGTTGTTCACACCAAATACGGTGATGTAAACGTAAAAGTTTCAGAGGGGTATGGAGCAAAAAAAATTAAGCCTGAATATGAAGATTTAAAACGTATTGCCAATGAAAAAAATATCGCATTTCAGGATATAAAAGATATTATTTATAAAAATAAACCATAGGACAGGAGGAGCTTGTCATGCACATGGCAGATGCACTTATTAATACAGGAGTGGCGGCTGTAATGTTTGGTCTTACTGCCGGCACGTCAGCCTACAGTATACATACAATAAAAAAATCAGACGAGCCAATTAAAGTACCGGAAATGGGTATTATGGGAGCATTTGTTTTTGCTGCCCAGATGATTAATTTTGCAATTCCGGGAACCGGCTCAAGCGGACATATATGCGGCAGCATGCTTCTTTCCGCAATGCTTGGTCCCTCGGCGGGTTTTATCACAATGATGGGAATACTTATTATTCAATGTCTTATGTTTGCTGACGGCGGAATTATGGCGCTTGGCGCCAATATATGGAATATGGCTTTTTACGGATGCTTTATAGGTGCAGGAATTATATGGCGAAGCATGGTTAAAAACGGTGCATCAAAAAGAAAAATAACTGCTGCCTCCGTGATAGGCTGTATTGTAACACTTCAGCTTGGAGCATTTTCAGTAACACTTGAAACGCTTATATCGGGAGTTACAACGCTGCCTTTTAAGGTGTTTGTCTCCTTTATGCAACCCATACATTTAGCGATAGGAGTCATTGAGGGCATAATAACGGCAGCGGTTTTGTGCTTCGTATATGAGACAAAGCCCGATTTGCTTTGGGGAATTAAGGAAAACGGACAAAAGGAGCGTCTGTCTTATGGAAAGGTCATGACAATACTTGGGGCAACGGCAATTTTTATTGCAGGAGGTCTGTCACTTCTTGCCTCCTCACTTCCTGACGGACTTGAATGGTCGGTTGAAAAGGTTACGGGCGACACGGAGCTTGTAAGTGAGGGTCAGATATACGATACGCTTTCTGATGTGCAGGACAAGATGGCAGTGTTTCCCGACTATGCATTTTCGGGCTCGGACAGTGAATTTGGCACGTCATTTTCCGGCATAGCAGGGGGAATTGCCGTTATAGGCGTATGTGTTTTATTCTGCATTATTATAAAGGTATTACGAAAACGAAAAGAGTGTAATGATGAACCGGTTTGATAATATGCTTGGGGAAATGTGCAGCATTGACAGGGAAGCGGCAAAAAGGGGCTGGCTTAATGAAATGCATCCTCTTGTTAAGTTGTTTATAACAATATGGTACATATGCGTTGTCATTTCCTTTAAAAATAATATGCTCACGGGTATTTTATCCATGAGCTTGTATTTGATTGTCTGCTTTTTAATGGCAGATATATCCTTATACAAATGCTTAAAAAGAATGAGGATGGTGCTTTTTGCCTTTTTTATTTTTGGTGGGGCAAATATTTTATTTTCAGGGGATTTGTATATCGGAATTACAGGCGCGTTGGGCTTTTGGAGCAAGGGTATTATGTCGGTTTTTGCCGTATATGTGCTGATTGTTACAACCTCTATAGATGATATTTGCGAGGCGTTAAGAATAATACATGTACCGGAGCTTCTTGTGACAGTTATAATGCTTATTTACAGGTATATAAATATACTTATAAAGGAGACAAAAAGGCTTTCCGAGAGCTATTTTGTGCTTTCGCCGGGGCAGAAGGGAATCCATGTTAAGGTGTGGGGGCAATTTGCAGGTAATATTATGCTTAGAAGCATTGACAGGGCAAAGAGGGTATATGACAGCATGAACATGGCAGGCTATGAATGGCGTATACTGTCCGGAAATCATAAAAAATACAGACTTGGCACAGGCTCAATTATATGGCTTTTAATCTGGACAGGCATTATTGCAGCGTTTCGGATATTTCCTGTTTTTGAGCTTGTGGGAAATGTGTTTGTGGGATAAAAAGTGTTAGGTGAAAAAATGGATGATTACGGTATTATAATTGAAAACATGTCCTTTGGCTATGTAAAGGATAATTATATTTTTAAAAATATGGGTCTCACCATAAAAAATGGAGAAAGCGTAGGCATTGTAGGCGCAAACGGAGTGGGGAAATCTACACTGCTTCGGCTTATTGTTGGGCTTGAAGCGGGCTATGAGGGACATATCAGCGTTTCAGGCATTGACGTTACAAAGAAAAACCTGCCTATGGTAAGGAAAAAGGCAGGATATGTTTTTCAGGATGCGGACAGTCAGATGTTTTTGTCACATGTTGAGGACAATGTTGCCTTTGGACCTTCAAATTACGGAATGGAAAAGGAGGAAATTTCTTCCTGTGTCAAAAGGGCGCTTTGTGAAACAGGAATAGAACATCTGAAAAAAAGGTCCATATACCAGTTATCGGGAGGAGAAAAAAAGCTTGCTTCCATAGCATGTGTACTTGCTTTAAATCCCGACATTATAATGTTTGATGAACCAAGCGTTACCCTTGACCCAAGAAACAGAAGAAATCTTATCCATGTACTCGGCAGATTGGACAAGACTAAGCTTATTGCTTCCCACGACTTGGATTTTATACTTGATACGTGTGACAGGACAATTCTGCTTTCAAGGAGCGGCGTTGTAAGTGATGGAAAAAGCAGTGATATTCTGCTTGATAAGGAGCTTATGGAAAGCAGCGGACTGGAGCTCCCATTAAGTGTTTTGGGGCGATAATTTCCTTGTGAAAACATATATGGTATGTTAGAATTGTAAATAATTAGGGGATTTTCAGATTTTATAATCGTATTAGAGATGAGCAAAACGTACTATTTCTAATATACAGTTGTACAATATAGACAATAGCATAAGCAAGGCATTGGGGAGCCGTCGGTACTTAGGTGCCGTATTTTGGCACCTTATGTACCGTTACGAGCGACACATAGCGAAAGTGTGCCTTGAGGTGATTTGTCTGTATTGTACAACGGATGTCTGCGAAAGTTGAGTTTTGCTCATGGCTATAATCTTATAAGACGAGAGGTGAAATATATGGCTTTTTCAGAGGATCTTTTGAATGTTGAATTATCATTGGGTGATATGTTTATAATGATCTGTGACAGTGAACATGGAAATAGAATAGTCTGTAACAGAAGTAAGCTTGATGTTGACGAGAAGGCACTTGAAAATAAACCCTTTTCAGACAATTTAGATTTATTTGTGGATATTGTTATGGAGGAGGACCTTGAAACTCTTTCTGTTTTTGCGAAAAAAATATATAATGGTACCAGAGTTTCCGATGCTTTTGTGGAGATAAATGATAATCGTGTTGCCGTTTCCGTAAGAATGAGAAGAAAGGATAAGATTTATTCCTATCATAATATGACCTGCTATATGACCAAGGACGAAGACGGATATATTGAGCGTGTTACATGCGCTATAAATGAGATGACTGCTGAGGAGCTTTACCGTTTCCAGCTTTCTCAGACAATTACAAATGACAGACATCCTGCCATGTTCATGAAGGTTGCAAAAGAAATTATCCGCAAGAATCCTGAGGGGAAATATGCCCTTATACAGTTTGATGTGGCAAAATTCAAGGCGATAAATGAAATGTACGGTGAGGCTGTAGGAGATGAACTGCTTAACTTTTTCATAGAGTCACTTAAGGTTCTTTGTACAAGTGAGCAGATGTTTGCAAGACTTACCGCAGATGTCTTTATGGTGATGACTGCCTATGAGACGAAGCAGGACCTGCTTGATTTTGTTGAGTTTATCCGCACAAATCTTTTAGGATACAAGAATATGGAATACAGACTTGTATTTGGAATTGCATTTGTTAAGGATAAAAATGAAAATTTGAGAAAATACGGTGATCGGGCGTCACTTGCAAGACAGAGCATAAAAGCAAATGCCATGGAGTATGTTATATTCCATGATGAAAAGATGACTCAGAAGGTTGTGTCTGCCAAACGTGTTGAGGACGATATGGAAAAGGCATTGGAAAACCACGAGTTTGTAATGTATTTACAGCCGAAATTTGATATGGGTACCGAGAAAATCGTGGGCGCTGAGGCATTGGTGCGTTGGATAAAGCCCGACAAGGGTGTCATACCGCCTATGGAATTTATACCTGTTTTTGAGAAGAACGGTTTTGTAACAAGGCTTGATATGTACATATGTGAGGAGGCATGTAAGGTTATTCGTTATTGGCTCGATAATGGCATTGAGCCGGTTCCCATTTCTGTAAATATGTCAAGGGCAAATATGAAAAATGATGAGTATTTAAAAAGGCTTGAAACGCTTGTTTACGGATATGATATACCAAAGGAGCTTTTGGAGATAGAGATAACGGAAACTGTTGAGGGGGAGGATGTTGCGGAAACGATTATAGGACTTAAAAAGCACGGTTATAAGCTTTTGATGGACGATTTCGGTTCAGGCTACTCATCCCTTAATACCCTGAAGGATACGCAGTTTGATATAATAAAGATAGACAGGGAATTTCTTCAGGATTTTGTGGGCTCAGACAGAGGCAAGGTAATTGTTGAGCATACAATCCAGATGACGAAATCAATTGGTCTTGATATAGTGGCAGAGGGAGTTGAAAATCTGGAGCAGGCACGTTTCCTTGTAGAGAGCGGCTGCCGTGTTGCACAGGGCTTTTACTATGCAAAGCCTATGCCGGTTGAGGAGTTTGACAAACTGTATGAGGAGAAAAATAAGACTTTTTAAACAGAAGATAATAAGCATTAAATAAAAAACGTAATTATAGGAAACTGTACAGACAGGAGTGTATATGGACTTAAGCAATGTAAGAAATGAAATTAATCGTATAGATGATGAGATAAGGGAGCTTTTTTCACAAAGACTTAATTGCTCTGACCAGGTGGCATGTATTAAGCTTGAGACAGGTGATATGGTTTACAAGCCTGAGCGTGAAAGGGAAATTGCAAAACGTCTTTCAAATGACAAAAAATATCTGAGTGTAAATAAAAGGATTGTTCAGATTAGCAGAAAATACCAATACGAAAAATTTGTAGACAATAAAAAATTGAACGAGGGCTTTATGGATAGCTTTGACGCTGCATCAAAGAAGGTTTTTCAGGATGGCGGCAAGCTATCCTTAAGCCTTTTTGCGGATAGGATGTCAGATAAGGGTCTTGGTTTAAATGAAATTTTACAGATAATATCTGACACCAATCTTGTCATTGAAGAACTGCATGTGTCGGAATATAAGGTTAATGTAACATTTAAGGTGGAGAGTGACGAGGCTTCCCGCAGGGAGGCACTTGTGCTTTCATATATGCTATATATGGAGACGATAAAAGGATAATGATGGGCTTATGTCTATACGTCATTGAAAGGATGGGATTTATTATATGCTGATTATCAATGGACATGCCGTAGACCCTGAAACGGGTCTATGCGAGAAGGCGGACATACTTGTTGAGGATAAACGAATAAAGAAGATATACGTTAAGAGTAAGGGCGAAACAGCAGATGTTGATGCAGAGGGACAGAACGTCATTGATGCATCAGACTGTTATGTCATGCCGGGATTTATAGATTTACATGTTCATTTCAGGGACCCGGGACTTACCTATAAAGAGGATATAGCCACAGGCTCGCGTGCTGCTGCAAGGGGCGGAGTTACAACCGTGTGTGCCATGCCAAACACTAAGCCGGTTGTAGATACTGTGGAAACCTTGCAGTATGTTTTGGATAAGGCGGAAAATGAAGCTCCAATACATGTTAAGCAGCTTTCCTCAATTACGAAGGGTATGGAGGGAAAAGAGCTTGTTGACATGAAGAAAATGCATGAGGCGGGAGCTGTTGCATTTTCCGAGGATGGAAAGAGCGTTATGGACATAAGACTTTACAGGGAGGCAATGAAAAAGGCGGCTGGGCTTGGGGCTGTTGTTATGGCTCACTGTGAGGATAAGGCTTTGGTTGGAAACGGCGTGCTCAATGAGGGAGTTGCTTCAGAAAAGTACAACGTGGAGGGTATACCGAATTCCGTTGAGGATGTTATCACTGCAAGGGACATTTTTCTTGCTGCGGAGACAGGTGCAAAGCTTCACATATGCCATTGCTCCACAAGAGGTACGGTTGAGCTTATGAGAATGGCAAAAAGGCTTGGGGCAGACGTCACTGCGGAGGTTTGTCCACACCATTTCACTCTTACGGATGCAGACATAACAGAGGCTGACAGCAACTACAAAATGAATCCGCCGCTTAGAACGGAAGATGATGTTAAGGCACTGATAGAAGGGCTTGTTGACGGCACCATGGACTGCATTTCCACGGACCATGCCCCGCATTCCGCAGAGGAAAAGGAAAAATATTTTGATGAGGCACCATTTGGAATTGTTGGACTTGAAACCTCGGCTGCGCTTACCTATACAGCTTTGGTTGATACAGGGCTTATGGGTATTATGGATATGGCTTTAAAGATGAGTCATAACCCTGCAAAGGTCATAGGCATAGATAGGGATTACGGCAAGCTTACTGAGGGTGCAATGGCAGATATTGTTGTTTTTAATCCTAATGTTGAGTGGACGGTTGATGTAAATGAGTTTGCCTCAAAGGGACACAATTCGCCTTACAATGGCAAGTTACTGAAAGGTAAGGTGATGGCGACCATTTGTGACGGAGAGCTTGTTTATAGCGGCTTATAGTTATATAGTTTCGCAAAAATATAATTTCGCAATCGCTGAAGTTGCAGATAAATTAAGAAGGAGTATAAAAATGATTAATAAGCTTATCAAGAATATTGAAGAAAAGGATGCACCTATAGTTGTTGGTCTTGACCCGATGCTTTCTTATATACCGGAGCATATAAAGAAGGCGGCGTTTGATGAATATGGGGAGACGCTTGCCGGTGCAGGTGAGGCGATATGGATATACAACAAGGGAATCATTGATGCAACGCATGATCTTATTCCTGCCGTTAAGCCTCAGATAGCAATGTATGAGCAGTTTGGAATAGACGGACTTATTGCATATAAGAAAACCTGCGACTATGCAAAGAGCAAAAACCTTGTGGTAATAGGTGATATAAAAAGAGGAGATATAGGCTCTACCTCAGAGGCTTATGCCGTGGGACATCTGGGAAAAGTACAGGTTGGAAGTAAATCCTATGCTGCCTTTGATGAGGATTTCGTTACTGTAAATCCGTATCTTGGCACTGACGGCGTAAAGCCATTCGTTGATGTGTGCAAGGAACATGATAAAGGTATATTTGTACTTGTTAAAACCTCAAATCCATCATCAGGGGAATTTCAGGATAAGCTTATAGATGGAAAGCCTCTCTATGAGCTTGTTGCCGAAAAGGTTATAGAGTGGGGCGAGGCATGCATGGGCGATACATATAGCAATGTGGGCTGTGTCGTGGGAGCAACCTACCCTGAGCAGGGTAAAATATTGAGAAAGCTTATGCCTAAAACATATATACTTGTTCCGGGTTACGGGGCACAGGGAGGAAAGGCTGCTGACCTTGTACATTATTTTAATTCGGATGGTCTTGGCGCAATAATAAATTCCTCAAGAGGAATCATTGCGGCATACAAGCAGGAAAAATATTCCAAATTCGGCGAGGCTGCATATGCGGACGCAAGCCGCCAGGCAGTTATTGATATGATAGAGGATATAAATGGAGCAAGAGGAGGTGTATAAGTGGGAAAGGCAAAAATAAAGGCTGAAATTGTAAGGCAGGATAACATTGCAACAGATATTTTTTCAATGATTATAAATGCGGGAAGCATAGCAAAAAATGCTGTGCCGGGGCAGTTTGTGGATTTGTATTCGGAGGATGGCAGCAGACTTCTTCCAAGACCCATAAGTATTTGCGATGCCAATAAGGATGCAAGGACAATAAGGCTTGTTTATCGTGTGGCAGGAAAAGGAACGAAGGAATTTTCCAATTTGCAATCCGGAGATAAGATAGACTTACTGGGACCATTAGGCAATGGCTTTTCACTGTCTGATAAAAAGGCAATATTAATAGGAGGAGGCATCGGTATACCACCTATGCTTTCGCTTGCAAAGGCGCTTGATTGTGAAAAGAGCATTGTGCTTGGATACAGGGACGAGGAATTTCTTTCAAATGAATTTAAGACCTATGGAGATGTATACATGTCCAGCGATAGCGGTACTATAGGAATAAAGGGAACGGTTATGGATGCTATAAGGGAGTATGGCATAACAGGTGACGTAATTTATGCCTGCGGACCAACACCTATGCTTAAGGCAGTTCAGGCTTATGCACTTCAGAATGATATAGAGGCGCAGCTTTCCTTGGAGGAGCATATGGCATGTGGGATAGGAGCATGTCTTGCATGTGTATGTAAGTCGAAGGATATAGACGACCATTCAAAGGTAAATAACAAAAGAGTATGTAAGGATGGTCCTGTTTTTGATGCAAGGGAGGTTGAGCTGTAGATGAATACTAAAGTAAAAATTGCAGGTGTAGAATTTAAAAACCCAATAACCGTTGCATCGGGAACCTTTGGTTCAGGAATGGAATATGACGAGTTTGTTGACCTTAATATGCTTGGAGCAGTGACGACAAAGGGTGTTGCCAATGTGCCGTGGCCCGGCAACGAGACACCGCGTATTGCGGAAACCTATGGTGGAATGATGAATGCAATAGGACTGCAAAATCCCGGTATCGACACGTTTATTGAAAGAGATTTAGCTTTCCTTAAAACAAAGGACACTAAAATAATTGTAAATGTATGCGGAAAAACTGCTGAGGACTATGTGGAGGTTGTGGAAAGGCTTGGAGAGTGCGATATTGACCTTCTTGAGATAAATGTTTCCTGTCCAAATGTAAAGGAGGGAGGCATTGCCTTCGGACAAAATCCAAATGCACTTCTTGATATAACAAAGGCTGTAAAGGCTAAGGCGAAGCAGCCAATTATTATGAAATTAAGTCCAAATGTAACGGACATTACGGAGATGGCAAAGGCGGCTGAAGCAGGAGGTGCTGACGCACTTTCGCTTATAAATACTCTTACGGGAATGAAAATCGACGTAAATAAGCGAAGCTTTGCAGTTGCCAATAAGACCGGAGGCGTTTCAGGACCTGCCATAAAGCCTATTGCCATCCGCATGGTATATCAGGTAGCAAACGCTGTCAAGCTTCCTATTATCGGAATGGGAGGCTGTATGTGTGCGGAGGATGCCCTTGAATTTATGATGGCGGGAGCAACTGCCGTGGCAGTTGGAACGGCAAATTTTCATAATCCTTATGCTACCAGAGATATTATCAATGGAATGGAAGACTATATGATAAGGAATAATATTGAGGATATAAATGAGCTTATAGGCTGTGTTAAGTAGAAAGGAAGCTTATTTATTATGGGTTTGTTCAAAAAAAGAAGATATTATTTTACGGATACATCAATTGCGGTAGATACGGTTATTGCTTATATATTGGCAGTAGTTGCGCTTATAATTGAAATATCGGGAGTGATATGCTCAATAGCCACAAGGGGACATGCTCCGGAAATATTCGGTCTGCTTTATATTATAGCCATAATTTTATCTGTTGTGGGTGAAATTTTTGCTATGTGGGGCAACAAGGCAGAGGAAGGTGGCGTGAGAGGGAAACGGATTTCAATATTGTTAAATATTATTTCCCTCATAATTCCGTTGGCAATAATAATATTATAGTCAGCGGTGATGTTTGATGGAGGAAGCGTTGTGAATGAACGGTTAAAAAAGCAGTTAGCATTTATTTTGGAATTGGATAAAATAAAAAAGATAGGCAGACAGACCTATCTTTCAGATGCCAGCAGGAAGGAAAATGACGCCGAGCATAGCTGGCATCTTGCCATTATGGCGGTTCTTTTAGCGGAGCAGGCAAATGAAAAAATAGATGTTCTTAAAACAGTTACAATGGTGCTCATACATGATGTGGTGGAGATTGATGCTGGGGACACCTATGCCTATGACAGTGCAGGAAATGAAAGCAAACGTGAGCGTGAGGAACGGGCGGCAGACAGAATATTTAATATTCTTCCACCTGACCAGGCAAACTATATGAGAGCGCTGTGGGAGGAATTTGAGGCAGGGGAAACTGCCGAAGCAAAATTTGCCTGTACCCTTGACCATGTGCAGCCTCTTTTATTAAATGACGCATCAGCGGGCCTTTCATGGAGAGAGCATGAAATTAAAAAAAGTCAGGTAATGAAAAGAAATGAGAAAACAGGAGAGGGCTCGGAGGCACTGTGGGAATATGCAAGGGAGCTTATTCAAAAAAATACGGAGCTTGGAAATTTGAAGAATGAATGAAATTAATGGTTTGTGAAAGGAATAAAAATGGAAGATATTTGGGAGAGATTGGAGCTTATAGTTGAAAGGCTCGGAGAAATTTCAAATGAAAAGTGGAACGAAAGTGCAGCACTTAAGGAATACTTTGATTTTGTGTCAGAGTTTATTCTTTATATTTATGATGTATATGAGATAGACAGGTCTCTGCTTGATGAGGAGGGACTTAGGGAGATTAACCATAAGCTTTATCAGGACATACTTCCTGAAAATTATGAAAAAAGCTTTGGAAACCCCGATTATGCAGTAAAAAGGCTTGGAAAAGCTTATGGAAATCTGCTTTGCTTTCTTTATTCCGAAATAAGAGGCTGTATCGCTTATTGCTATGAGAATAAAATGAAGGAATTTGTATCCCTATGTGAACTATTCATAGAAATTTACTGCATGTTTTCAGAAAATGACAGGCTTCCCGAACCAAAGGAAATTAAAAATGCCATTTATTACTATATGTATGATTATGCAGACGTTTTGGTGGAGGGACGAACCATTGAGGGCATAGACTGCTCAAACACATTTGCAGTAGACATAATTATGGACAGTGATTTAAATGACTTAAGATATTTGTATAACTATGGAGAATATATAAGTGAAAATGAAATAAAAACTGCAAAATTTTTAAACAGCCTGTCCGAGGATAAGGTACGTGCAATGGCGGAAACTTATGTAAACGGTTTTATAAAGGGCTTTGAAACAATGAGAATAGATTTAAGTCCTAAAAAGTCAGTTAACATAAGATATACAATCGGTCAGGAGCGAATGGTAAAATACGCAATAGAAATGTTCCGGGAAAATGGACTTAGCCCTATAATTTTCAGGTATGCAGTAAGCCGTATAAACAGAAAGCTTAACCTTCGTACGGGATTTGTGGGAAGCCCTGCAAATAAACAGTATGACTATGACCACAGAATGGATGAGGCATTATTTTATGATAAGGCATTTATAAACAGAAAGCTTGAGGTTATTGAGGAAACCTATGAAAAAAATAAGGAGACCGCATATGTATATGCAGGTCCGGCAGTTATTGAAACCTTTGGCGAGGCGCCTTTTAAGCCTGAGAATAAGGAAACGGTCATAAAGCTTGATGAAAAGCAGCAGAAGCTTTCCGTAGAATATTCTTCCAAGGCGGCAGAAATAACAAACAAATACATCCCAAGGGATAAATATAGCTTTACCATTATAGCTTATCCAATACCTGAGATAGGTGATAACTTTGAGGAAATATTTGATGAGATAGTAAAGGTAAATACGCTGGACAATGATTTGTACCGAAGTATACAGCAGTGTATTATTGATGAGCTTGATAAGGCGGAGTATGTGCATGTTGTGGGAAGGGGAAGCAACAAAACCGACATGAGGGTCATGCTTCATAAGCTGAATGAACCTTCCAGGGAAACAAATTTTGAAAACTGTCTTGCAGATGTGAATATACCTGTTGGGGAGGTGTTTACGTCACCTGTCTTAACGGGAACGGATGGAATTTTAAATGTCAGCGAGGTTTATCTTAATGAGCTTAAATATACAAATCTTACAATAGAATTTAAAGATGGGAAAATTTCGTCATACACCTGTGATAATTTTTCTGATGAGCAGGAAAATAAAAGCCTCATAAAGGAAAATCTGATGTTTAACCATGACACTTTGCCAATCGGTGAATTTGCAATCGGAACAAATACAACGGCATATGTTATGGCACATAAGTATGACATAATTTATAAGCTTCCAATATTGATAGCCGAGAAAATGGGACCACATTTTGCGGTGGGAGACACATGCTACAGCTACAGTGAGGAAAACAGGCTTTACAATCCTGACGGAAAGGAAATTATAGCAAAGGACAATGAATGCTCCCTTCTTAGAACAAGCGGGGATGCTGAGGAAAGGGCAAAGGCATATTTTAATTGTCATACTGACATAACGATACCTTACGAGGAAATAGGCGGTATATATGCGGTTAAGCCTGACGGGGAGGAAATTGCAATCATAGAAAACGGAAGATTTGTTCTTGAGGGTACCCAAGAGCTAAATAAGCCCTTTGAACAATAACAATTAAGGGTTTTCAAACCCCGCAAACTATTATATAATATTAGACAATTGCGAAACTCCTTATTTTCATAACATAGTTGTACAATATAGACAATATCGCAAGCAAGGCATTGGGGAGCCGTCGGTACTTAGGTGCCGTACTTTGGCACCTTATGTACCGTTACGAGCGACGCATAGCGAAAGCGTGCCTGCGGTGATTTGTCTATATTGTACAACGGACGTTTGCAAAAACTTAAGTTTCGCAATTGCCTATATAATCTACAATTGATGAGGAGATTTTATATGAGAACAGCGATAATCATGGGTTCAACAAGCGATTTGCCAAAGGTTGAGCCTGCCATACAGATACTTAAGGATTACGGCGTTACGGTAGATGTGAGATGCCTTTCGGCACACAGGGCACATGAGGGACTTTCGGCATTTATCAGTGAGGCAAATGAGAATGGTACGGAGGTTATTATAGCGGCGGCAGGAATGGCGGCAGCGCTTCCCGGAGTTGTTGCTTCACAGACGGTAATACCTGTTATTGGAGTGCCGATATCGGGCTCTGTCCTTGACGGAATGGACGCACTTTTATCAATCGTCCAGATGCCACCCGGAATACCTGTTGCAACGGTTGCCATAAACGGAAGCAAAAATGCAGCGCATCTTGCACTTCAGATAATGGCAAATGGTAATAAGGACTTAAAGGACAGACTTTTAGCTGACAGAAAAGAAATGGAGAAGTCGGCAATGAAGGCAAATGAGGAAGTAATGGCAAAATATAATTAATATAAAGGAGTATAAAAATGGCTAATTTACTTTATGAAGGAAAGGCAAAGCAGGTTTACGAAACAGATAAGGAAGATGAATACCTTATTCACTATAAGGATGATGCAACCGCTGGAAACGGTGTTAAGCATGACCAGTTTGAGGGAAAGGGTGTCCTGAACAACACAATTTCCTGTATAATATTTGATATGCTTGAGGAAGCGGGAATAAAGACCCACATGCTCGAAAAGTTAAATGATAGGGATATCAGGGTTAAAAAAGTTGAAATATTCCCTCTTGAGGTAATTATAAGAAATATTACCACAGGTTCATTTTGTAAGAGACTTGGTGCACCTGAGGGAATAGTCCTTGATGAGCCTATATTTGAGATAAGCTACAAGAATGACGATTACGGTGACCCTCTTATAAATGAGGACCATGCAGTGGCGCTTAAGCTTTGTACACGTGAGGAATATGCCTACATTAAGAAAACAACCCTCAAGATAAATGAGCTTCTTAAGGCGTTTTTCCTTAAATTTAATCTTAAGCTTGTTGACTTTAAGATTGAGTTCGGTAAGACTGCTGACGGTGAGATACTTCTTGCAGACGAAATATCACCAGATTCATGCCGCCTTTGGGATGTTGATACAAATAAGAAGTATGACAAGGATGTATTCAGACAGGATATAGGCGACCTTATTGAGACATATAAAGAAGTACTTGCACGTATGCAGAGCGAGTGATTTCTTGACAAGGGTATTGTTTTTTAGTATCGTGCAAAAAACAAACGATAAAACAGCGTTTTTATGTAAAATGAAATATAACTTTATTTTTTTCGTATTGAACAAAAAAAGGTTATTAGGTATAATTGACCTATAGTAAATTACATTGAACTGATAAAACATATACATAATTAGGAGGTAAATAAATTTATGGGTATCATTAGCAGATTTAAGGACATTATGGCAGCCAATATCAATGCCCTTCTTGATAAGGCAGAAGATCCGGAAAAGATGATTGACCAAACAATGAGAAATCTTACAAAGGACCTTGCTTCAGTCAAAGAGGAGACTGCTGCCGTTATGGCTGATGAACAAAGATGCAAGAGAGAGCTTGATGAGTGCAACAGTGAGATTGCAAAGATGCAGTCATATGCTGAGAAAGCGCTTCTTGCAGGCAATGAGGGAGATGCTACAAAGTTCCTTCAGCAGAAGGCACAGCTTACGACTAAGCAGGCCAGCTTGCAGCAGACCTATGATGTGGCGTCTGCAAATGCAATGAAGATGAGACAGATGCATGATAAGCTTGTAAACGACATCAATGAGCTTAACTCAAGGAGAGATGCAATTAAATCAAAGATGAAGGTTGCAAAAACCCAGCAAAGACTTAACAAGCTTAATTCTTCAATCGGGGATTCGTCAGGAAGCATAAGTGCATTTGAGAGAATGGAAGCAAAGGCAGACAGCATGCTCGACAAGGCAAATGCAATGTCCGAGCTTAATTTATCAGTAGAGGAAAGCGGAGTTGATGCTTTAGCAGCTAAGTATGACGCCGCTCCTGACACAGCCATACAGAGCGAGCTCGAGGCTCTTAAGGCTCAGATGGGACTTAAATAATTGAACGGTTTAAATGATAAGCAGTCAGAGGCCTGTTGCTATACCGACGGGCCTCTGCTTATTCTTGCGGGAGCCGGAAGCGGTAAGACCCGCGTTATTACTCACAGAATCGCATACCTTATGGGAAAATGTAATGTAAACCCATATAATATATTAGCAATTACATTTACTAATAAAGCTGCAAAGGAAATGCGTGAACGAGTAGACAAAATAGTCGAAAAAGGTGCTGAGGGAGTATGGGTAAGCACATTTCATTCAATGTGTGTAAGAATACTCCGAAAGCACATTGAGAGCATAGGAGGAACAAAAGACTTTTCAATTTATGACACGGACGAACAGAAGGTTGTCATGAAGGAAACAATAAAATATTTAAATCTTGACCCTAAGCTTTATCCGGAGAAGGCCATGCTTACTGCCATATCAAAGGCGAAGGAAAATTATATTTCACCTGACGATTACGAAAGGGAAAACGCCACAAGCTTCAGAGATCAGCAGATAGCAAAAATATACAGAGAATATCAAAGACGTCTTAGAATAAATAATGCTTTAGATTTTGATGATCTGATTTACCAGACCATTTTTTTATTTGAGACAAATCCTGACGTTCTTGCTGAATATCAGGAGCGGTTTAAGTACATAATGGTTGACGAGTACCAGGATACAAACCATACACAGTTTATTCTTGTAAAACAGCTTGCTGCCAAATACAGAAATTTATGTGTGGTTGGTGATGATGACCAAAGCATATATAAATTCCGTGGCGCTAACATATATAACATTCTCAATTTTGAGGAGGAATATCCTGACGCTAAGGTTGTAAAGCTTGAACAAAATTATCGTTCCACAGCAAACATACTTAATACGGCAAATGCGGTTATCGCAAACAATGAGGGACGTAAGGACAAAACTCTCTGGACGGATAAGGAAGACGGTGAAAAAATAACTTTCACAAAATATAATGATGAATACAGGGAAGCCGAAGGCACCGTATCAAAAATTAAATCCGTAAAACGCATGGGAGTGTCTTACGGAAGCATGGCGATCCTTTACAGGACAAATGCGCAGTCACGTGTACTCGAGGAAAAGCTTATTTATGAAAATGTTCCGTATAAGCTTGTAGGCGGAACAAACTTTTATGCAAGGAAGGAAATAAAAGATATTGTTTCTTATCTTAAGGTGCTTGCAAATCCAAGTGATGCAAATGCACTTAAGAGAATAATTAATGTTCCGAAACGTGGAATTGGTGATACAACTGTATCTAAGATTTCTGAATTTGCTGACAATAATGGTATGAGCGTTTATGATGCGCTTCTTGATGTTGAGGAAATTCCGGCTATGTCCCGTTCCGTGGACAAAATAAATAAATTTACGGATATGATGGAGAGCATCAGGAGCAAGGTCAGCGAGGGATTTTTGGAAGCAATTTTTGATGAGGTTATTGAGAAAACCGGATATATTGAGGAGCTTAATGCAGAGGGTACAGACGAGGCAAAGGCAAGAATAGAAAATATCGGTGAACTTAAAAATAAGGTTGTTATTTTTGAGGAACAGAACAAGGGTGGAACCCTTACGGAGCTGCTTGAGGAAATTGCACTTGTGGCCGATACAGATGAGTCTGATGATGTGGATGAAAGTGAAAAGATTACTCTTATGACACTGCACAGTGCAAAGGGCTTGGAGTTTCCTTATGTATTTATGGTCGGCATGGAGGACAGACTTTTTCCAAGCGGTATGTCCATTGATTCTGAGGACCCTGATGCGCTTGAGGAGGAAAGAAGGCTTTGCTATGTAGGTATTACAAGGGCAATGGAAAAGCTGTATATGTCTGCTGCAAGCCAACGTATGGTAAGGGGAACAACCTGTATGAGCGATGTATCAAGGTTTGTAAAGGAGATTCCTAAGCATTATTTGGATTCCGATGATACATTTGTAAGTAAGCCTAAAATATTTTCAAATGTAGGCTACGGAAGACCGAAAATGGTACAAAATGATTATTCAAAAAATAATCCGTATACAAAGCTTGCAGGAAATCCATCTGCCAATCCGGGCTTTGGAAAAGCATTTCCTATGGGCGGCACGGATGCGGACAGCTACTCAGTAGGAGATACGGTAAAGCACATTAAGTTTGGAAAGGGAGTCGTAAAATCAATAACGCCTGCCGGAAATGACAAGGAAATAGTAGTTGACTTTGAGAGAGTCGGCGAAAAGAGAATGTTTATGTCATTGGTAAAAATGAAAAAAATATAATATAACAGTAGAAATAGCATTCTTATTATGATATAATCTTTATATAAATTTGGGTTTTATTTTACCCTTGAAAGACATAAACTATATAATTTGAGAAAGGGCGGTAAAAAATATGAAGAAGATTGATGAAGTTACGATAGTACAGGAAGATGAATGCGTGAAAGAAGCTAAAAATGCTTTCTTATCTGTAGCACTTATTGTAGGTGTTATTACAATCATCGTAGGAATTTGTGTAGCAGTATACAAGTATCTTACTCCTGATTACCTTGACGATTTTGATGATTTTGATGATTTTGATGACAGTTTCTTTGACGAGGATGAAATCGAGGAGCCTGTTAAAACTGACGATGAGGACAAGTAGTCTGAGTCGTTTTCAGTATAAAGGGGATGGACCGGTGCACCGGTCCATCTTTTTTTCTTTGTATAAGTCCAATGTTCCATGGTTTTGAAAAATAAATATAAATATTTTTGCTATATTTTGTTATATTTTTTGAAAAACAACTTGACATTTACATGTTCTGATAGTATACTAGCAAAGGTGTCAAAACCAAATGGGATCTTAGCTCAGCTGGGAGAGCATCTGCCTTACAAGCAGAGGGTCACAGGTTCGAGCCCTGT
>JAAVIA010000058.1 GCA_014799405.1 Lachnospiraceae bacterium
ACTTAAATTGCCGGTCTAAGATTCCTTTATATGGAGGTATCTTAAACCGGCAATTTTTAGTACCGTTACGTCGGAGACGAGCGAAAGCGTGTTTTTATGTGCCATGTACCTATGCTTCAAAACCAAGCTCAAGTACCGACGTCTTCAAACGGTTTTATGTGTATATAGCAGTATGTAGCAGCTGCGTGTGAGCCATACAATCAAGTCTTAGCACGACAGCCCTTTTTTATATGCTTACAAAACCTTTGACAGAAAATCTTTCAGTCTCGGATTTTTCGGATTATCAAAAAATTCCTTTGGTGCGCTTTCCTCGGCAATTACGCCGTCATAGAAAAACATAACCCTGTTGGAAACCTCACGGGCAAAGCCCATTTCATGTGTCACGATAACCATTGTCATACCATCATTTGCAAGCTGCTTCATAAGGTTTAAAACCTCGCCCACCATTTCAGGGTCAAGGGCCGAGGTAGGCTCGTCAAACAGAATGATGTCAGGCTGCATAGCAAGGGAACGTGCTATGGCTATACGCTGCTTCTGACCGCCTGAAAGTGTGGATGGATAAGCGTCTGCCTTGTCGGGAAGCCCAACCTGTGCAAGAAGCTCGTCCGCCTTTTTGTCAGCCTCCGCCTGAGACATTTTGCCAAGCTTCACAGGTGCAAGTGTAATATTTTTCTTTATTGTCATGTTAGGGAAAAGATTGAACTGCTGGAAAACCATTCCTATCTTTTCACGCATCTTGTTTATGTTTACGGACTTGTCAGTAATATTTACACCCTCAAATTTAATGGTGCCCCCTGTAGGCTCCTCAAGTAAGTTTAAGGAGCGTAAAAATGTGGATTTGCCACAGCCTGAGGGACCTACAATTGCTATAACGTCCCCCTTGCTTACGGTAGTGCTTATTCCCCGCAAAACTTTGTTTTCACCGAAATGCTTTTCAAGGTCAGTAACCTCTAATAAAATCTCCTTATCATTATTGTTTTCCATCTGTAGAAAGCCTCCTTTCCAATCTGTTTACTCCTGCTGTTAAAACCATTACTATTACAAGATATATGGCGGCAACTGCAAGAAGCGGTAAGAATGCCTCGTAGGTTGTGCTTCGTATAATATCTCCGCCCTTGGTAAGGTCCGTAAGACCGATGTATCCGCTTATTGAGGTTTCCTTTATAAGCACGATAAACTCATTTGCAAGCGCAGGAAGAACATTTTTAAACGCTTGTGGAAGCACAATATACCGCATTGTCTGTGTAAATGTAAGACCAAGACTTCTGCCTGCTTCAAACTGTCCGTTGTCAATGGACATAATTCCCGAACGCACAATCTCGGCAACATAGGCAGCCGAATTAACTCCAAAAGCGATTACCGCCGCTAAAATTTTATTAACGTTTACGCTTGCAAATATAACGTAATATATTATGAGAAGCTGAACCATTGCAGGGGTGCCTCTCACAACCGTAAGATACACACGGCACAGGAAATTGGCTATTGTAAGTCCGCCGTGCTTGTCGTGCCATGAACGTATAATAGCAATCACAAAGCCTAAAATAATTCCGATAAGGGCAGCAAAAAATGCAATCAGCAGCGTATTTAAAAGTCCTCTTGTGAGATACTGCCAACGGTTGTCTTCAACAAAATTCTGCTTGAATTTTTCAACAATGGAAAGCTTTCCAACCTTCACATTTGGGTCCTTCACAAGGATAACCTGCTTTGAATTTGTGTATGAGTCCGTGAAATCAATGTTTTTAAGACGATCCTCAGTAACTGTCATACCTGCGGTGCCTGCATCCGCCTTACCTGACTGCACGGCATTTATAATGGAGTCAAATTCCATGTCCTCCATCTTAAGCTCCATGCCAAGCTCATCGCACACTGCCTGCATCATGTCAACGTCAAGACCTGTCATAACACCATTCTCGTAATACTCATACGGCTTGAATGCGGCGTTGGTAGCAACCACCAATGTGCCGTTTGGACGGGGAACATCCTTTTTTATGTATGGATACTGACCTTTTTCATCATCCGTTCCCGTATAGTTTTTCTTTATCGTGTCCAAAGTCCCGTCTGCACTTAGCTTTGCAAGTGCATCATTTATATCTGCTGTAAGCTGTGGGCTGTTCTTTGAGACACATATTGCATAATCCTCATTTGCAAACTCTTCTTCAAGAATGACAAGCTCAGGATTGGCAGCCGCAAATGCCTTTGCAGGTTCTTCGTCGATTACGACAGCGTCAACCTTATCCTGCTTAAGTGCATAGACGGCGTCATTTCCCTTGTTAAAACGGGAAACTACAGTTCCCGCATCGTCACCCTCATAGTCGGTAACGTAAACGTCGCCCGTTGTACCAAGCTGTACACCGATAACCTTACCTTCTAATTCATCTACATTGTTTACCTTTAATGGCAGGTTTTCTGTTTGACTTTCCGTTTTGCCGCATCCGGTAATGAGAAGGCTAAGAATCAAAGTCATGTATAAAAAACATGCCAAAGGCTTGTTTGGCTTTTTTCTAAATGGATTCATAATTTGTATATATTCCTTTCTTCCGTTTTTTTCATCATTGTCTCCCTTCAATAAAGTGTATTATAAAATATAATTAAAATTTAGACAATATATTAGTTTTTTCTAGATATATCTGCATAAAATATTTATTAGTTATGTAAATTTTTTTGTATAAAAAACCGATATATATAATAGAAAATAATATGTTGTATAGCGGTGTTATATAGACATTTAAGAAGGGAGTGAGTTAAAACAGACTACGAAGCAAGGAGGGTTATGAGAGTGGCATTTGTCGCCCCAATCTACATGAACCCCAAACAAAAAAAAGATGAGGACGCAAGGCGGCGAAAAAGAAGAGTCAAAACCTTTGAGGAAACACTAAAAAAACTGGAGGAGCAGGAGCTCCCGATGGATAGCACAGTAAGCTTTTACGCATAAGAAAAAATTTTAAAAAACATTTTTGGAGGCATTCGATGAATTTCAAAGCAACAAGATAGACCCTGAAACGGTAAAATGTTTCAGGGTCTTTTTTTATACTTTTTTCAATTTAAACTTTGATGTTGTTGATGTGGTTTCGGGTTCATCCGTAACCTTGTTGTAGTCTCCCTTCTCCTTCGGCTCTTCCGGCATACCTTCAATGTTTAACACATCGATAAAGCGTTCAATCTCCTTTAATTCAAAGTAGCTTCTTCCTATTTCAAATTTTATGTCAAGAGGCTTTGAGAGGTCAGGCTCAAACATACCTGTCACATGATTTCTTAAAATACATATTTTGTCCTCTACAATACGAATATATAAATCACCGTGGGCATTTAAATTCATAATATGCTCCATAAAATGAGGTGTTAAAATGAAATATGCAGTATGAGGCGTATCAGCGTAAACATTAAAGGTTCTGTTGAACTCCGTACTTTCCATTTCTATTTTATTAAGGCCGCCGTTATTTATATACGTAACATATTTTTTTGAGGTAATGATAAGCTCGCCGGTAAAGCCTGATTTTCGATAATCATATATTCCTATCCGTCCCTTGAAAAATGTTGTGGTAGATTTACTTTTCACATCCTTTGCTATAAGGTCGGACTGATGATAATGTATGTTTTTGTATGTACCCTCCACATAATCCTCAGACATAACCTTGCTCAAGGATATGGTGTGAAATACATTCAGCTTTACAAGCTCCTCCTTTGTGATGCCTTGGGCAGGATAGTATTTATATCCCGGAAAGCACGTGTTAAGAAGCGGTTCTGCGATACGTCTTCTGTAATCGTTGTAAAATGCATTTTTTGCGATGTCAAGCTTATCTTTAATCCTGCCTTTATGCCAGTCCTGAATTGCAACAATAACAAGTGTTATTATTACAAGGGGACCTGGCAGTGTAACACCAAACTTCGGCTTGTCATATTTTTTCTGTAAAGTCTGTATATTAACTCTCTGAGGTTCTAACAGAGTAATAATACTTGTTTCATCAATGTCAAGGTCAACCTTTTCAAACTCATGTCGTGCAAGCGCTATGACGCTTTCATTGTATGTCTGCTCCTCAGCCTGCTTTGCATCTTTTTCACGTTTTAATGAAATAAGGAGCACGATTGCAATAATCTGTAAAATGATTGCCATAATAAGAATTTTCCCAAGTCCCGGCATTTTTTGTGCTTCCTCTTCGTTTAATTTGGAAACCAGAATATTAAAGAATGAAAATAAAAAAAATGTTCCAAAGAAAAAGGCAGCAAACAGCTGAAAAGCCCGAAAGGCAAACTCCTTACCTGTAATTTGTTTTTTTGCCATAAACCCTCCCAAATATAAAAATAAATACTCTTAGTGCGACAGAGCCATAAAGCAGAATCAAAAATCCTGCTATAAAGTGTCATAAAGGTATTGGTGCATAAGTAGTTATGAAGGCACTTTATTTTAAAGATTATATTATATTTTGTTCTTATATAACAGTTGTTTTTTTCGATGATATTTTTTATGTATTTAATTTAAGACCATAAAAAACAAAAATTTTTGACTGTTGCCTGCCTAAATACTATAATGTTTAATACGATAGGAGAATTAAAATGAAAACGAGAGAAGAAATACTTTCATATTGTCTTACATTTGAGGATGTGTATACGGATATGCCCTTTCACGATGATAATTGGGTGCTTGCAAGGTATAAAAAGAACAAAAAAGCCTTTGCATGGACATATGAAAGAAACGGACACATATGCATAAATGTTAAGGTTGACCCTGAGTGGCGTGATTTTTGGAGAAAGACATACAAAGCAGTCACACCCGGTTATCATCAAAATAAGGAGCATTGGAATACCATTATAATGGACGGAACAATACCGGATGAGGATGTAAAAAGGATGATAGGGGAAAGTTATGATCTGATTAAGGGAAAACAGTAATAATCATGTGGATTTATGCCAATACTTCATATTAATATAAGTAAAGGAGTACAAGGCATGGAATCCATATGGAGAATGGAAACAGATATTGAGAAGCGGGCGGCTCTTAAGGGGAATATAAAAGCAGAGGTGGCTGTAATAGGAGCAGGTATGGCGGGAATACTTACAGCTTATTTTCTTAAGCAACAGGGAAAAAATGTAGTTGTGCTTGAGAAAAATTGCATTGGGGGAGGACAGACGGGAAATACGACAGCAAAAATCACAAGCCAGCATGGCTCTGTTTATTCCACATTGGTTAAATATTACGGAGAAAAAAATGCGAGGCTTTATGCAAGGGCAAATGAAGCAGCCATAGATGAATTTAGGAAACTTATAGAAAAAGAAAATATAGATTGTTGCTTTGAAATGGTAGATTCCTATTTATATTCCCAAAAGGATGACACTGTGCTAAAAAAAGAATATCACTCGGCAAAAAAGCTTGGGCTTCCTGTCTCGTATATGGAAGATACTGAGCTTCCATTTGACGTAAAGGGTGCCCTGTGCTTTAAAAATCAGGCTCAGTTTCAACCCCTCGAATTTGTGAAGCACATTTCAAGAAATTTGACAATATATGAAAATACTGAGGTTTTACATGTAAACGGACACAAAATAAGAACAAATAACGGAAACGTATATGCAGACACAATCGTTTTTGCGGCTCATTATCCTTTTCCGAGAGTACCGGGTCTTTATTTCCTTAGGCAGCATCAGGAGAGAAGCTATGTTATTGCCATTAAGGGTGTTCCTGAATTTAGGGGGATGTACTATCCTGTGGATAAGGGACTTTCCCTAAGGTGGTATAAGGATATGCTGCTTGTGGGAGGCGGAAATCACCGTACGGGTGAAAGTACTCTCGGCAAGGGATATGAGGGCCTTAAAAAACAAATTGATACAATATACGAGGATTATACTGAGGTCACACGCTGGTCGGCACAGGATGCACTAAGCCATGATGAACTTCCGTTTATAGGGTGTTTTTCCGTGCTTCGTCCTTATTGGTATGTGGCGACAGGCTTCAAAAAGTGGGGAATGACAGGTTCCATGATAGCGGCAAGGCTTAATACGGCGCTTATATGCGGAAAAGGTAATGAGTATGTAAAGCTTTTTACACCACAGAGGCTGCATCCCATAGCTTCCTGTAAAAAGTTGTTTACCGATTTGGGCATAAGCATTACAGGACTTTCCAAGGGATATTTTCATATTCCTATAAGGGAAAAGAATAAGCCGCTCACGGGACAGGCTAAAATAGTAAGGCGGGGGTTTAGGAGGTACGGGATGTACACGGACAACGATGGAGAGCTTCATACCATATCGGTAAAATGTCCCCATATGGGCTGTGAGCTTGCGTGGAATCCTGAAACAAGAACATGGGACTGCCCGTGTCACGGCTCAAGATTTACCTGTGACGGAGAGCTTATCGACGACCCGTCACTTAAGGGCTGTATGAAAAGATAAAAAACACAAGACAAATTCGTTAATGTAATATATAATTAATATGTGTACAGAATAATATAAAGAAGTATGATGATGTATATAGAGGTCAGCATGTGACATCAAAGTATAAAAAATAAAGAAAAAAGAGTGATAAAAATGAAGAAAATGCATAAGCTTATTACGATGGTAGCATTGGTTACCATGCTGTCGGCAATTACAGGCTGTGGGGACGACAAACTGCACATGTCAACCACAGAAAATACAAGAGTTACAACTGAGGCTGAAAAAACAGATGATATTGACAATTCCACTGAGGAGGCTTCTGAGGAGGAAAAGGCAATAACATTGGAGCAGATATTTGAGGCAAATAAGGGAGATGCTCTTTTAAGCGGCTCAAACGGTTTTGGTGCAGAGCTTACATTTTATGATTCGGGCGAGCCTGTAGGGACAGAAATCTATTTTATAGGCTTTGATGCAGATGGAAATTACCTTCAGGCATGCGAGAATTCAAGTGGAGTTTACCGCATCCTTGACCGCAGTGAAAGCTGTTGGTATGTTTCAGACCAAAGTGCAGTGTATACGCTTATTTATCCGGAGAAGGATATTTTTGAACAGCTTGTGGATTATTATCACAATGATACGGTGTACACAAGAATCGATGATGAAAGTGGAGTAGTAGAGAATATAAGCAGTATTTACCGCAGGGATGGAAAGCTTATTGTTGAAACGGTAATGAACAGTGATGGCGTAGATGGCGCCACTTACACGTATGTGCTTGATGATAATTTAAGGATAGAGGAATATGTGTGTCAGGATACACATGGAAACCTGCTGCTTACGGAAAAAACCGAGTTGAATAAAAAATATGATGAACCTTCTTTTTTGGAGGAACTTAGAAATCGTGATAACGGAAGAACTATTACAATAAAATACCTTGACGATAATACGGAATACAGTTATTATGTGACAGCATCTTATCCGGTAAGCTTTGAAACATTTTCCGGCAACATATATTCTGACGAAGAATGTCAAAATCAGTGTACTGATATAAGCTGGGAGGAAAATCTTACCGATGAAAATGGCTTATATACGGATAAAACTGTGTATTATAGAAAAAATTAGTAAAAAAAGTCGAAAAAAAATTAAAAAAAGTCGAAAAAGGGGTTGCCATTTTTCGACTAATGGGTGTATAATAAGACTCGAAGCTGATGGAATGTTATTAGCTTATACAAAAATGGGTTTGTACCCTATAAGATTGTACAATCTCCCCAAGAGGATTGTAGATAAGAATGATCAGAAGGTCTGCTGGACTCCCCTCCGGCAGACCTTCGCCGTTAAAGAGGAGGGAGCTATGGGAGCTTATGAAATAATTTCAAGGCTTGAAACATTGCGCAGGGAGATAAGGACACGAAACAATGTACTTATAGTTTCTTTTTTAGGCATATTTCTTGCAGGTATGTTTGGGGGACCGATTTTGGGATTCTTTGCTCCATTTTTGTTTATTCTCTTGTTTGTCGTAGCTTTCGTGTTTGGAATACTCGGAAATAATAAATCAAAGGAATTTAAACAGCTTTACAAGCAGTATTTTGTGGCCGCAATGCTGGGAGAGTTTTTTGAAAACCCACAGTATATATGGGATAAAGGTTTTACGTCTGACGCAGTGAGGAGTTTTGGAATTTCGCAGCTGGGTAACCGATTTTACTCTGAGGATTATATTTCAGGCATATATAAGGGAGTTCCCTTTGAACAGTCTGATGTAAAGATTCAATATCACACAAGCGGAAAAAACAGCCATACTACAACGTATTTTTCAGGACGTATGTTTGTATTTCATTTTACGGGACGTAATGTTCTTCCCGTCCAGATATTTTCAGAAGGATTTTCCTACAGGGCAAAACCGATAGAACGGTTTAAGATGCACAAGGTAAATATGGAAAGTGTGAATTTTAATAAAAGCTTTGACGTTAAAGCGGCAAATGAGCATGATGCATTTTATGTACTTACACCTCAAATGATGGAAAAATTATTTAACCTTCAGTCAAGATTTGGAAATGTTGCACTGAACTTTGCCGGAGACACCTTGTTTCTTGGATACAACTGTGGCATGGGAGCCTTTGATGCAGATATGAGAAAACCTATAGACTATCCGACGGAGAAGGCGAAAATGCAAAGAGATATGCAGGTAATCATGGACATAATAGATATAATGGAGCTTGCAAATCAGAATGTGCAGTAAGATAGAACTTCACTGTTAAAAGGGAGGGTGTTATGGGAACTTATGAAATAATTTCAAGGCTTGAAACATTGCGTAAGGAAATAAGGATACGAAACAATGTAATTATAATTTCTCTTTTAGTTGTATTTCTTGTCGGGGGACCGGTTTTGGGAACCATTTCTCCTGTTTTGTCTATTCTCTTGTTTATTCTCTGGTTTGTTGTGGTACTTTTGTATGGAATGCACGGAACTAATAAATCGAAGGAATTTAAAGAACTATACAAGCAGCATTTTGTGGCTGCAATGTTGGGAGAGTTTTTTGAAAATCCGCAGTATATATGGGATAAAGGCTTTACGTCTGACACAGTGAGGAGTTTTGGAATCTCGCAGTTGGGTGACCGATTTTACTCTGAGGATTATATTTCGGGTACATACAAGGGGGTTCCTTTTGAACAGTCTGATGTAAAGATTCAATCTGAGACAGACGGAGAAGAGCGCACTACTACATCGTATTTTTCGGGGCGTATGTTTGTATTTCATTTTAAGGAGCGTAATGTTCTGCCCGTCCAGATATTTTCAGAAGGATTTTCCTATAGGGCAACGATAGATCGGTTTAAGATGCACAAGGTAAAAATGGAAAGTGTGGAGTTTAATAAAAGCTTTGACGTTATGGCGGCAGATGAGCATGATGCATTTTATGTACTTACCCCGCAGATGATGGAAAAATTATTTGAGCTTCAGTCAAGATTTGGAAATGTTGCCCTAAATTTTGATGGACACAAGCTGTTTCTTGGATATAACTGTGGGATGGGAGCCTTTGACGCAGATATGAAAAGACCTATAGACTATCCGACAGAGAAGGCAAAAATGAAAAAAGACGTGCAGGTAATTATGGATATAATAGATATAATGGAGCTTGCAAATCAGAATGCGCAGTAATGTAACGGAGCATATGCCCAAATGATATAGCTATACTGTAACAAAAAACGTCTGAATCGAACGAAAGTGGGTTTTTAGTTACAGTATAGTTATATCATGGGACAACACATGCTCTGTTACATTGCTGCTTTAAGAGCAGTGTCCAAATCCTCTATTATGTCGTCTATATTTTCAAGTCCTACGGAAAGACGAACCATTCCTCCGTCAATGCCTGCCGCAACAAGCTGCTCGTCAGTAAGCTGTCTGTGGGTTTCACTTGCAGGGTGAAGTACGCAGGTTCTTATATCCGCCACATGCACTTCATTTGAGGCAAGTGTAAGGGAATCCATAAATTTGGCTGCCGCAGCACGTCCTCCCTTGATGTTAAAGGAAATAACACCACTGCAACCCTTCAGATACTTCTGTGCCAGTTCATAATCCTCATCGCTAGGAAGTCCCGGATATGAAACGCTTTCTACCGCAGGTGATTCCTGTAGGTGTTTGGCAACCGTAAGTGCGTTTTCACAGTACTGTTTCATGCGGACAGGCAGTGTTTCAAGCCCTAAGTTAAGTAAAAATGCGGAATGGGCAGCAGGATAAACACCGAAGTCTCGCATAAGCTGCATTCTTGCCTTTATAATGTATGCCATTTTTCCGTAGCTTTCCGTGTATGAAATGCCGTGATAGGATTCGTCAGGCTCCGTAAGCTCAGGGAATTTGCCGTTTGACCAGTCAAATTTACCACTGTCAACAATAACGCCGCCAACCTGAAGTGCATGTCCATCCATATACTTGCTTGTGGAATGTATAACGATATCTGCACCAAAATCAAAAGGCTTGCAGAGAATAGGGGTTGCAAATGTGTTATCTATAATAAGTGGGACCCCCATTTCGTGGGCTATATTTGCAAAACGCTCTATATCAAACACCTTTAATGCAGGGTTTGCAATCGTTTCACCAAAAACAAGCTTTGTATTTTCTTTAAAGGCAGCTTTGATTTCCTCATCTGTAGAGCTTCTGTCAACGTAAATACATTCGATTCCAAGCTTCTTAAGAGTAAATGAAAATAAATTTATTGTTCCACCATATATCTGAGGAGTGCTTATTATGCTATCTCCCGCTTTGCAAATGTTTAATATGGATAAAAGTGTTGCCGCCTGCCCTGATGTGGTGCACATGGCACCGACACCGCCCTCAAGGGCATTTATCTTTTCCTCAACTGCCATGACTGTAGGGTTGCCGAAACGTGAATAGCAGAGCCCTTTTGTCGGGTCGTCGAATATTGCGGCTACCTCGGCTGCGGAATCATATACGTATGTCGTACTTTGCACGATAGGTAAAACTCTTGGTTCTCCGTTTTTTGGTGTATAACCTGCATGCAGGCATTTCGTTTCGTCTTTCATTTTATGCGTAACCTCCTTGTGTTATAAAACAAAATATTACTTATATTATACATTTCGATAAAGCTTTTTAAAAGGGGTAAATTGAGAAACATACGGACGCTGTCAGTTTAAGGCATATATTATGATTGTTACTGAATAAAAATGCAAATTGTTTGCATATTATATTGACATAGAAAACATGCAAGTGTATAATGCAATTTGCAAATTGTTTGCAAATTTAGATAACAGACATATTTAAGAAGGAAAATCTAAATGAAAAAGGTATTATGTGTTTTTTTAATATTATGCATATGCTCAAATATGTGCGGATGCAATGGTAAGAGTGCATATAATGATGGAAAAATTACAATTGTATGTGCTGGGTTCTCAGCCTATGACTGGGTGAGAGTGCTGTGTGGTGACCGGATTTCGGAGATAGATTTAAAAATGCTGGGAGACAATGGAGCGGATATGCACAGCTATCAACCGTCAGTGGAAGACATAGCACGTATAGGAAATTGTGATTTGTTTATATATTCGGGCGGTGAGTCTGAAACATGGGTTGAGGATGCACTAAAAAATGCCGTAAATCCCAACATAATTGTGATTAACATGGTGGATGTCATCGGAGAAAATGCGATAGAGCATGATGAGCACGAAGGACATGATGACCATGATGAGATGGAATATGACGAGCATGTATGGCTGTCATTAAAAAATGCATGCCTAATTGTGAATGAAATAGAACATGCATTGGAAAAGCTTGACAGTGAAAATGCGGAATATTACAGGGCAAAGTGTGAGGAGTATAGGTCGCTTCTTATGGGGTTGGATGAACGTTATGAGGAAATGACAAAAAATGTAGCAGGGAATACGCTTATATTCGGGGACCGGTTTCCATTCCGGTATCTTGTGGAAGACTATGGGCTGGATTATTATGCCGCATTTGACGGATGCAGTGCAGATACAGAGGCAAGCTTTGAAATTATTACGACACTTGCGGGCAAAATGGATGAACTGAATGTAAATTATATCATTGTGATAGAGGGTTCCGACAAAAGACTGGCAAACACAATTAAGGACAGCACAAAAACCGGAAATAAAGCTATTTTGGAGGTGGATTCCATTCAGTCCGTATCAAAGAAGAAGATAGATATGGGGTACACGTACATTGGGGCTATGGAAAATAATCTGGAGCTTCTTGAAAAGGCACTCCGGTGAATTTATCTTTCAGGGATTATGTGAGGAGGCGATACAAATGGCATATATAGTTTGCAGAAATCTTACCCTCGGCTATGAAGGGGAGGCAGTAGCGGAAAATATAAGCTTTAAGGTCAATAAAGGAGATTATCTCTGTATTGTAGGAGAAAATGGTACGGGAAAAAGTACGCTTATGAAAACGCTGCTTAACCTGAACTCTCCTATTGCAGGGGATATAGAGATAGGAGATGGGCTCCTGCCTCATGAAATTGGATATTTGCCACAGCAGACAGTTGTGCAGAAGGATTTTCCCGCAACAGTACAGGAAATTGTATTGTCAGGAACTCTGCCGGGATATGGAAGCCGGCTGTTTTACAGCAGGGAACAGAAAAAACTGGCAAATGATAATATGGGAAAAATGGACATTTCAGAGCTCAAAAACCGAAGTTACAGAAAACTGTCCGGCGGACAGCAGCAAAGGGTTCTTCTTGCAAGAGCATTATGTGCAACGTCTAAGCTTCTGCTTCTTGACGAGCCGGTAACAGGATTGGACCCTAAGGCAACAGAAGAGTTTTACAGACTGATAGCGTCTCTTAATAAGGAGGGCATCAGTATTATTATGATTTCCCATGACATAGAAGCAGCACTTAAGTATGCCAGCCATATTCTTCATATAGATAAAAAGGATTCTTTCTACGGGAAAAAGTTTAGCTATCTGGATAGCAAGCTATACAAAAATTTTAATGTGCCAACATGTAAGCACAAGCATACAGCAAAGTGTTTTGATGGAGGTGAGTAATTGATGGGTATAATTGAAAAATTGCAGTTTTATCTGGGATATTCGTTTGTTGTTTATGCATTAATCGTAGGTGTTCTTATCGCACTGTGCGCATCACTTTTGGGTGTGACACTTGTACTGAAACGGTTTTCATTTATAGGGGACGGACTTTCTCATGTTGCATTTGGCGCAATGGCGATAGCAACGGTATTAAAGGTGGCAAATCAGAATGCCGTAATTATGCCAATCACCGTTGTGTCTGCAATTTTGTTACTTCATACAGGGCAGAATACAAAAATAAAAGGGGATGCAGCAATTGCAATGCTGTCTGTTGGTTCACTTGCGGTAGGATATTTATTGATGAATGTTTTTTCTACATCGGCAAATGTTTCAGGAGATGTGTGCTCTACACTGTTTGGGTCAACCTCCATACTGACGTTATCAAAATCTGAGGTCTGGCTCTGCATAATAATGTCGTTATTTGTTATTGTGCTTTATTGTTTGTTTTACAACAGGATTTTTTCAGTGACCTTTGACGAAAGCTTTGCGAAGGCTACGGGAACGAACGTAAATGCATACAATTTTCTTATAGCGGCTGTAACTGCCGTAATTATCGTGCTTGCAATGAATCTTGTCGGTTCATTGCTTATATCTGCACTTGTTATTTTTCCGGCACTCACCGCAATGAGAGTGATGGACAGCTTTAAGTGTGTTGTCATATGCTCTGCCGTTTTGTCGGTTATATGCGCCCTTATAGGGATGATTGCCTCAATACTGTATTCGACACCTGTGGGAGCGACGATAGTTGTTATGCAGATTGTTGTATTTTTCCTTGTTAGTTTTTATGCAAGGCTTGCCATAAAAGCCTGATATAAAATTTGAATAATTTATAAAAAAGTATTATTACGAATTATTGTAATTCTTTATTGAACGTGTTATGCTGTAAAAGATTATATGAACGGTTTTATTTTTAATGGCATAATGATAGAAGATGAGTCACATTTTATGAAAAAATCTGTTCATTTAAGGGTTGCATCGCAACAGGTACATACAAGCTACGGAGTTAAATAAACTAATGGGTTGTCGATACAGGCAGGGGCGGTAAGTTCCTTGAGGTCTTAGTGCGACAGCCCTATTCATTTAGGAGGAGAAATGGCAGATAAAGAGAATATTCATGGCTTGACAGAGGAATCTGAGGAGATAAGAAAAGAAATAGAAGAAGAAATCAGAGAAGAAATAAAGGAAGAAATAAGAGAAGAAATTAAGGAGGGAATAAAAGAAAAAAGGGAGGAAATAAAGAAGAATAGAAGTAAGGCAAAGGAGTATTTTCACAGCGTATTTAATATTACCGACAATATGATGAGCTATGAGGAAATAGACGCCATGATGCGTGAGCAGACGGTTATTCATGGTGCAAACATGTGGATTCTTATGCTTGCCATTTTTATAGCATCTATCGGTTTGAATGTAAATTCCACTGCGGTAATTATAGGTGCAATGCTTATTTCCCCTCTTATGAGCGGCATACTTGCAATGGGTTATTCCATTGCGGTAAGGGACCTTGGCCTGTTAAAGCAGGCAATTGTGAGATTTGCAACTCAGGTTATAATAAGCCTTATTGCCTCCACCTTATATTTTTCCCTGTCACCAATGACTGCCCCAACGACAGAGATGATAGCAAGAACAAGTCCTACATTGTGGGACGTGCTTATAGCGCTTTTTGGTGGACTTGCAGGAATGATAGGTAATACAAGAACAAAGCACTCGAACGTAATCCCCGGCGTGGCTATAGCTACTGCACTTATGCCGCCTCTTTGTACGGCCGGATATGGAATTGCAACGGGACAGATGGATTTCTTTTTGGGAGCATTTTATCTTTTTATTATAAATACGCTTTTTATAGCAATATCAACTGCAATTATTACGCTTATACTGCGTGTGCCATATCACAGAAGCATAAGTGCAAAAAAGCAGAAGCGTGTAAATATTGCCATTATATGTATTGTAATCATTGTTGTTATGCCAAGTGTGTTTATAGGTGCCAAAACGGTTTATGATTCATATATGAATACAAGCATAACAAGCTATCTTGAAAATGAGTTTGAATTTGCTGATACGCAGATAGTAAAATCTGAATATGATACTGATGCAAAAACAATATCGGTATCTCTTGTAGGAAGTACCGTTTCAGATGATGTTATAAAAATGCTGGAGAGCAGGCTTTCCGCATACGGACTCGATGGGTTTACGCTTCGGGTTACGCAAAATGTTTTTACAACAACGGGAGAGGATGACGGTGATAAGATTATAATAGCCGTTCAGGAAAATACAATAAGCGAGCTGAATGAGGAAATTGAGGAGCATGAAAATACAATAGTCTCCATGCAGGAGGAGATAAATGAATATGAGGAAGCACTAGAGAAATACGAGCTTATAAAGTCGCTTCCGTCGAAAGTGGAAATAATATATCCGCATCTTGAAAATTGTCATATCGGTATCATGTATGACGGCAAAAAGGATGTTGTTGTTTTAACGGCAAATGCAGACGAAATGCCTGAGGAGTATGAGATAGAGTCCATAAAAAACTGGCTTAAGGCTGAAACCGGTTTAAGTGCATCGGAGGTTCTGGTTATATTGAATGAGCCTGGGGATGAGGCTGAATAGTAATAGTAAATCGGAACATATGCCGAAGGAAAATATAAATGGCTGAAGTTTTAAATTTAAAAGGAAAAGAATATGAAAAGAATTCTAATAGTCGAGGATAACCTTGAACTTGCAGGAGAGCTTAAAGTCCTCCTTGACAGAAACAATTATGAGGCTTCTTATATAACTAATTTTAATAATATTGTGGAACAGATACAAAATATTAATCCTGACATGGTATTGCTTGACATCAATCTTCCGGGAATTGATGGTGAGAGTGTGCTGAAACAGTACAGGGCGGTTTCGGATACACCTGTGATTATGGTAACAAGCAGAAATACAGATATGGACGAGCTTTTATCCATGAGCTTTGGGGCAGACGATTTTATTGGAAAGCCTTATAATCCCTCAATACTCCTTCTTCATATTGAGGCTGTGTTTAAACGTATCGGAACGAGTGATAACGATGATATAATGAGATATAAGGATATTGTTTTAGAACCGTCAAGAGGGGTTATTACTGTAAATGGTCAGTCCGTGGAGCTTACAAAAAATGAGATGGGAATATTGTCCTATCTGTTTCGGTCACAGGGGAAGATTGTGTCCAGAGATGAGCTGATGAGCTATTTGTGGGACTCAGATGAGTTTGTGGATGATAACACACTTACGGTCAATATAAATCGTGTCCGCAGAAAGCTTGAAGAATGTGGCTATAATGATATTATAAAGACAAAAAGAGGTCAGGGGTACATATTGGAATGAAGCTTAATACATATTTATGGAATAAAAAAATATCTATGGCAGGAACGCTATTTCTTATAATATGTATATACATGATGGGATTTGCATTCAAAGCTGACTTGCAATATCAGCATGCATTGGTATTTTTAATTCTTCTGTGTGGATTTGTTTCTCTTTGTTTTGATTATTTCAGGCGTAAGCTGTTTTATGATGAAATGCTGGCCATACTTTCACAATTGGAGGAAAAATATCTGATTATTGAAATGATTGATAAACCGGGGTTCCCCGATGGAGATATTATTCTGGATATATTATATGAAACCAATAAGGCAATGAAGGAACGAATAAACAGTATGGAGCTTTCCGTAACAGAATTTAAGGAGTATCTTGAAATGTGGATACACGAAGTAAAGGTACCGTTGTCCAGTCTGGATTTAATGAATTACAATGAAAGTACGGATTTAAAGGGGCAAAAAAAGCAGATAGACAAGCTGAAGCAGTATGTGGACCAGATACTTTTTTATGCAAGAGCAGATGCGCCTGAGAAAGATTATTTAATGAAGCGGTGCAATCTGAATAAGCTGGTAAATAATGTTGTCAAGGAACAAAAGGATCTTATATTAGGAAACAAAATCAGTATTGTGAAGGATGATCTTGACATTGATGTCATATCAGACAGCAAATGGCTGGAATTTATCATTGGCCAGATTGTAAACAATTCCATTAAATATATTATTGTTAAAATGCATGAAGACAAGACTGTGAAAGGCTCCATAAGCTTTGGTGTGAAAAGGACAGATGAGATGGTTATCCTTTCCATTAAAGATAATGGAATTGGCATAAATGAAAAAGATTTGCAAAGAGTGTTTGACAAGAGCTTTACCGGTGAAAATGGAAGAAAGACAACAGCCTCAACAGGAATGGGGCTTTATATATGTAAAAAGCTATGTGATAAGCTTGGGCATATGATAGAAGTAAGGTCAAATGAGGGAGAATTTACGGAAATAAAAATCAGCTTTGGCAAGGATAAATATTATGAATTCAGATGAAGCAGTTAATTAGTATAAATATAGGTTTAGCTAAAGCTGAAAATCAGTATAAATGTTTACTTGACTAAAAGTTTACTACTGCGGAAGGGATAAGAAAATGGAACAGGATTTGACCACAGGCAGTATTACGGGAAAGCTCTTATTATTTGCAATTCCGCTGATGGTGGGAAATGTATTGCAGCAATTTTATAATATTGTTGACACATGGATTGTCGGAAAATATATCGGTTCTGATGCCCTTGCGGCAGTGGGTTCAGCGTATACATTAATGACGTTCTTAACGTCTGTTATTTTGGGACTTTGTATGGGTAGCAGTGCTTATTTTGCAATGCAGTACGGCAGAAATTGTATAGAGCCTTTGAAAAAGGGTATTTTCTTATCCTTTTCCGTGATAGGTATACTTGCTCTCGCAATGACGGGAATTGTTCTCTGGCAGGTAGATAACATTATACAGATACTCAGGGTTCCGACGGAAATTACTGATATTTCAAGAGATTATCTTGTCATTATATTTTTTGGAATTCTGGCAACCTTTTTATATAATTATTATGCAAATCTGTTGAGGGCAGTCGGTAATTCTGTTGTGCCCTTGGTGTTTTTAGCTGTTGCCGTAATTTTGAATATTGTACTTGATTTTTATTTTGTTGTGTCTCTTGCGTGGGGCGTTAAGGGTGCTGCTTTGGCAACGGTAATTTCACAGTATGTATCAGCTGTGGGACTTTATTTGTTTTATTATGCAGGTTTTCCGAAGCTTAAGATGGAGCGGGAATACATGGTGTGGGACCTGTCCATATTGAAAGATATTTTCAGGCTTTCCGGTCTTACCTGTCTGCAACAGTCGGTTATGAATTTTGGTATTTTAATGGTTCAAGGACTGGTCAATAGCTTTGGTTCCGTGGTTATGGCTGCATTTTCGGTAGCAGTTAAGATTGATACGATTGCATATATGCCGGTTCAGGATTATGGAAATGCGTTCTCCACATTTGTGGCACAAAATTATGGGGCGGGTAAGCCTGAGCGTATTAAAAAGGGAATTAAGAGCTCCATTCTTGTTGTATTTGTATTTTGTATTATTATAAGCAGTATCGTATGTGTTTTTGCACCACAGCTCATGAATATTTTTGTTAAGGACAAACAGGACGTAACGTTAGTGGGTGTTTACTATCTTCGCATTGAGGCTGCATTTTATTTTGGAATTGGTTTGCTGTTTATGCTCTATGGTTTTTATCGGGGCATTAATCGTCCAGCAATTTCCCTTGTGCTTACAATTTGCTCCCTCGGAACGAGAGTTCTGCTTGCCTATGTGCTGTCAGGTATACCGACAATCGGTGTGAAAGGAATATGGGTGGCAATACCAATCGGATGGGCTTTGGCGGATATTGTTGGGGTTGTGTATTATATGAGGAGCATGAGGAGACAGAGAAACACTTGTTTTTGTATGGATAATCATGTATAGTAAACATAATAAGAAAAGATTGGAGACAAATTGTGATGAAACGAATTAAATACTCGGTGCAGTTCTAATACTGACAGCAGATTGTATCGAGGTTAATTTAAGGCAATGCTTATGTTGTCAGGAACTGCACCAATCATGGACATGAATTTGTAAATGAAAGGAAGGCAGTTTAATGAATAAAGAAAATTTAAGAAATATTTGGAAACATGAGGAGCAGATTGCCCATATCAAAGGGTGGGATTTTTCACACATTTGTGGGAGATACGAGGCGGAACATGATTTGCCGTGGAATTACGAAAGGCTCGTCAGGCAGCATCTGAAAAGTAATATGAATATTATGGATTATGATACAGGTGGCGGCGAGTTTTTATTATCCTTAAATCATCCTTATGAAAATACTTCTGCAACAGAAGGTTATCCACCAAATGTTTTGCTATGCCGTGAAAAATTATTGCCGCTGGGAATAAGGTTCAGGGAATGTAATAATCCGTCACGAATCCCATTTGAGAATGGGATGTTTGATTTGATTATCAACAGACATGGTGGTTTTGATGCGGGAGAGCTTCATAGGCTATTACGCAAAAATGGGTTGTTTATTACAGAACAGGTAGGGAAAGATAATGACAGGGATTTAGTTGAAATGGTGTTACCCCAAACAGAGCAGCCATTTCCACACTTAAATCTGGCTAAACAGCGTAAATGCTTTGAAACCGCAGGATTTGAAATTATTCAGGCAGAAGAAGCATATCGTCCCATATATTTTTATGATGTAGGAGCATTTGTTTGGTTCGCCCATGTGATTGAATGGGAGTTTCCGAATTTTTCTGTAGATAGATGTTTTGAACAGCTTTTGAAAATGCAGGAAATGATTGATAAAGATGGCAGAATTGAGGGGACAATTCACCGCTATCTGATTGTTGCAAAAAAATAAAGATTCCCTAACAACCTTACAAAATTGTAAGTGGTTAGAAACATGAGAAAAGGATTGTTATTATATGAAAACACACTTATACTATATTTAATGGTAGAATGGATTGGAGATACATCATATGGAACATACAGTAAAAATTTCATATTCACCAGAAGAGCAGTCGAGACAGGAAATCCGTAATTTTGTGAACGAAGGGCTGAAGGATGTTCAAGAAAATGCTATTTATGGACTTGATGAAGCGTTTGATGTATTAGAAAGTAGGTACAAGATTGAAAGAGCATGATGTAGTTCTTTCTGTTTAGGGAATCCATATCGGAATGGTTTAACCTCTGTAAATGATATAAAAATATTGTTTGCAGAGGTTATATTTATTAAACAGAATATGTTTTGGTAGATTTATATTGTAAGCACTTTATAGCAAGGTGCTCGGTAAAATATTAGTAGGGAAACATTGAACTCATGAAACATCGGTTCGGAAATTTGCTGTTGAAAAAAGAGAAACAGTATTTAAACTTTGTTGCGATTGAAAAACCCAAACGCTGTTTGGGCAATTGGAAAATATACTTGATGTATAAAGATAGGATTACTCAAACTCCAAAAACTTTTGTTGTACTTCAAGCGGTAAAAAGGTATAATAAAAGTAAGCAGAGCAGTTTATAAACGGAACGGAGATGTTAAATGAAAAGGCTGAAAGTATATTTGGATACTTCGGTGGTCAGTTATTTGTATCAGGAAGATGCACCGGAAAAAATGCAGGATACATTGTTACTTTGGGAATTGTTCAAGGAAGGCATATATGAAGTTTATGTGTCAGATATTGTTTTCAGGGAGATTGACAGATGCAGTGAGGAGAAGTTGAATATTCTTTTGGACTATCTGAATCAGATTGAATACCATGAGGTGGAAACGGACAGCAATACCATTGAACTTGCTGGGAAGTTTATAGATTTTGGTATACTAAAGAAAAAAAGTTTTGATGATTGTCAGCATATAGCTGCTGCAATCCTTGCAGGGTGTGATATTATTATTTCGTGGAATTTCAAGCATATTGTCAATGTAAAGACAGTGAAAGGTGTAAAAGTAGTTACGACTCTTGAAGGGTATAAGGATTTGTTGATTTATCCACCCTCTGTTTTGCTGGAAGAAGGTGATGATGATGAGTGAGCCGGTAGTAAGTGAAAGATTTGATGTTGAAGACATTCGGAAGATTCGGGAATATAATTCATTAAGGCATATTCAGATGACACCAGAGGAAATTATTGCAGATACAAAAAAAGGGGCCGAAAGAATAAAGAAGATGCTTCAGGAACGTAAATGCGTGAAAGTATAGTCTTAAAAAAGACATTTGCTGATTTGGTAAATGTCTTTTTTGCATCCAAAAGGGGCGGTGTTTGTCGCATAACAATCTAAAAACATACAAAACTCCCCAACAACCTTACAAAATTGTAAGGTTGTTGTCATGTAAAGCTATGGAAAGGTTAAAAAAATTATTGTAGATTTAGTGCAGATTCAATGGCGAGGAGGAAAGATCAATGAATGAAATATTAAAATTGGAGGAAGTTGAAAAATATTATGGCGGAAAAGTTAACCTTACAAAGGCACTTGATAAGGTATCATTTAGTGTTGATAAGGGAGAGTTTGTCGGCATAATGGGTTCCAGTGGTTCAGGAAAGACAACACTGCTGAACTGCATATCTACAATAGACAGAGTAACCGCAGGACATATCTTCATGGAAGGTGAAGATATAACAAACATAAGAGGAAATAACCTAAATAAATTCAGACGGGAAAAGCTAGGGTTTATATTTCAGGATTTCAATTTGTTAGATACCCTTACTGCATTTGAAAATATTTCCCTTGCACTCTCCATACAGGGAGTAAAGCCAAGTGAAATAGAAAAAAGAGTTGTTGCAATGGCGGAAAGGCTTGACATAGAAAGTGTGTTGAAAAAATATCCTTATCAGATGAGTGGCGGTCAGAAGCAGAGGGTTGCCGCTGCAAGAGCACTTATTACCGCTCCGTCGCTTGTGCTGGCCGATGAGCCAACGGGAGCCCTTGATTCCAAATCTTCAAGGTATCTTCTTGAAAGTATGGAAATGCTAAATCATGAGCTTGAGGCAACAATACTTATGGTTACACATGATGCATTCTCGGCAAGCTATGCAACGAGGGTTATATTTATAAAGGACGGTCACGTTTTTTCTGAAATAAGAAAGGGCGCTGATACAAGAAAACAGTTCTTCGATAAAATTATCGAAGTAGTGACTATGTTAGGGGGTAATTTGAATGACGCTCTTTAAACTGCCCCTAAGAAACATAAAAAAATCCATGAAGGATTATCTCATATATTTTGCAACCCTTATACTTGGAATTGCATTGTTTTATGTGTTTAATGCAATAGAAAAACAGACGGCATTGCTTAATCTTCAAAACAGCGGCTATGATATCATGGATGTTATGTTTACCGTAATGGATGTTGTCGGTGTTTTCGTCTCATTTGTACTTGGTTTTCTTATTGTATATGCAAGTAACTTTTTGATGAAGCGAAGGAAAAAGGAATTTGCTGTATATATGCTGCTCGGAATGAGCAAGAGAAGTATATCAATGGTCATTGTCATGGAGACGATTCTGATAGGAATCATATCTCTTGGCGTAGGGCTTTTACTTGGAATAGGTGTATCACAGGGAATGAGTGTTGTAGTTGCAAATCTTTTCGAGGCAGATATGACAAGATTTCAGTTTGTAATATCCAATGAGGCTGTTATAAAGACGCTTATATATTTTCTTATAATGTATGTGCTTGTGATTATATTTGATGTTTTTGTGGTTGGAAAGGCAAAACTTATAAACCTTTTAAATGCAGGCAGGCATTCTGAGAAAAATTATGCAAAAAATCCTGTGCTTTGTCTTATTGTTTTTGCTGTAGCCGCAGTGCTTCTTGGCACGGCATATTATAAGGTAACGGCAGGGGTGGACACAATAGAGGATTTTGGTGATTTGGGAATGCAGGTTGCAAAAGGAATTGTTGGAACATTTCTTGCCTTTTGGTCAGTTGCGGGTATGCTTATATTCTTTGCAGTAAGGAGTAAGAAATTTTACCATAAGGGCATAAACTGTTTCAGTACAAAGGAGCTTGGCAGCCGCATAAACTCAAATGTATTTTCAGGAGGAATTATCTGTCTTTTGCTTTTCTTTACAATATCAGTGCTTTCCTGTTGCTTTGCCCTGCGAAACGGCATGAATGAGACGCTTAAGATAAACGCTCCTGCGGATGTAATGCTTGAGCAGACGACTGGCGGCAGGTGTGATGTTGAAGCGAACAATATATCAATTCTTAAGCTTCTTGAGGAAAAACATGTTGATATGAGTAAATTTTCAGAATATGATGAGATTTATATATATGCCTTTAAGAGTGTAAATGCATCAGAATTGTGGGATGGTAATGGTATAAGAGATGTAAGCTTTGGCGGATTTCCATTTGATGTAGTAAGAATATCTGATTATAACAAAATTGCGAGACTTTATGGCAGGGATGAGTTAAGTGTAAATGAAGATGAATACATAATGCTGGCAAACTATTTTATGGATGTAAGGGAGCATAATAAAGCATTGGCAGAGGGGAAAACCATGAATATATGTGGTAAAA
>JAAVIA010000059.1 GCA_014799405.1 Lachnospiraceae bacterium
AAAATTAATAGAGCTAGTTCCAGAAAAAGATATTGATACTTTGTATAGAGTGATTATAAAATTTATACCAGAAGAAATTCCTGAACCAGAAGAATTAGATGCTTTAAGAACCGGACGGGAAGACAGGGCTGTGAACGGAACGATACCACATGAAGCAATCAATTGGGATTAAGAAACGTAAAAAGAAACGAGCACCCCGCTTGAGCTATAATGCTGTACGGTAAAAAACCCGTTTCTTTTTGTGCATTATATGATAGAAAAGGAAGAAAATCAAGAGAAATGTATAACGAAATTGATTTAGATAAAATAGATATAAGTGCAGAGCCCCTCATAGAGGAACCGTCCAGACAGTACTACTTTATGTCAAAATGCCGGGAATGGGTTCAGGAGTTTGTGCGAAAAAACGGGCGTTGTCCAAGTGCGTGTATTCAGACCTTCGGTTGTCAAATGAATGCCCATGATTCCGAAAAGCTTAAGGGAATTCTTGATATGATGGGCTGTGAGGAAACAGAGGATGAGGCTGCTGACATTGTCATATATAATACATGCACGGTAAGGGAAAACGCCAATCAGAAACTATACGGTCATCTCGGACACCTTAAAAATCTGAAAGCAAAAAATCCGGGTATGGTTGTATGTTTGTGTGGATGCATGATGCAGGAGCCTCATGTAATAGAGCTTATACGAGAAAAATATAAGTTTGTTGACATTGTTTTCGGAACACATAATATATACAAGCTTGCTGAGCTTATGCACACATATTTTACAACAGGCAAGCAGACAATTGAAATACTAGGGCAGAGCACCGAGACCGTTGAGGCGCTTCCGCAGAAAAGGAAATATGGCTTTAAATCAGGCGTAAACATTATGTATGGCTGCAACAATTTCTGTACATATTGCATTGTCCCTTATGTAAGAGGACGTGAAAGAAGCAGAAAACCTGAGGATATAGTCCGGGAGATAAAAAAGCTTGCCGGCTCAGGGGTAAAAGAGGTTATGCTTCTTGGACAAAATGTAAATTCCTACGGCAAAATATACGATTATTCAGATGGTAAAATTATACATATTCCCAATGAGGAGTGCACTACATTTCCCAAGCTTTTAAAGATGGTATGCGGCATTTCGGGTATTGAGCGTATCCGGTTTATGACAAGCCATCCAAAGGATTTGTCGGACGAACTTATTGATGTCATGGCATCAGAGGAAAAAATATGTAAGCACATACATTTACCGGTGCAGGCAGGCTCATCACGTATACTTGAGAAAATGAACAGGAGATATACAAAGGAGCATTATCTTGAACTTGTAGATAAAATAAGAAGTGCAATTCCTGACATATCAATTACTACGGATATAATGGTAGGCTTCCCCGGTGAAACTGAAGAAGACTTTGAGGAAACTATGGACTTGGTTGAGCGTGTAAAATACGACCAGGCATTTACGTTTATATATTCAAAAAGAACCGGAACTCCGGCGGCTTCCATGGAAAATCAGGTTGATGCCGATGTTGTAAAAAAGCGCTTTAACCGTCTTTTGGAGCGTGTAAACATAATTGCCGGTGAGCAGCTAAATCGTTATGAGGGACAGATTAAGGACGTGCTTGTTGAGGACGTAAACGCACAGGATGATACATTTGTTACGGGAAGAACCGGCGAAAATGTAACAGTTCATTTCAAAGGAAGCAAGGACTTGATAGGTCAAACCGTGAAGGTCAATTTAAAGGAGTGTAAGGGCTTCTATTTTATCGGAGAGCAATTATAAAAAATACAAAGGGGCAGGTGCAGACGTGGCAAAGCTTTCACCAATGATGGAGCAATATCTTGCAACAAAGGAACAATATAAGGACTGTATTTTATTTTACCGTCTCGGAGATTTTTACGAGATGTTTTTTGATGATGCCCTTACTGCGTCAAGGGAGCTGGAAATAACTCTCACCGGTAAAGACTGCGGTCTTGAGGAGAGAGCGCCCATGTGCGGTGTTCCCTTTCATGCTGCCGAAAATTATGTGAACAGACTGATTGAAAAGGGCTACAAAGTTGCAATAGCAGAGCAGGTGGAAGACCCAAAGCAGGCAAAGGGACTTGTAAAGCGTGAGGTTATACGAATTGTGACCCCTGGAACAAACATGTCCTTAGAGCTTTTGGAGGAAGGTAAAAATAATTACATAATGTGCATCTCCAATGACAAAGAGGGCTACGGACTTTCGGTAGCAGACATATCTACAGGCATATTTAAAACCTGTAGGGTAAAAACCATAGAAAAGGCTGTAGACGAAATAAACAAATATCAGCCGTCGGAGCTTTTACACAGGGAGGACTTTGATTTTTCCGTGGGTAATATTGCATTTACCATTGATAAGCTTGGCATTACAAAAACATGTGTAGATAATTATTATTTTGATTACGATACAGCAGAGAGTTTAATAAAACGCCATTTTAATGTATCAAATCTTGAGGGCCTTGGACTTTCCGATTATCCTGTCCTTGTCACTGCATCGGGTGCCTTACTTCAGTATTTATGCGATACACAGATGAATGGCATGTCCCATATAAATGACATTACTGTATACAATGTTGATTCATACATGATAATTGATTCATCGACCAGGCGCAATCTTGAGCTTACAGAAACAATAAGGGACAAGCAGAAAAAGGGCTCACTTTTATGGGTGCTTGATAAGACAAAAACTGCTATGGGTGCCAGACTTCTAAGAGAATATGTGGAACAGCCGCTTATGGAAAAGGCACATATTGAGAAAAGGCTTGATTCCATAGAGGCGTTAAACAACGCCATTATAACAAGGGAGGAGCTTAGGGAATATCTTAATTCCATATATGATTTGGAGCGCCTCATGACAAGGATTTCAATAAAAACAGCAAATCCCCGTGATTTGCTTGCTTTTAAAAACTCCATCCAATATTTGCCTGATATAAAAAATCTGTTAAATGAACTGGATGCTTTAAGATTTAAAGAGATTTATGATGATTTTGACGTTCTTGATGATTTGTATACCCTGATAGATTCCGCTATAGATGAGGAGCCGCCTGTCGCTATCAAGGAAGGTGGAATCTTTAAAACAGGTTACCTTGAGGATATTGACAGGTTGAAATCGGCCAAAACCGACTGTAAAACATGGCTTGCCCAGCTTGAGGCAAAAGAGAGGGACAAGACCGGCATAAAAGGTCTGAAAATTAAATATAACAAGGTATTCGGGTATTATTTTGAGGTGACCAACTCCTTTAAGAATATGGTGCCTGATTATTTTGTGCGTAAGCAGACACTTGCCAATGCAGAACGATATACAACAGACGAGCTTGACGATTTATCAAATACAATTTTAGGCGCTGAGGACAAGCTTTACGGTCTTGAATATGAGCAATATGTCATTTTAAGGGATAAGCTTGGTGAAGCCTTAAAGCGTGTAAAAAACACAGCTCATTATATAGCTGAGCTTGATGCGCTTGCATCATTGTCCCACGTTTCCATGAAAAATAATTTTGTACGACCTGACATAAACAATGACGGAATTATCGACATAAAAAAGGGTAGACACCCCGTTGTGGAAATTATGCTTGGAGATGACAGCTTTGTATCAAATGACACATTTCTTGACAATACATTAAGCAGAATATCAATCATTACAGGTCCAAACATGGCAGGTAAATCCACCTACATGAGACAGACGGCGCTTATTGTGCTTATGGCACAGATAGGCTCCTTTGTGCCTGCGGAATATGCAAATATAGGTCTGTGTGACCGTATTTTTACAAGGGTGGGAGCCTCCGATGACCTTGCGTCGGGACAGTCCACATTTATGATTGAAATGAATGAGGTTGCTAACATACTGAGAAACGCAACAAAAAACAGTCTTATAATTCTTGATGAAATTGGCAGGGGAACGTCCACCTTTGACGGTCTTTCCATTGCATGGGCTGTTGTTGAATTTATTGCGGACAATGAGCTTATCGGGGCAAAAACCTTATTTGCAACACATTACCATGAGCTTACTGAACTTGAAGGAAAGCTCTCATCCGTAAATAATTACTGTATAGCCGTTAAGGAGGATGGAGATTCCATCGTTTTCCTGCGCAAAATAATAAAGGGCGGCGCAGACAGAAGCTACGGTATTCAGGTGGCAAGGCTTGCAGGCGTACCGGAAAGGGTATTGGTTCGTGCAAGAGAAATATGTGATTTTCTCATTGATTCGGATATTGCCTCCAAGGCAAGAAATATAGAGACAAAGATATATGATAAAGCGGAAAGCGGGGAAACATCTGACAAAAAGACTTCCGGTTATGAACAGCTCTCAATGTTCACGTCCCCGGAGGAAATAACAATTGCCAACGAATTAAAAAGCCTTGATTTAAACAATATGACGCCTATGAAAGCAATGCTTTATCTTCAGGAATTAAAGGAAAGGTTAAACGGATAGAACATGATAAGATTACTGGATAAAAGCACAATTGATAAGATAGCCGCAGGGGAGGTAATCGAACGTCCTTCATCAGTTGTGAAGGAGCTTCTTGAAAATTCCATAGATGCAGGCGCAACGGCAGTCACCGTTGAGATAAAGGACGGCGGTATGTCCTTTATAAGAGTTACCGACAACGGCTGCGGCATACCGAGAGAGGAGGTTGCCACGGCCTATTTAAGGCATGCCACAAGCAAAATAGAAACAGCTGAGGATTTGACAGGTATCTCCTCATTAGGCTTCAGAGGGGAAGCACTCTCAACAATTGCCGCTGTATCACAGTGTGAAATGGTGACAAAAACTTCCGCCGCCATGATTGGATTAAAATATGTCATTCATGGTGGAAATGAAATCGAGACAAAGGAGGTCGGCGTACCTGACGGAACAACAATTGTTGTAAGAAATCTTTTCTACAATACCCCTGCACGTAAGAAATTCCTCAAAACACCCATGACTGAGGGGTCATATGTGGCAGACCTAGTACTTCGGATTGCCCTTTCGCATCCGGAAATTTCCATAAAGCTTATTGTAAACGGACAGACGAAAATAAACACCTCAGGAAACGGAAATGTGATGGACAACATATATGAGCTTTTCGGAAGGGACATTTCCTCAAATTTAGTTGAGATAAGCTATTTGGACAAAGGCGGCATAGGTCTGCACGGCTATATTGGCAAGCCTTTTATCGCAAGAGGCAACCGCGGACTTGAAAATTACTTCGTAAATAAAAGGTACATAAAAAGCAACGTGGTAAACAGGGCAATTGAGGAGGGCTACAAGACCTTTGTCATGCAGCACAAATTTCCTTTTACGGTGCTTTATATTGACCTGCCCATTGAAAAATGCGATATTAACGTCCATCCTACAAAAATGGAGTTTAAATATGACAATGAGAAGGAGCTTTTTGAAGTTATCACAAAGCAGATACGGGAGGCTCTTTCCGGTCGTGAGATAATTCCAAAAGATAATTCGGAGGAGAAAAATAATGCTGCCGCACAGACAGCCGTAAAAGCTCCAAGACCTGCCGAGCCCTTTGAAAATGTAAGAAAAAGGAATGAGACCGTCAACGAGAACAACGTCAATAAGGACAACATCACTAAAGACAATCTCAATAAGGACACCGAAACGGAAATCCCTGCCAAGCAGACAAGCATGCCAAAACCAAATATGCGTGCCGGAAAATACAGTCCTACCTACAAAATACTTGAATCACTGAAGAAAAACTCGGAAAATGATAATCCGGATAACAGGACAAACGAGGGAACAAATTATGCCGAGAACATAGAAAATACAATATTGCGTGATGAGGGCGTGCAGTATACACAAACTACACCACAAAAGCAACAAGCCGGCGAATATGCAAAATCCGGTGAATATACAAAAGGTATGTCAGGTAAGCAGGAAAACATGTTTGAGGATGATTTTCTCACAAAAACAGCGAGAAAAAAACACCGTCTTATCGGACAGCTTTTTGGTACATACTGGCTTATTGAATATGAGAAAAATCTTTATATCATGGACCAGCATGCAGCCCATGAAAAGGTCAAATATGAGGAGCTTATAAAGGGACTTAACAGCAGGGAGACATATTCCCAGCAGCTTATGCCGCCTATGGTTGTTACCGTTACATATGCGGAAAAGCAGGCAATCCTTAACAACTATGATTTATTTATGAAAACGGGCTACGACATAGAGGAATTCGGCGGAAACGAATTTAAAATAAATGCAGTCCCGTCAAACATTTACGGCATCCACGAGAGGGCAATGTTTATGGAATTTGTAGGCTCTCTCATAAATAATTCAGGCTATATGTCGGATGATATATTTATAAAAAAGCTTTCCACAATGGCATGTAAGGCAGCTATTAAGGGCAATATGCATATAAGCTTTGCGGAGGCGGACGCACTGATAGACCAGCTTCTTGCGCTTGAAAATCCATATACCTGCCCTCACGGCAGACCAACGATTATTTCCATAAGCTTGCAGGAGCTTGAAAAGAAATTTAGGAGAGTATTATAGAGGTTATATTATGACGAACAAAAAGGGAAGCCTTATTGTCATTACAGGTCCTACGGCGGTAGGTAAAACAGAGCTTTCTGTTGCCCTTGCAAAAAAAATAGACGGCGAAATAATATCTGCCGATTCCGTTCAGGTGTATAAGCATATGGACATAGGCTCTGCAAAGATAACGAAAGCCGAAATGCAGGGCATACCACACCATTTAATAGATATATGCGAGCCTGGGGAGGCGTTTAACATTGCACGGTTTAAGGAGCTGTCCAAACAGGCGGTCAATGAAATATTTTCCAGAGGTAAAATACCCATTATAGCAGGAGGCACGGGTTTTTATATCCAATCCTTAATTTACGATATCGATTTTAAGGAGACGGTCACGGATGCCACAAGAACAAAATATGAGGAAATGCTGAGAGAAAAGGGTGAGGCTTATCTTCATTCCCTTTTAAAGGAACGGGACCCGGAAGCTGCCGCCGCAATACACCCAAACAATGCAAAAAGGGTTATACGTGCACTGGAATATTTTGAGCAGACGGGGACAAAGATTTCTACACACAATGAGGAGGAGCGGCGGAAGGAATCACCTTACAATTTTGCATACTTTGTATTAAACTTACCAAGAGAAACACTGTACGACAGAATAAACAGACGTGTTGACATGATGCTGGAGGACGGACTTTTAGATGAAGTTCAATCACTTGTAGCTTCCTACGGTGTTACGGGGGACATGGTTTCCATGCAGGCACTTGGATATAAGGAAATACTTGATTACCTGAATGGCAACATAACCCTTGAGGATGCCATATACACCATTAAGCGGGACACACGGCATTTTGCTAAGCGTCAGCTTACCTGGTTTAAGCGTGAACGTGAAGTGATTTGGCTTGACAAGGAGGTGCATGCTACACTTGACATGCAGCTTGATTTTATAACGGAACATTTAAAAAACAAAAATATAATATAGAGATGAGCAAAACGTACTATTTCTAATATAATATGGAGGTCATTATGATTGAGGAAACCTTAAAAAAATATTATAGTGAAATCGGAATAAGCGAAAAGGTATACGATTACTGTCAGGCTATAGAAAAAAAGCTGAAAAGCCGCTTTGATGATATAGATACCATTGCGGAGTTAAATCAGGCAAAGGTGCTTCATGCCATGCAGGAAACTTCCTTTGCAGAGGAGCATTTATCAGGTACAACCGGCTATGGCTATAATGACATTGGCCGTGAAAAGATAGAAGAAATATACGCAAGAGTATTTAAAACCGAGGATGCCTTGGTAAGACAGCAGATAACCTGCGGAACACATGCGCTATACATTGCCCTCTCTGCAAATTTAAGACCGGGTGACGAGATATTATCCCCTGTAGGTAAGGTTTATGACACCTTGGAGGGAGTTATAGGAATAAGGGAAAGCAAGGGCTCCCTTGCTGAATTTGGCATAACCTACAGACAAGTGGATTTGCTCCCTGACGGCAGCTTTGACTACGAGGGCATTAAAAAAGCAATAAACGAAAAAACAAGACTTATTGAAATACAGCGCTCAAAGGGATATGATACAAGACCTACATTGTCCGTAGCACAGATAGGAGAGGTAATTGCATTTATTAAAAGCATAAAGCCTGACGTAATCTGCATGGTTGACAACTGCTATGGAGAATTTGTGGAGGATAAGGAACCCTCAGAGGTTGGGGCTGACATGGTTGTAGGCTCCCTCATAAAAAATCCGGGCGGAGGTCTTGCACCGATAGGCGGATATATATGCGGAACAAGAGAGTGTATCGAAAACTGCGCATACAGGCTTATTACTCCGGGTCTTGGAAAAGAGGTAGGAGCCTCTTTAGGTGTGACAAGGAATATAGCACAGGGGCTTTTCCTTGCTCCTACAGTAACGGCAGCCGCATTAAAGGGAGCCATCTTTGCAGCCAATATATATGAAAGTTTAGGATTTAAAACGGTCCCTGACGGAAAAAGTGAACGGCATGATATCATTCAGGCAGTGGAATTTGGAAAGCCTGAGCTTATACAGGCATTTTGCGAGGGCATACAGAAGGCAGCTCCCGTGGACAGCCATGTAACACCGGTTCCGTGGGATATGCCCGGGTACGACAGTCAGGTAATAATGGCTGCCGGTGCATTTGTTTCGGGGGCGTCCATAGAGCTTAGTGCAGACGCTCCGATGAAGGAGCCGTATGCAGTATATTTTCAGGGGGGACTTACATATCCTCATGCAAAGCTCGGCATAATGATGTCGCTGCAAAAAATTGTAGAAAAAGGACTTATAGTGTGGTAGTATGTCATAAGGGGGACCGCCGAAGGCGGTGGATTCCTTATGACAAGGCTCCGTGCGAAGCATGGAGTATGACAAAAAGGAACCAACTGAAGGCGGTGGATTCCTTATGACAAGGCTCCGTGCGAAGCATGGAGTATGACTAAGAAATGGAGATTTTAAAATATGTCTCAGGGAGTGGCAAACAAAAGTAAATGGACATTGCTTCTTATTTTATTAAGCGGTATTGTCCTTGGAGGCTTTATAGGGTATCTGTGCAGAAACATAAGCTGGCTTAACTGGCTTAATTATGGACAGACCTTTGGGCTTTCAGAACCTGTTGTTTTGGATTTGGGTATAATTATTCTGACCTTCGGACTTACAATAACAATAAACATTGCAAGTATTATAGGCATTATAATTGGTATAATTATATATAAGAAGCTGTAGTTTTTTCGCATCCGGAGAGGGGAAAGGACTACTTTATGAATAATTTAATAAAAGACATTGCAGATTGCGAACGGCCATATGAAAAGGCCCTAGCTCTCGGCATAGAAGTACTTACTGATGCAGAGCTTATTGCAGTTATACTGCGAAACGGTGGGGGCGGACAGAGCTCAATAGACCTTGCCAACCATGTGTTAAATGCGCATCCGGTTCACAAGGGGTTAAGCGGTCTTAACTTTCTTGAAAGAAAAGACCTGACCGATATAAAGGGCATAGGCAACACAAAGGCAACCGAGCTTCTTGCAATAGGAGAGCTTGCAAAAAGGATGAACCTGCGCCGTTTAAAGGAGGACATTATATTTTCAAATCCCTCCTCCATTGCGGACTACTACATGGAAAAATGCAAATATTTTACAAAGGAAAAAACATATATTATGCTTTTGTCCTGTAGTCATATGCTCATAAAGGAGCTGCTCCTATCTGAGGGCACGGTGAATTCTGCAATACTGTCCCCAAGAGAAATTTTCATAGAAGCGCTTAAATATCAGGCTGTCTTTATTATTATGGTACATAATCATCCATCGGGATGTCCTGAGCCAAGCGCTGCGGATATTGATGCCACAAAACGGATTATGAGTGCAGGGGAGCTTTTGGGAATACACTTAAGCGATCACATTATCGTGGGAAATGACCGTTACGTCAGCCTGCTTGAAAGAGGAATTATAAAATGAAATTTGACACAAAAAAAGACTTTAATCCTAAATATTTGCTTTTAATTCTTACAATTATATGTATTATTCTGCTTATATTATCTTTTTTTGCCAAGGACAGCATTCTCCTCATAAAAAAATATACAAACAAATTTATTGTACCTGTACAAAACAGTATAAACTCAATCGGACTTTGGGCAGACAGCAAGCTTGAAAACTTAGAGGAAATAGAAGAATTAAAAAAGGAAAATGAAGAATTAAAAAAAGCGCTTGCCGAAGCAAACAGTACAATAACAACATATCAGGGCAAGCTTTCAGAGCTTGACAGCTTACGCCTTTTATATGATTTGGACGAAAGCTATCCTGAATTTAACAAAACAGCCGCGCGCATATTTGCAAAGGATTCCACATCATGGTTTTCAACCTTTTACATTGACAAGGGAAGCAAGGACGGACTGTTTACAGGGGCAAACGTGCTTTCAGGCGAGGGGCTTGCCGGTATCGTCATAGAATGCTCCGAGGATTATGCAAAGGTAAGGGCAATCATAGATGACAGCTCCAGCATAAGCGCCAAAATCATGCCTTCCAATGCACTTTGCACAGTTGAGGGAAGCCTTAGCAAATACCAGGACGGATATCTTGTTGTAAGCAATATTGATAAGGATGCCGCTGTTTCCGTGGGGGATAAAGTGGTAACTTCCCACATATCCGAGAGATACTTTCAGGGGATAACGATAGGATATATATCTGAGATAACCCTTGATTCAAATAACCTTACAATGACCGCATATCTCACTCCTACAGTGGATTTTTCCAATCTGTCTGAGGTGCTTATAATAACGGATGAAAAGAAATATTAATATAAGATAATTTAATTTATTATCACAGAGGTAATTATGCTTAGAGTTATAGTACTTGGTATACTTATTGTTATAAATTTCACATTACAGTCAACAATATTTGGTTTTCATGACATAAACAGCATAACTCCAAATCTTTTGCTTATTCTTACAATGTCTTTTGGACTGATGAGGGGCAGAAGGGAAGGTATGCTTGTAGGCTTTTTCAGCGGCTTTCTTGTGGACAGCTTCTTTTCATCAGTACTTGGTCCCTATATGTTCCTTTACATGATAATCGGCTATATAAATGGATTTTTCCACAGGAATTACATTGTTGAGGATGTGCTTCTTCCACTCATTATAATACTAATTGATGACATTATTTTTAACTTTTTTGTATATTTATTCTCATTTTTATTGAAAAACCGTTTGGAATTCGGACTGTTTTTCACAAGAATTATAATTCCTGAGATGCTTACCACATCGCTTCTCACAATTATAATTTACAAATTTTATGTTTTTGTAAACAGACTATTGAAAAAGAATGCGGAGGACTGATTTTATGTCCAATCTTCGTGAAATACTGACAGCAATTAAAGAAATAATTTTAGATTATGTAAAGCACAGACTGTTTCCCGTCACTGTGCTTATTATCGTGCTTTTTTGTCTTCTTGTAAGGAGACTTTTTGTTCTCCAGATTATAGAGGGCGACGAGCATATGGAAAACTTTATCTATAAGACGGAACGGACATTAAAAATAGAGGCGGTGCGTGGAAATATATTTGACCGAAACGGAAAGCTTATTGCATACAACGAGCTTTCATATTCCGTTATATACAGTAACGACAATGCCGTTTCCGTGAGGGCAAAGGAGCTTGGAATATCCGAAACCGAACTGAAAAATGATATCGTTCACAAAACAATCCAGATTCTTGAACAAAACGGAGATGAGCTTTTTGTTGATTTTCCTATAGAGGTAATGTCTTCCGGAAACTATGGCTTTACCATTTCCGGCACCTCCTTAAACAATTTCAAAAGGGATGTGTTTGCGGCAAACAGCTTTGATGAACTTCCTGATGAGCGCAAAAATGCCACGGCAGATGATATTGTTACGTTTTTGTGTGATGAACGATTTGAAATATCAGACAAATATTCAAAGACAGAAAAGCTTAAAATTCTTTCCTGCCGTTACAAGCTGTGGCTGAACCGTTTCCAGCAGTATATGCCTGTTACTATAGCTTATGACATAAGCGAGGAGAGCAACGCCGCAATAAACGAATACTCGGACGAACTGCTTGGAATGCAGGTAACAGTTAAATCACTTAGAAAATATAATGATGCGGTATATTTTGCACATATAATAGGTTATACCGGTATCATATCAGATACGGAGCTTACTGACCTTAACGAAAAAAATCCCATAACAAAATACACCTCTGAGGATATCGTTGGAAAAACAGGAATTGAACAGTACTGTCAGGATTATTTAAGAGGCACCAGTGGATATGAGAGAATGTATGTGGATAATCTGGGAAAGGTTATTGAAACCATTGAGACTGTGCCTGCATCAGCAGGAAATGACATCTATCTCACCATTGACTCAGATTTACAAAAATACTGCTACAATACCTTAGAGCGTGAGATTGCGTCAATTATACTTTCAAACCTTACGCCTGAGCTTTATGTCACACCGACCGAAAATCCTGAAATATCCATATCAAGCGTATATTACGGACTTTTCTACAACCATTACATTTCAATGGATAAAATGGCGCGTGAGGATGCCTCCGAGCTGGAAAAAAGGGTGTACAACAGCTTTATAAACAGAAAAGAGGACATAATATCAAAAATCGAAAACATAATAAAAACCGATCACACAATACTTTCCAATCTTGATGTTGAATATCAGGATTATATGGAATATATATGTGAATTTTTAAGTGCCAACGGTGTATTAAATACTTCACTTATATCCTCTGACAGCAAAGAATTTATTGATTATGTAAATAACAAAACGTCCCTGGCCGACTATCTTAAATATGCAATAAGCGTGGATGCAATAAATATTGACATGCTTGAAACACCAAGCAGCTATTACGATACGGATGAAATTTACGACGTTCTTTGTGATTATATTGTAAAATGTCTTACTGATGATGCAGATTTCGACAATGAAATAATAAAAAGTATGATACAATCTGCTGAAATATCAGGTGGCGATGTAATTGACCTTCTCTATGAACAGGAGGTTCTTTCTGCGGAAAATGATGCGGAGTATGGAGAATACAAGCGGGGATTATATGGTCCGTATGAATTCTTCATCAAAAAAATTCAAAATCTTGATATAACGCCTGCCATGCTTGCACTTGCTCCGTGCTCAGGAGCGCTTATAGTAACAGACGTAAAAACCGGTGATGTTCTTGCCATGGTAAGCTATCCAAGCTATGACAACAATTATCTTACAAATGAAATCAACGCTGAATACTATAACAGGCTGCTGAATGACAGGACAAGACCGCTTTATAACAGAGCTACACAGCTTCGAACAGCTCCCGGCTCAACCTATAAGGTATTATCGTCAGTTGCCGGATACTCGGAGGGAGTAATCAATACCGATACAGTTTTCTTATGCTATGACGTATTTGATAAAATATCTCCTTCTCCAAAATGCTGGTATTCTTACGGACACGGATATTTGAATGTACAGCAGGCCATAGGGCATTCCTGCAATATGTACTTCTATAATTTAGGATATAGCCTTGCACTTGATGAGCAAGGGCTGTACAGTGATTCCTATGGACTTGAGCGATTGGCAAAATATGCACATGCATTTGGACTTGATACAACCTCGGGAGTTGAGATACCTGAAATATCTCCAAAGGTTTCCGACCGAGACGCCGTACGAAGCGCAATTGGACAGGGAGGAAATTTATATGCGCCTATACAGCTTGCAAGATATGCAACCACGGTTGCCAATTCGGGAACATGCTATAATCTTACACTTATTGACAAGGTTACCGACTATGAAGGAAATCTTATATCAGACAATGATGCAACCGTTTTGAACAGGGTGGAGCTTAACGACCCATCACAATGGAATATAATACATGCGGGTATGAAGGACGTTGTATCCTCAAGCAATGATTTTCTTAGGTCCTTAAATGTTTCCGTTGCAGGAAAAACAGGTACAGCACAGGAAAGCGACACACAGGCAAACCATGCATTATTTATTTCCTATGCACCTTATGAAGCTCCTGAGGTTGCAATAACCTGCGTTATACAAAATGGTTACTGGTCGGGAAATGCAAGGGAGGCTGCCGCCTTTGTCTATGCATATTTATACGATCCAGAAAAGCTTGTTAATGCCCATATGAGCGGAGATAATGTCGGCTCCGACTAAAAAATAGAGGTGATAAATTGAAAAGAAATCCTGTTATTGTCAAAGGTAATAATACAGGAATAAAACTGATTATGGATAATGAAGCCTCCATAGAGGAGGTAATTGAGGCGCTTAAACGGAATTTTAAAGCATCAGGACTTAAATCTAAAATCTCAAATCCAATTACAGTTACCTTTGAGGGAAAAACGATAACAGAGGATGAAAAAACAGAAATTTACAATTTCCTGAAATATACGGGTTTAAACATTATAAACCAAAAGAAAACTACAGAGATACCGAACGAAATAAACAAAATACCTGATGAAAAGGACGGCCTGTTTTATATTGGAAATTTAAAAAGCGGACAGGCTCTTGATGCGGAGGAAAGCATCATTATTATAGGTGATATTGAAGCCGGAGCCTGTGTCACTTCCAAGGGAAACGTGGTTGTCATAGGGCATATGAACGGCTACATAAAATCAGGCTGTGACGGAAGATGTGGCAGCTTTATATATGGTTTATTTCAGGAGGGATTATAATGAGTGAAGTAATTGTAGTGACATCAGGTAAGGGCGGTGTAGGTAAGACAACCACAACCGCAAATGTGGGGTACAGCATTGCCTCCCACGGATACAAAACACTTTTGATAGACACTGACATAGGATTACGCAACTTAGATGTAGTTATGGGGCTTGAAAACAGGATAGTATATAATCTTGTTGATGTAATAGAAGGAAGTTGCAGGGCGTCACAGGCTATTATAAAGGACAAGCAGTGTCCCGGTCTTTTCTTACTTCCGGCAGCACAGACAAGAGATAAAACAGCAGTATCACCGGAACAGATGAAAAAGCTTATAGAACAGCTGAAACCGGAATTTGATTACATATTGGTTGACTGTCCGGCAGGAATCGAACATGGCTTCAAAAATGCCATAGCAGGCGCAGGCAGGGCAATCGTCGTAACAACGCCTGAGGTATCTGCAATAAGGGATGCAGACAGAATCATAGGAATATTAGATGCAAATGAAATACCCCGAATTGACCTTGTCGTAAATAAAATACGTCAGGATATGGTACGTCGTGGAGATATGATGTCAGTTGATGATGTAGTTGACATATTATCAATCAACCTGATAGGAGTAATATATGATGACGAGGATATCGTCGTATCCTCCAATCGAGGCGAGCCCATTGCTGCAACGAGAAGCAAATCAGGAAACGCTTACGAAAAAATTGCCGAAAAGCTTACCGGCGAATACGTAGAGAAAAGTAAACAATATACAGGCTTATTAAAACTATTTAAGAAGAAGGATAAAAATGTTCACAAAGTTCAATCACAAGGATTATAATTTCAAACTGCTTATTACCGTAATAATGGCAATTGGTATGGGAACCGTTGTAATTTACAGTGCAAACAGCTCATATTTGTCAAGACAGATTGTAGGAATTGCATTAAGTCTTACAATTATGATTTTTGTATCATTTATCGATTATAATTTTATATGTAAATTTTACAGAGTGCTTTATATTGTAAATGCAGTATTGCTTGTGCTTGTTCTATTTTTTGGTGTTACCGTAAATAATGCCAGACGATGGATTGTTATTTTCGGAACTCAGTTTCAGCCCTCTGAGCTTTCAAAAATTTTTATGATTGTATGTGTAGCTGCTTATCTGCACAAAAACAGATCAGACATAAACACCTTTAAATGTATTGCAGGGTATGCCATGCTTTGTGCCATACCCTTATTTCTCATTCTCAGTGAGCCTGATCTTTCCACAACCTTATGTCTTGCACTTATACTGGTCACATTAATATATGTGTCAGGCTTAAGCTACAAAATAATCGGAATCTTTCTGCTGATTTTCATTCCGATTGCAGGCAGCTTTCTCTGGTATATAAGAAAACCGGATCAAAAGCTCTTACTGCCATATCAGGCAAACAGAATTTTAGAGTTTGTATATCCGGGACAGTATGGAACCGACTTTTCACAGCAGGACAATTCAATAATGGCAATAGGCTCGGGCGGCCTTACAGGAAAGGGCTTAAATACCTCCACTATGGCAACGGTAAAGGATGCAAATTTTATTTCCGAGCAGCAGACTGATTTTATATTCTCGGTAGTGGGAGAGGAATTAGGCTTTATCGGAAGCGTATTTATTATTGCAATTTTATTGTTAATAGTGTTACAATGTATAAGTATAGCCAGACGTGCAAAGGATATGACAGGAATGCTTATAGCCTCAGGCGTTGGCGTACTTATTGCATATCAGTCTTTTTTTAACGTTGGTGTTGCAACGGGAATACTTCCCAATACCGGTCTTCCGTTACCATTTATCAGCTACGGACTAAGCTCGCTGCTGAGTATATCAATTGGAATTGGCATGGTATTAAATATAAGTATTCAAAAACTAAAATACTAAAAGGAGAATAGCTTTAATGAACATCGGTTTGATTGCTCATGATGCTAAAAAGAAGCTGATGCAGAATTTCTGCATTGCATACCAAAACATTATGTCACATCATGAACTTTATGCTACGGGAACGACAGGCAGAATGGTTGAGGAAGTGACAAATCTTAATGTTCATAAATTTCTTGCGGGACACACAGGCGGGGAGCAGCAGTTAGGCTCAATGATTGAAAGCAATGACCTTGATATGATGATTTTTTTACGTGATCCACAGACAAAGAAATCACATGAGGTTGATATAAATAACATTTTTTCTCTTTGCGACATGCATAATATTCCACTGGCAACCAACCTTGCCACTGCGGAGCTTATGATTAAGGCACTTGAAAGAGGAGATTTAGATTGGAGAGAGCTTTTTAAGCATTAAACACATATGAAGGATTTACCTAGGCTTGTTGCGGCAGTTTTTTTGTTATCTGCTGCAATATTTATAATTGGAACAGTAAAAAATAATATAGACGATACATACACCGTACCGCAAGAAATGATTATTTATACGGATGAGCAGCTTCTTGCACAGTCTGCATTTATAGGAACAATGACAGATGCCGTTGTTCCCGCCGGCTATGAATTAAATTCGTCAGGCTTTGACAACCTTTATTATGCGCTTGTAATCGATGAGACAAGCCAGGAAATAGTTGCCGCCAAAAATCCACATAAAAGGATGTATCCGGCAAGTATGACAAAGCTTATGACTGCCATAGTCGTATGCGACCAGCTTGAAGCAGGCATAATTTCCAAGGATGATGTTGTTACCCTTGACAAGAATTATTATATTTCAGTTCCCGGTGTCGGTCCCTCGGAGCTTACATACGGCTGTTCCATTACAGTTGACAATCTCATGCACGGACTTTTGATAGAATCAGACAACTACTATGCTCTTATTCTAGCGGATTACATTGCAGGGGATGTTGAAAGCTTTTGTAATATGATGAATGACAGGGCGGCATCTCTTGGTGCCACAAATACACATTATATGAACCCGCACGGACTTGATGACCCTAACCATTATTCAACTGCATATGATACCTATCTTATTATAAAGGAAGCCAATAGCCATTCCTATCTTGCGGAAATTGCACGTTTTCCTGAGTATTCCTATATATACCACGACAGCTATGGTGAAGTTGTTGAAAAAGAGGTATCTGCCACAAACATGTTTGTAAGCGGCAGAGCAGCCCTGCCATCCGGCTATAATATAATGGTAGGAAAGACGGGAACAACTACAGGAGCAGGCAACTGTCTTTCTCTGTATTTAGAAAGCGGCAATAAGGAATACTTTGTTGTTGCCTCCTCAAAGGTTGACAGAAAAGATTTGTATAATTCCATTGTGGAGCTTATATGCCTGATAGGACAATAGTAGCTATGTTTAAAAAGGAACGATACATTTATGAGCAATAAAAACCAAAAAGTCATTTCAATAAAAAAGGATATAAAGTTTAATGTTGCAACGATTATGATTGCAGTTATTCTTGTTTATGTCATTATATGCATTTTTAGATCCGCAAATAAAAACCCAATAACAACCTATAAGGTAAACAAAAGCAGCGTAAACAATAACATAACCCTTGAAGGGCTTGCCATACGGGATGAGCAGATATTAAATGCTACAAAATCAGGCTATATATGCTACTATATAAGAGATGGTGAAAAGATAAAAAATCAGGCTACCGTATGTACCATAGACGAAAAAGGTCAGGTTTACAACATAATTGATGATATGGAAAACTATGAGGACCTGCTTACCGCTGACGATTTGAGGGAAGTCCGCAGCCTTATATCGCTTTACAAGGTCGGCTACTCAGATGTGAGCTTTTACTCTGCTTATAATTTTGAAACAAATGTAAATAACAGGGTTTTGGAGCTGTCAAATGAAATTTTAATGCAGCAGGTAAATCAGGATTCATCCGGTGCCATGCTCGTTGCAATCACAGCCCCTGAAAGCGGAATTGTAACCTATTATACTGACGGATATGAGACCTTTAACATAGATGATGTTTCAATGGCTGATTTTGACAAATCAAAATACAGCAAGGAAACACTTAAGACAGGCGACATTATTTCAGCGGGAAGTCCGATTATAAAGATAATACCAAACGAGGAATGGAATATTGTTGCACCTATTTCAACGGAACAGGCGTCACTCCTTTCAGAAAAAACAAAAATAAGATTTAAAATAAACAACTCAAGCTATAATGTAATTATGCCATTTGAGATAATACATGGCTCAGACGGCACATACATAAACATTATGCTTGACAAATATATGTCAAACTTTATATCGGAACGATACGTTGACATAGAAATTCTCACAGACGAAGAGACAGGTCTTAAAATACCGGTTTCCGCAATCGTTGAGAAGGACGTATATAAAATTCCTACGGAATATTTCACGGCAGGAGGAAACCAAAGTACATCAAACAGAATTAACCTTCAGTCAAAAAGCGAGGATGGTGAGCTGACGATTACCCAGATTACCCCTACAATATACTAT
>JAAVIA010000060.1 GCA_014799405.1 Lachnospiraceae bacterium
TCGGTACTTGAGCTTGGGGTTCGATGCATAGCTACATGGCATATAAAAACACACTTTCGCTCGTCTCCGACGTAACGGTACTAAAAATTGCCGGTTTAAGATACCTCCATATAAAGGAATCTTGCCCCGGCAATTTAAGTACCGACGTCTTCAAACGGTTTTTATATGCCATGTAGCTATGCATCGAACCCCAAGCTCTTAGAACCGCTACGTCTGATACGAGCGAAAGCGTGTTTTATATGTATATAGCAGCATATGACAGCCGCAGGCGAGCCATACACCCCAGAACTTCGTGCAACAGCCCTTTTTATAATTTATATTTTTTCTGCCATTTACTCTTTCTTTTCCAAAGCTTTTCTATCAGAAACGTAAACACAATTCCTGCAACGAATCCACCGATATGTGCTGCATTGTCAATCTGTACCTCCCCAAAGGAGCTTATAAGAGGCATAAGCATTACAAGCAAAACACGAAAAGGATTAAAATGCGCTCTATCATAAAAAAACATAACAACGATATATGCGCCAATCATGGCATATACGGCTCCCGAAGCTCCTGCCGATACGGCCCAGTTTTCAGTATTCCAATGGTAAATCACACTTGTAGCAGATGCCGCAAGCCCGCCCAATATGTATACAACCGCAAACCGCAATTTTCCCATCCGAGGCTCAAGCGTATACCCTATTACAAAAAGAGAAAACATATTGTTAAAAATATGCTCAAAACCATAGTGGAGAAACATTGCCGTAAATAATCTGTAATACTCTCTGTTAAGTATAACGCTTAGTGCAGATGAGCCTCCACATTCAAGCATATATACCGCGCTATACACATCTCCTCTGACTGCCGTAATTATGTAAACTATTACATTAATTATTATAATAGTGCCCGTTATTGTAATATGCTGCATTATATTACTTTTTGTCCATCTATTTTTTCTCCAGACTGCTTTTGCGGATTTCGCTTTTCTCTTTTTAACCGTACCCTTAAATTGGACGACTCCCTCATCCAGCCTGTTTATATGATTTTCAACAATCTTTTTAAAACCAAAAAAATCAATAGGCTGGTCCTCGAAAATAACAAGCCTGTTTTCATTCTTATCATACACCCAATAATTTTTACATTCATGAAAAACTTCCTTAACAAGCCCCATGTTGGATGAGCTTACAATATTAATTACCGCAACGCTCTCGTATGACATATTTAAAAAAGGCTCTCTTATTTTTTTGTCAACATAATCAAACACTGCACGCTTATAGGCGGCTGAATTTATGTCCTCACTTCCTGTAATTTCATGATATACAGCATCGTTCTTCTTTTTTTTCGGTGGCGGAGAAAATTCCAAATCATCCAAATCAATAAAGCAGTAAACGCACGGAAGTCCATTTTGTACATAATACATCACATGAACTCCGATTGCCGTCTCCCTCATCTCCGCATAACCTGAATGACGCATTTTATTTATTAATTCTTTCATGTTATTTTATCGGTATAAGCTTTCTTTCTTCCCTTTCTACAGACTTTTCCCGATTAGTAATAATGATGCTTAATATGCCATCCTTAAAAGCCGCAGAAATATCTTCCTGTTTAACCTTATCGCCAACAAAAAAGCTTCTTTTGCAGCCACCAACAAGGCGTTCCCGCCTTATATAGCGGCTTCTGTTGCCCTCCATTTCAATATGCTCCGGCTTTTCTGCAATTATTGTAAGCTTACCATCTGCAAGCTCTGCCTGAATATCTTCTTTAAGGAAGCCTGGAAGCTCTATTTCAAGAAGGTAGTCTCCATCCTTTTCCTGAATATCCGTCCTCATAACTCTCATAAGCTGAGGCATGACAGTCTCCGAATCATCAAATATATTTATTATTTCCCTGTCAAAAAGCATTAACTAAACCTCCAATCAATTTGAACAGTAAATTTTTACTCTTTACCGCTCCAACAATAGGTACAAAGCTTACATGGGTCTATACCAACTGACTCTATCATATCATCAAGCCGATGAAAACGAAGTGATGTGAAATTAAGCTTTTCACAAATTTTATCTACCATTTTTTCATACTTTTCAGAGTTAGGGTCTGCATATTCCTTAAGTACCTCATCGGAAACCTCTCCTCCCTCAAGTTCCGCTATTACAGCTCTTGTAATAAGCTCCATCTCAGAATTGGTACGGGAAAAATTAAGGTACTTGCATCCAAATATAAGAGGCGGACATGCAGGCCTTATATGTACCTCTCTTGCGCCGCTTTCATATAAAAATTCCGTTGTCTCCCTAAGCTGCGTTCCTCTGACTATAGAATCGTCTATAATAATAAGACTTTTATCCTTTATAAGATTTTCCACAGGCAAAAGCTTCATCTTAGCTATAAGGTTACGCTTGCTCTGAATGGTAGGCATAAACGAACGTGGCCATGTTGGCGTATATTTAATAAATGGTCTTGAAAACGGTACTCCTGATGCATTTGCATATCCTATTGCATGAGCGGTACCCGAATCCGGAACACCCGCAACAATATCAGGATGAACATCATCATCCCTGTTTGCAAGAGCCTTTCCGCATTTGTATCTCATTTCCTCAACATTTACACCTTCATAGGTTGATGACGGATATCCGTAATATATCCATAAAAACGTGCATATCTTCATGTCATTGCCGGGTGCAGCAAGCGTTTTTGCACTATCCGGCGTCATAACAACAATTTCGCCGGGACCCAGTTCCCGTTCTATTGTATATCCTAAATTCAGGAAAGAAAAGCTTTCAAATGCAGCACATCTTGCTCCATCCTTTTTACCAATAACAACAGGAGTTCGTCCAAATCTGTCCCTTGCGCAATATACTCCCTTAGGGGTAAGTATAAGCATTGACATGGAACCCTCAATAACCTCCTGTGCATATCTAATTCCGTCAATAAAATTTTCCTTTTGATTAATAATTGCCGCCACAAGCTCAGTAGCATTTATCTCACCGTTACTCATTTCAAAAAAATGTGTATTATTTTTCAAAATATCTGCAATAATAGTATCTGCATTATTTATTTTTCCAACCGTAGTTATTGCAAAAGAACCGTGATGTGAGCGCACTAAAATCGGCTGTGCCTCGTAATCTGATATACAGCCGATACCCATATTACCGTGCATGGAATTTGCCTCTTTATCAAATTTTGTTCTAAAAGGTGCATTTTCAATTTTATGAATAGCCTTTTCAAAGCCATCCTTTCCATATACCGCCATTCCTGCACGTCTTGTTCCTAAATGTGAATGATAATCCGTTCCAAAAAATAAATCAAATACACAATCTTCTTTTGATGCAACTCCAAAAAAACCGCCCATGATATCCTCCTGTAATTATATAAGCAAATGCCTGCTGTCGTAAATGCACTGCAAGACAATATTACATTAATTTATTTATTTTGGCAACAATTAACTACATATTTTTAATGCTTTTGTAAATCCTATATTTAAAGGGCTTGTAAATTGCAAGCTACTTTATTTGCTATTGTATTGGAGGTTTTGTATGAAATTTCTAAACTACCTGTGTCTGACTCTTACAATCATAGGTGCCATTGTCTGGGGACTTATAGGATTTTTTGATTTCAATCTCGTATCTGCATTATTCGGAGATGCTTCTGCACTCACAAGAATAATATATGGTCTTGTTGGAATCGCCGGTCTTTATATTATTGGTTTCTATGGTCTTGTAAACAAAGAAACAGACTAAAAGAACAAAAAGAGGGCTTTCCGATAGGTTAAAAACCTTGAGAAAAGCCCTCCATCTTTATTCTATTTTACCTGATTTTTTTCATAGTCAGCTACATTTGCAGCAGCAAAATCCCTTGCATTTTTTATTGTGACCTCGCTTATTGCACACAGAGCTTCCACAGTGAGAAAGCCTTGATGTGATGTAATAATAACATTCGGAAATGATAAAAGCCTTGCAGTGACGGAATGCTCCAGAAGCTCATCCTCCCTGTTTTCAAATACATTGCTCGCTTCCTCCTCATATACATCAAGTCCTACTGAAAAGAATTTGTTTTCGCGTATTCCCTTAATTAAATCTTCGGTATCTACAAGCGCACCTCTTGACGTATTTACAAATACGGGTCTCTTTTTCATCTTGTCGATAGCTTCCTTGTTTATCATGTGATAAGATTCATCCGTAAGCGGACAATGAAGGGATATAAGATCGGACTTCTCAAGAAGCTCGTCCATGGATACATATTCTACAAATGGCAAATCTTTGTTTTGATACACATCATATGCAATAACTTTCATTCCAAAGCCATGACAGATCCTGCACATAGCAGCACCGATTTTTCCCGTACCTACAATTCCAGCCGTTTTCTGATAAAAATTCACTCCGGTAAGTCCTACGAGACTAAAATTATTTTCTCTAACCTTTATATAGCTTTTGTGTATACGCCTGTTTGACGCAAGTGCAAGTGACATGGCATGCTCTGCAACAGCCTCAGGCGAATATCCCGGAACCCTGAGTATCGTAATTCCTTTTTCATTTGCCTTATCTATATCTACATTATTGAAGCCCGCACATCGAAGAAGTATAAGCTTAATACCTATATCTGCAAGTTTTTCTATAACAGGAGTACTAAGGTCGGAATTTACAAATGCACATATGGCATCATATCCCTTTGCAAGAGACACAGTTTTCTCTGAAATATCTGCCTCATGGTATGTGATTGTAACGTCCGTATGCTTTTCAAGCTCCATATCAAAAGATTTTTTATCATATGGTGTTGTGTCATAAAATAATATATTCATATTTCTTCTCCTACTTTTTATTATTTTTACTTATGTTTTCCAATATAAAGCTAATATATGCAAAAAAGGGCGTGTCATATGTAGGATATATCCCCACACGACATGCCCGTTTTATTGAAAATCTATGGACGAAGTCTGGTGACGCAAGCTGAACACACACGTCCTATTTCCGTTTCGGAATCTCCAAAATGTCCCATAGGCGGCATCTTAACATTACAAAGAGGTTATGACATCAAATTTTTCCTTCAAATCATTAGCAATATCTCCAACCATAGTAGCTGAAGCAGCTATTTCCTCAGAACTTGAAGCAAGGGTACTTATACGCCTATTTACATCATCTACTATATTCATAAGATTGACTGCTTCATCATTTAATTTGTTCATGGCAGCCACAATTTCTTCTTTATTACGCTCACTATCCTGTGCAGTATTACGACTTGACTCACTTAAGCCCTTAATCTCGGAAGCTACAACCGCAAAGCCCTTTCCTGCCTCTCCCGCACGTGCTGCCTCTATGGATGCATTAAGTGAAAGAAGGTTTGTCTGTGCAGCGACTGAGGTTATGTTTTCATTATTTTCACCGAGCTGTACAAGAAGGTCATTGATTTTATTAAATGAAGCCTTCATGTTTTCACAGAAAGTTACAACATCCTCCATTGCGCCACTTATATTGCCTGTTTCCTCAGCATTATTATTGTTTCCAATAGACATTTCATTTATTGAAACATTAAGTGAAGCAAACTGTTTATTTGCATCGGCAACCATGGAAGAAATGCTTTCTGCTTTTTCCAAAACACTTCTGTTTTGTTCTTCCATCTTAAGAGACACTTCCTCAAGCTGTATTTTCTCATCCTCCGCAAGGTCCTTAACATAATGAATACAGCTTGTCTTATTGTTGCAGCCATTGTAAATTGCAGTAGCCATATCACGGCATGTATTGTATCCGCAAGCGCTACAATTAATTTTTGTCTTAATATCAGTCGTTTTGTTCATGCTCTCAAAAATCTCAGCAAATTGGCGGTTGTCAGGAATTTTAACCTGATTGCCCGCAGATTTGTCCGTATAATGTCTTATAAAATCATTAATATCAAGATTAGCAAATTGTTTATTAAGATTTTTGAGACGCTTTTCAGGAGTTGCCCCTCTTGCCCATGCGCTCTTAGGGTTCCTGCTCTTACTTGCTTCTTTTATTCTCTGAAGCTCATATAATATATCATCATTCTTTGTCTTTTCTTCCTCAACACCTGTTCCGTATATACAGCCCTGTGCACAGTTTAAGGCATCAACCATAAACGGAAGCGGCTTATTGTTAAGAACCCTTTCCTTGTATTGCTCAAGGAAATGATATGCATGCTTTTCGCCCTCTATCTGGCGTATAAACATATCCTCACCACAGAACCAATATACATTTTCCTTAAGACCTCCCGGCATTGGATATATTGAGCCAAGACCATATTCAATTTCATCAGGTGCCGGATCAGCCATAATGTTTTTATTTTTCGCATATTTTACAAGATGATCAAACGTCACGTTATAGCTAATGTAACCATATGTATTAGGATCACTTATCTCTGATTTCTTAGCAATGCAAGGACTGATAAATGCAAGCTTTTCAGGAAGATGCATATACTTTTTCGCATATACCGCTGCACACATCATAGGACTGTGTACAGGAACAAGCTTTGGTATAAGTTCAGGAATATAATGCTCGATGTAGTTTACGATTGCAGGACAAGGCTGTGATATGCCTCCCATAAAATTATGCTCAGTAATGTATTTTATGTATCCCCATGTTGTAATATCAGCACCAAAGCTTACGCTGATTATACGATTGACACCCAATCGCTTTAAACCGCCCAAAATCCTCTTGTATTCATTAGGATAGTTTGCTGCAAATGCAGGAGCCCACAATACGGAAATCCTTTCACCCTTTTGAAGGTCCTCAAAGAACTTTTCCGTATCATCCCTGAATTCTCTTGCACCATGCTCGCAGGAATCAAAGCATGCGCCACATGCAACACATTTGGTTCCGTCAACATAAATCCTCTGCCCAACTTCAGTTTCCACAGCTTTATTGGCTGTTATGACAGGACAACTGGAAATACATTTGTTACATCCAATACAATTTTCATTTGTAAAAATTAACCCGTTTTGTACATTTCCTTCCATTATCCACCCCATTCCGCAGGTTCAAGAAACAACATGCCTGCTTTATACTTTTGTGTGTTAAATTTATAAAGTCATATGATATAATTATAGAACAAAATTACTGAAATGACAATACTTAGGAATATTTTAAGTTTCCCAATTTTTCCACACTACACTCACACCTGTAATGTTCATTCCGTTATCGTTATATCTTCACTTAAATGACATTTTATTTATCCACTGTCAACTTAAAAAATGTAAATCAGCATCAAGCTTTTCAGAGAGATTCATCAGCTCCCCTGCTGCATTTGCCAGAACCGAAATAAAGGAATTTAATTCTTCCATATAAAGTTTAGTATATCATTTTGATTTGACAATTGCCACTATCTAATCTACCGATTAAAAATAGAATAGATTCGCTGATACCTGCTCATTCAATATATTACAAACAAAAACAGTTTATATTGAGCATATCACTTCCAGCAGGCTGCGCAATAAAGAAATTGAGTTATTCATGCCATATCGTGAAACTTGACGAAAAAAGAATGTAGTGGTATTTTGTAGTAAAAATCTATGAGGTGGAAGAATGACACAACAGGCAAGGCGTGGTTTTATGCCAACAGATGAACGTGATTTTGGAGATAAAGCACTTCCTAAGCTGCGCAAAGCGGCAGAGGAAGTGTATTATCTTTTGAACAGAAATTACCCGATTACACCGATTACAAAATTCATTGGCGATCATTATCAACTGTCTGAACGTCAAAGACTTGCACTTGCAAGAACAATCTCGGCAAAGGATAAAATTATCGCAAGAAAAAAGCGCGAGGTACAAAATATAAACGATAAGGTGCTTTATATTGACGGCTTTAATGTTATTATTGGGCTTGAAATTGCATTTTCGGACTCCATGCTTTTCAAATGTATGGATGGCACAATCAGAGATCTTGCCGGACTTCGTGGCACATATCGGCTTATCCCCCAAACCGATCTTGCGATAGAGGCTCTTTTTCAGTCATTGGATGAATTGAAGGTAAAAAAAGCCGTTATTTATCTGGACAAGCCCATTTCAAATTCCGGACGTCTGAAACAGCGTATATATCATTTTGCCGAAAAAATCACATTTGAACTTGATGTGGAGTTAGACGATGCCGTCGACTCTGTTTTAAAAACAAAGCCACTTGTCGCTTCGGCTGATTCGATCATTCTTGATGAGTGCGATGAATGGTTTAATCTTGCAAAGTATATTGTGGATATGCAAAATGAAGATTATCCCTATATTGATATGATTCCGAACTAATATTGATGAATTTTTCAGGCAAAGTTCAAAAAAAATGCTAAAAGCCACATGTTTATGCGGCTTCTAGCATCTTTCCAACAGGGGATGAGAGAATCGAACTCCCACCAAAGGTTTTGGAGACCCCTGCATGAAGCTCTCTATTCCTTGATTTTTCAAGCAATTTCACACTATTCATTTTATTTACCCCACATTTGCCCCATTTGAAACTAATGCATCTAACTGATTTAATAAATTGCGTTTATCTTCATCCGAAGTCCTGATATAATATTCATAGGTTGTACTTACCTGCGAATGTCCTAATAATTCAGATATCTCTTTTATCTGCCCTTTGTCCTCGGCATTTTTAAGGATTACCGTTGCAAATGTGTGTCTAGTGGAATGCAATCCCATATGGCGGACACCCGCTTTTTTAATATAGCTGAATAACACTGTTGTAAATGTGAGTGGGTGACAATTTTTCCAGTAGCGGTGCAAACCAGATAACCAGTCTGATGATTGCAGATTGTTTCTAACAGTCGCTGTATTGCCAAAACGGCTCTGGCATTTAACGGAATCTCACGGTTAGAGTTTTTTGTTTTTACACCACCGATAATATATTGTATGCCGCCTTGTTCCCTGTCTTTTGCATACACAACATTTTGATGAAAAAAGAAGGTATATTGCAACCTTCTTCAAACTTTACTAATTATTCAATTGTTTGCTAAAAACTAAGCATTTCTGCTTCTACATCATCTGTTTGCAAGGACTATCACCAAATTGGAAATAATCCTAATTCATTATTTTCTTATATTCCGTTTAAACAGAAGCAACACATGCTTCATTATAATTTGGAATTTTCGTATCATGTGTCACAAAACGCATACCCTCTGCTTTTGCCTGTGCCAACATAAGACGGTCAAATGGGTCATTATGGTCCTGAGTATCCTTATGATATACTAACGATTCCAATTCCTGAACATGTTTATCCTCAATTGCTAACATCTGATATCCCATTTGTTTACAGTAGTCGGAAAATTTTTTACCACTAATCATGATTTTTTCTGGTTTCGACATATGCTTAATCGTTGTTTCCCATACGGATGCCGTACTGTAATATATTTCATTTTGAGAATCCAGAATCAGTTTTCTTGCTTTTTCTGATAACTTTGGGTTATCAGTCAATGCCCATAACACAATATGTGTGTCCAACAAAAGCTTCATCACATCACCCCAAACATCTTTGCAATATCATCATTCATTTCATCAAAATCATAATCATCATCATATAATTTCTGACCTTTTGCAACTCCGATTCTCCTGAAATCAACTTCTTTCTCATCCTGTTCTTCCGGTTGCATAAAGCGATTAATCATCTCTAATATAAATTGCAAATTATCATCAGAAAGCTTTGTGACCTTATCAACTACTTCTTGCTGTAATACTGACATAGATATCACCATCCTTTATAAGCTCAAACTTGCTTCATATATTCATATTATACACATTTTACAGCATCCATACAATCACTTTTTACAGTCCCAGTACTTTTCCTGCTCTTTCGTAGATTCCACTTTTACTGAAAATTGTATTTGCTATCTTTCTTTTTCCATACGCATCTTTTCCTCCTTAATTATTTACGAGATGAATTGTTAATTTTTTCTTATCACATGCATCTGCCTTTGTTTATATTTTATTTACCCCAAATTTACCCCACTTTTTTTACTCTAAAATACCGTAAAACACTCTGAATCACTTTAAACCGAAAAAATCAAAAAGTGCCGTAAACCTTGTAAAATCAAGGTTTACAGCACTTTTTACTGTAACAGGGGATGAGAGAATCGAACTCCCACCAAAGGTTTTGGAGACCCCTATCATACCATTTGACCAATCCCCTAAATATAATGTTCTTTAAAGAAAAAGTACACAAATATAGTGTACTGAAATCAATATTTATATTTTCATGCACCTTCAGAACTCCACACAGAGATGACTTTCATCTGCCATCCATTCCCAACTTACATCCCTTACACGTACCTTCCTATTTTCCTGCCTTCCTCTTCCTGTCCA
>JAAVIA010000061.1 GCA_014799405.1 Lachnospiraceae bacterium
GCATACCTTTTAGCTAACTTTAAACAAACTGGCAAAACCTATACCTTTTAACGATTACTGCTATCGTTAAAAAGAGGTGCAAAATCAGAAAACGGAGCTGCTCCCGCAACAGAAAAAAAAGCTCGAAAAGCGAAAAAACAAAACCGCAGAACCCATGAAGTGTCTTATTTTCAAGCATTTCAACAATTCCGCATTGTATCAATTTCGTTGTTGCGATGTTTCCATACGCCTGGGGATATTTTCCCGATAAATGCCTAAAATTCCTATCGTTAAAAAATGCACCCAAAGTCATGCTTGGGTGCATTGTATCAAATTATGGTACGCAAGCCAGTAAGAGAGGATGCCAAAAAACATTCATTCTGTACTTACAATAAATTGTACTCTATACATTCCAAATAGATGTATTCTTCATCATTCAGATTGAGCAGTTCCATGTGGCGCTCCACTGACAGACTGAACGGTTACAACACTAGCTCCGGAAGCCAAAGCATCAAATATATCTGCCCCTGCTACGGCACTATCATCCAGGCAACCCGCAAGGTCAATGTAACCTGCGCAGACTGCGGGGAGCCTTTTAAAAAAGCTTGCTTTCACACCCAAAATGCGTAAGCTGTCACTCACAAGGCAAGCAGCCAATTACAAAATATCAAAATAAGAAAGGCGGACAACATTATGAAGACAGGAAGAATCACAGCAAAATTGAGGGACGCGGTTCCGGTATGCCTTATGGTAGAGGGCAAGGAAGTAAAACGGTACAAGAACATTGAACTTCCGGACAGCATCAAAGAAGTTGAACTTCTAGACTTTCATTTCAATGTACCCATGGAAGGCAAAATTACCTTTGAAATCAGCTATGCACAAGGCACACTACCAGAGATATTCCCGGAACCGAGAGCCAAAATAACCCGCGCCGAAAAGGCAGCTGCCAAAGCCCAGAAAGAAACCATTCGGGAAGAAACAGACACTCCCCCGGCTTCAGCCGTAACAGAACCGGCCATCATCCTGGAAGAACCCACAATACCAAAAGCGGCAGAACAGACGGAATCCATAGCAGAACAGGAATCTGTAGAGAATACCGCAGAGCAGGCAACCGAAAACCCTGAACCTGCAAAAGACGCAGAAGCCAGCAAGGAATCCTGCACCATGGAAATCAACTACAATGTAATCAGCTCCCGCCGGAAAGAACTGGCAGCCGCGGTAGGTGACTTTATCGGAGCAGCTCCGGTATACCAGAAAGCCCCCACATACGCTTTCGCAATCGGTAGCTTCCTAATTAAATGAAATCTCACTTATAAAGTATTCATTAATCATCTTTACAGCCGTTTTACCAGCCTTCATAACATCAGACTCATTTTTCCAATCTCCAAAGGATTTTAAAATCTCATCAGAATTAACCCGTGGTAATTTATTTTGTAATTTTAAAGTATTATATAAAGTAGATTTGCCTGCTCCATTTACACCAACAAAAATAACATATTTTTTCATTAAAATTTCCTCTGTGCAATAACTTCTTTTTGCTTAACCTGCAATACATAATTACTAATCATTTCGATAAATTCCTGTTCTTCCTTAGTTTCAGCACTTAATGCTAATTCTATGGTATCTTCTGCGTCCATCTCCATACATCTGTTATATAGCTCTTTAATTACACTGGCATCTGACATACGAATCACTCCAATCATTTATGACAAATTTATTGAATATTCACAAAGATAATTTTGGGTATAAAACAAAGAAGCCCCTGCCACTGTCACAAGACAGTATCAGAAGCCTCTCAGTTATATAAAACTAATTTAAGTTCTATTCTGTATACACTTCGTACTTACTTAGCACAAAACGCATCTTACATATCAGCAATTGCAGCCTGTGCAGCAGCAAGTCTTGCGATTGGTACTCTGAATGGTGAACATGATACATAATCAAGACCAATCTTGTGGCAGAACTCAACAGATGAAGGATCTCCACCGTGCTCTCCACAGATACCAACATGAAGCTTTGGATTAACAGGCTTACCAAGCTTGATAGACATCTCCATAAGCTTACCAACACCAGTCTGGTCAAGCTTAGCGAATGGGTCATTCTCAAATATCTTAGTGTCATAGTAAGCGTCAAGGAACTTACCTGCATCATCTCTTGAGAAGCCAAATGTCATCTGAGTAAGGTCGTTTGTACCGAAGCAGAAGAAGTCAGCTTCTGTAGCTATTTCATCAGCAGTAAGGGCAGCTCTAGGAATCTCTATCATAGTACCTACCTCATACTCAAGTGAAACACCTGCATTTGCGATTTCTGCATCAGCAGTCTCAACAACTACCTTCTTAACGTACTTAAGCTCCTTAATCTCACATACAAGTGGAATCATGATTTCAGGCTTAACATTCCAATCAGGATGTGCCTTCTTAACCTCTATAGCGGCACGGATAACAGCCTTAGTCTGCATCTTAGCGATTTCAGGATAAGTTACTGCAAGACGGCATCCTCTGTGACCCATCATAGGGTTAAACTCATGAAGTGATGCAATAATTGCCTTAATCTGCTCTACTGACTTGCCCTGTGCATCAGCAAGCTTCTTGATGTCAGCCTCCTCAGTAGGAACGAACTCATGAAGAGGTGGGTCAAGGAATCTGATTGTAACAGGATTTCCTTCGAGAGCCTCATAAAGAGCCTTGAAGTCTCCCTGCTGATATGGAAGAATCTTCTCAAGTGCTGCTTCTCTCTCCTCAACTGTATCTGAACAAATCATCTCACGGAATGCTGCAATTCTGTCCTCCTCAAAGAACATATGCTCTGTACGGCAAAGACCGATACCTTCAGCACCAAGCTCTCTTGCCTTCTTAGCATCAGCAGGAGTATCTGCATTTGTACGAACCTTAAGCTTTCTGAACTTGTCAGCCCAAGCCATAACTCGTCCGAACTCACCTGCAATCTGAGCATCCACGGTAGGAATAAGACCTGCGTATATATTACCTGTTGTACCATCAATTGAAATCTCTGAACCCTCTGTAAATGTCTGTCCAGCAAGTGTAAACTTCTTGTTTTCCTCATCCATGTTTATGTCACCACAACCGGATACACAGCAAGTACCCATACCACGGGCAACAACGGCAGCATGGCTTGTCATACCACCACGAACAGTAAGAATACCCTGAGCAGCCTTCATACCTGTAATATCCTCAGGTGAAGTCTCAAGTCTTACAAGAACAACCTTCTCTCCTCTGTCAGCCCATGCAACTGCATCATCAGCAGTAAATACAACCTTACCACATGCTGCTCCAGGAGAAGCGCCAAGTCCCTTTCCAAGTGGTGTAGCTGCCTTAAGAGCTGCTGCATCAAACTGTGGGTGAAGAAGCGTATCAAGGTTACGTGGATCAATCATAGCAACAGCCTCAGCCTCTGTCTTATGTCCCTCATCAACAAGGTCACAAGCAATCTTTAATGCTGCCGGAGCTGTTCTCTTACCATTACGACACTGAAGCATGTAAAGTTTCTTGTTCTCAACAGTAAACTCCATATCCTGCATATCATGGTAGTGATTCTCAAGTATATCACAAACCTTAATGAACTCTGCATATGCCTCAGGGAATTCCTTCTCCATCTGAGCGATTGGCATAGGTGTACGAACACCTGCAACAACGTCCTCGCCCTGTGCATTGATAAGGAACTCTCCCATAAGCTTGTTCTCACCTGTTGCAGGGTCACGTGTAAATGCAACACCTGTACCGGACTGGTCATTTAAGTTACCGAATACCATAGGCATTACGTTTACTGCAGTACCCCATGAATATGGAATATCATTATCTCTCCTATATACGTTTGCTCTTGGGTTGTCCCAAGACTTAAATACTGCCTCAATAGCAAGCTTCAACTGTTCTACAGGGTCTGAAGGGAAATCCTGTCCTAACTGCTTCTTGTACTCAGCCTTAAACTGACCTGCAAGCTCCTTAAGGTCATCTGCAGTAAGCTCAACATCAAACTTAACGCCCTTCTTCTCCTTCATCTCGTCGATAAGCTGCTCAAAATACTTCTTACCAACCTCCATAACTACATCGGAGAACATCTGGATAAATCTTCTGTAGGAATCATATACGAAACGGGCAAATGCCGGATCCGGGTTACCCTTAATCATAGCGTCTACTACATCATCATTTAAACCAAGGTTAAGGATTGTATCCATCATACCTGGCATAGATGCTCTAGCACCTGAACGAACGGAAACGAGAAGCGGATTTTCAAGGTCACCAAACTTCTTGCCATTTTCCTTCTCCATCCAAGCTACACCTTCCATAGCCTGTGCCATAATTTCGTCATTAATCTTACGACCGTCCTCGTAATACTGAGTACATGCCTCTGTTGTAATTGTGAATCCCTGTGGTACCGGAAGACCGATTTCTGTCATCTCAGCAAGGTTTGCACCCTTACCACCAAGAAGATTACGCATGGACATGTTACCTTCCTTGAAAGTGTATACCCACTTATTTGCCATTTAGTTATACCTCCTAAGTATTTTTTGTATTATTTGTAGTTTAGAGTCTGGCAGACTCCACCACACTGTTCCAAATTATACCATAAAATTACCAATTGTTAAATAGATTTTTTCTAAAAAATGTAAATTATGCACATAAATTGTTTTTTCCAAAATCACTATATATATTACCCATTTTTGCACATTTCATTACTCATTACTTATCAAGCAAAAAATCCGCAAGTATCACATTGCTCACATCAATTCCCATATCAGTAAGGTATATCCTGTCTCCGTCAGTTGCCATATATCCCTCATCAATATATTTATTTAATACGGGGGCATATACCTCATAGATGTCCTTCTTAAATCTCTCGGCAAAATCTTCCCTGCTTACCCCGCACATCATCCGAAGCCCAAGGAACATAAACTCCTCCATGCGCGAATCTATATAAATAGGCGTTACATTTTCCCTTAAAATCCTCGTTGTTTCATTGTAAAGCGTCTCAAGATTATCCGTCTCCACAAACCGGTCCGACAAATCCTCCATAAGATTAAGATATTTAAATATGTCACGGAGATTGCTGAAACGTTTTCCCTGAAAATAGGAGGAAGCGCCAAGTCCAAAGCCTACATACTCTCCCCCTGTCCAATATACCATGTTGTGCCTACACTCATAGCCCGGCTTTGCATAGTTGGATATCTCATACCTATCATATCCGTTTACGGACAAAAGCTTCTTTGTTATCTCATACATTCTTCTTTCAATCATTTCAGGAGGCAATGTATCTAAAATAGAAGGGTCGTTTGCAAACGGCGTTCCCTCCTCTATGGATAGTGAATATGCAGAAATATGCTCCGGTCCATACTCGATAACCTTTGACAGCGTGTCCACATATGAGTGAATACTCTGTCCCGGCAGTCCTGACATTACGTCAATATTTATATTGTCAAAGCCCGCTCTCCTTGCCGCCTTATAGCTTGCCACAAACTGGTCGTAATTGTGAAGCCTGCCTAAACGCTTTAGCATACTGTCATCGGCAGACTGAAGCCCTATGCTTATACGGTTTATTCCTGCCTGCTTATAGCCGTTAAGCTTTTGATGACGCAGTGTTCCCGGATTTGCTTCTATTGTAATCTCCACATTTTTCTCAAGTGTAAAGGTCTTTTTTATAAATGCCATTATGTTTACTATAAGCGATTCATCAAGCAGTGACGGCGTCCCTCCGCCTATGAAAATGGACCTTACAATATATTCGTCTGCTATAGGTGCATAAAGCTTTATCTCCTGACAAAGACAGTCCACATACCGAAGCATTGTGCCGTAGCTTTCACCGTCATAGGAAAGGAAATCACAATATTTGCATTTGACGGCACAAAACGGTATATGAATATATAGGCTTAAAAATTTTTTCATATGTCATATTACTCCTCATCCAATTTAAGTACACTCATAAAAGCTTTTTGCGGTATCTCTACATTTCCCACCTGGCGCATACGCTTCTTTCCTTCCTTCTGCTTCTCCAAAAGCTTTCTCTTTCTTGTTATGTCTCCGCCATAGCACTTGGCAAGCACATCCTTTCTCATTGCCTTTACGGTTTCTCTTGCTATAACCTTTGAACCGATTGCCGCCTGTATAGGTATCTCAAACAAATGTCTCGGAATTTCATCCTTGAGCTTCTCACACATTTTTCTTCCACGCTCATAGGCAGTATCCTTGTGAATTATAAAGGAAAGTGCGTCAACCTCCTCCTTGTTGATAAGTATATCAAGCTTTACAAGGTCGGATTTCACATAGCCCTTAAGCTCATAATCAAAGGAGGCATACCCCCTTGAGCGGGATTTCAGAGCATCAAAAAAGTCATATATTATCTCATTTAACGGAAGGTCATACTTTATAAGAGCCCTTGTTTCCTCCATGTATTCCATGCTTATATATATGCCACGTCTTTCCTGGCACAGCTGCATAATGGCTCCGATATACTCTGTGGTAACCATTATCTCTGCGGCAACAAAAGGCTCCTCCATATAATCTATTGTGGATGGGTCAGGAAGATTTGACGGATTTGTAAGCTCAATAATCTCACCATCTGTCTTATGCACCTTGTAAACAACTCCCGGTGCCGTTGTAACAAGGTCAAGATTATACTCCCTTTCAAGCCTTTCCTGAATAATCTCCAAATGAAGCAGACCTAAAAATCCGCACCGGAATCCAAAGCCAAGCGCAATGGATGTTTCGGGCTCATAGCTTAATGAGGCATCATTTAACTGCAACTTTTCCAATGCATCCCTTAAATCAGGATATTTTGCTCCGTCTGAAGGATAAAGACCACAGTAAACCATAGGGTTTACCTTTTTGTAGCCCGGCAATGCCCCATCACATGGATTATCTGCATCCGTCACCGTGTCTCCCACGGTTGTGTCCTTAACGTTTTTAAGGCTTGCAGTTATGTATCCAACCATTCCTGCACTAAGCTCATTGCATGGTATAAACTGTCCTGCACCAAATATTCCTACCTGTACAACCTCTGCCTCTGCACCCGTTGCCATCATACGAATTTTGGTTCCCTTTGTAACCACCCCGTCAAATACACGGCAGAAAATGATTACACCCTTATATGCGTCATATAAGCTGTCAAATATAATTGCTTTAAGAGGGCTGTCCACATCCCCTGACGGAGCAGGTATTTTCTTTACAATCTGCTCCAGCACCTGCTCTATATTTATTCCGTTTTTGGCAGAAATAAGAGGAGCATCCGCCGCCTCTATTCCTATTACATCCTCAATTTCATTTATAACCCGCTCAGGCTCTGCTGACGGCAGGTCAATCTTGTTAATTACAGGCATAACCTCAAGATTATGGTCCACAGCAAGATATACATTAGCAAGCGTCTGTGCCTCTATTCCCTGTGCTGCATCCACGACAAGTATTGCTCCCTCACATGCTGCAAGGCTTCTTGAAACCTCATAATTGAAGTCAACATGCCCCGGAGTATCAATAAGGTTGAATATATATTCCTCTCCGTCCTCTGCCTTATATACAATGCGGACGGACTGTGCCTTTATTGTTATGCCACGCTCACGCTCCAAATCCATATTGTCAAGAACCTGGTCCTGCATTTCCCTGTCTGTTAAAAGTCCCGTTTTCTGTATAATTCTGTCTGCCAATGTAGATTTCCCGTGGTCTATATGTGCAATAATACAGAAATTTCTTATTTTTTTCTGATCTAAATGTGCCATTTCCTTATCCTCATATGTTATCGCAATATTTTAAGTATTTGTAAACCTTCGGTTTTTCGGTGTTCGTTACACTCACATAGGTCCTTGAACATTCGCTTGACTGCAAGCAGTCATCGAATGTTCTGCGTACCTGCGTGAGCGTTTATGCGTTCATTTTATCACACCCGGCACGCCAATTACAACTACTGAACTTTATTTTGTCCGCTCAAAACATCATATAAGATAGCTGCCAACGGTATCATTGCATTTTTTGCCTCCTCAACGGTATTTGTCTGCGCCCCAAGCTCAATAAGTGTTGCTCTCGGCATCAAATCCAGATTATATCTGTAACCGCTTATGTATATGTGGCGCATTAAATCCCCATATTTTGCCTTCCCCGATAAATGCAGCTGGAGACTGAAGGCAAGGTTGTCGATTTTATTTGGATTATCCATTGACTCAATATCACCGTTTACATTAAGCCTGCTTACTCCGTTAAAGAACATGATCTGTGCCGTAGGCTTTCCGTTTATAACCCTGACAAGGTGCAAATCCTCCCGCACACCGTCCCTGTGAAGGTCAACGATAACCTCTATGGACGGATACTGCTCCAATATATTTTCTACTCCCTCACGGGATAAATCGTATGCATAGTTTCTGTCTAAAACACCGTCAACCATATCGTATACCGTTCTGTCGTGATAAACCCTTATATCGTAATCCTCCTCCAATATTCTTGTAAGCTCATCACCCAATCCTATTACGGTATCCTCCGTAACCCCTTCGCGGCTGTCAGCAAAGGCTTCACTTCCATGCGTGTGATATATTAAAATTTTATATTCGTCGCCTGAAAGGTCAATGCTTAAATCCTTGGCCATAAGAGCCTCACCATTTATCTCATCCTGATTTATGCTTGTGGATTGCGCCACCGTATAGCAGTTAGATACTAAAAATTCATAATCCATAATCTGCTCCATCGTATAATTTATCCCCACTATATCCGAAATTGCAGAAGCCTCCGCCACATCGGACTGTCCGTTTTCCTCCTTTGACGCAGAGGTGGATGTACCCGTCTCCATTGTAAGTACTGCATCCGTCTGTGTGGAAATATAGTCCACAGGATTGATAATATCCTCATCAGACACAAACCCTCTGTCTCCAAACAGAAAGCTATCGGCAAATGCATTATCCTCCACGGCAACAATAGGCACAATGTTATTGAGAAGCCACTGCTCTTTCCTTTCCACATCACCGGAGCAGACAAGCATTTCATTTTTTAAATCGGTAAGCACCATAGCAGACAAATCAGTTGCTATAAGAAGCATACATGTAATACCGGAAAGCAATATGAAAATAACTAAAATACCTGACCTGAATTTTTCCATATTTAATTATATGCCCGAATTTTTTTATAATTCTATAAACCTTTGGAACATCGTCTTATAATTCTATAAAACTGTTTATTGCTTCGGATATTGTATAGCTTATTCTTTTTACGGACTCGTCTATATTCTTTGGCGTCACAAACATCGTTGCAAGCTCAGGTGACACAAGTCTGCTTACTAAATCAAATTTTTCACTCTCATCGAAATCCATTTCATAATGCTTATCCTTTCTCGTGGAAAGCTCATTAACCATGGCCTCCATTGCCTCGCTTATAATCGAGGTAACGGAAATAACTGTAGGAACACCGATTGCAATTACCTTTACTCCCAAAGTTTCCTCATTTAATGACAGCCTGTGGTTTCCCACTCCTGAACCGGGACTTATGCCTGTATCACAAAGCTGTATTGTAGTGTTAAGCCTTGACGGCTCTCTGGCTGCCAGGGCATCAACTGCAATTATAACATCAGGCTTAACCTCCTTGCATATGCCCTTTAGAATATATAGGGTTTCCACGCCTGTCTGTGCCATAACCCCCGGACAAATTGCACTTAAAATTTTTGTATCCTTTATAAGCTTTTCCTGTATCAAATGTCTCGTAATAAAAAGATTATCAACAACATATGGTCCAAGTGCATCAGGAGTTACTTCCCTGTTTCCAAGTCCTACAACAAGAATGTTTTTTGCATCCTTCAGTATATCCTCCAAATTATTGTAAAGCACCTGCACAAACTGCTCATGTATGCTTTCATCTGCCTGCAAAAGCTCCTTATTTTCAAGAGTAATGTAATTTCCTATAGGTTTCCCTAAAAGCTTAGCTCCGGCTTTATTTTTTACCGTTATCTTACTGACATTTACTCCGTATTCCATATATGAGGACAAGCTTACTCCGTTAAGGCAGTCCTCCTTATCCAAATCCTCCTTAAGCTCAACGGCAAGGTCAGTTCTTATAAATCTATCCATAAAAATAACTCCTTATCGAAAGAAACAGATAAGGAGTAGGTTATGCTTTTTATTTCAGATTATTCAAGCAGACTGAGTATTTTTTCTACAGCTTCCTCTATGGTAGTATTTTCTACATCGACCGTAATATCAGCGTATCTCTCATATAGCGGTGCACGCTCACTGTAAATATCCTCTATGGTTTCGTCCTTTTTCATAACGACACCTCTTGTGGTTATATTCTTTACACGCCTTTTTATCTCATCACAGCCAAGCTTAATGTATACGACCTTTCCCATCTGCCTTAAATGCTCCATTGCCTCTTTTCCAAAAACAACGCTTCCCCCTGTAGCTATAACAGTGCGGTCTGCACTTACCTCTGAGACAATTTTATTTTCAGCCTGCAAAAAATAATCAATGCCATGCTCCTCTATTATTTTGTACAGCCTGTTATTAAGCCTGCCTTGTATTATTAAGTCCGTATCAATGAAATCATAGCCAAGTGCCTTTGCAAGCAAAACACCCACTGTGCTTTTCCCTGCCCCAGGCATTCCTATAAGTATAACATTGTCGTTCATAACATTTCCTCACATATACTACATCTGTTTTCTTACAACGCTGTATTCGTCCCCATATTTATAATAAGGGCAATTATAAAACGTATCCGACATAAATCTTGACATCTCGTCCTCATCAAGATTTACGTCGCAGACATAGCACTCATATTCATCATCATACATATAGTATGCGCAAGAATCGCAGCTTGACTGCCTTTCCTTTTTTTTCCTTTTCTCAGCCACCTGAAAACCTCTTTTATACTTTTAATTTAGTCATGAGCAAAACTCTACTTTTGCCGACATCCGTTGTACAATATAGACAAATCACCGCAAGGCACGCTTTCGCTATGCGTCGCTTGCGATATTGTCTATATTGTACAACTACATTTCAAAAATAGTGCGTTTTGCTCATGACTATATTTTAATTATGAAAGTCTTTTAATAAGACTTCCGAGAACGGGCTCAAATTTTGCACCATACCAGTGTGTTTCATCTGATATTGTTTCTTTAATACATTCAACAGTATAATCTGCCGCAATAACAGCCGCATCGTATGAGGATTTACCCTTTAAATAGGCTCCTACAAATGCAGATGCATATATGTCACCCGTTCCGTGGCAGCCGTTGCTTACCTTCTCATGCTTATAATATTTCGTTTCTCCTGCCTCATACACGATTACTCCGGTGCTGTCGGCGTCAAAGCTTACGCCTGTCAAAATAACGGTCTTATCTTTATTCTCAATAAGGTGTGCAATCAAATTATCAATATATTCCTTGTCATAATTTTCCTCATATGGCATACCCGTTATAAAGCATGCCTCCGTTATATTTGGAAGTATTATATCCGCCTCTTCACATAACCGTCCCATTGCCTTGGCAAAATCATCATCAAAACCCGGATAAAGCTTACCTCCATCTGCCATTGCAGGGTCAACAATACGCATACTATTTTCTTTTCCAACGGATTTCATAATTTCAGTGACATAATCAATCTGCTTTATACTTCCAAGATAGCCTGTATAAAATGCATCAAAGGTAATGGATTCCTTTTTCCAATGCTTTAAAATATCAGGCATATCCTCAGTTAAATCTCTGAAAGTATAGCCCGTAAAACCACCTGTATGCGTGGATAAAACCGCTGATGGAAGCACGCATGTTTCATTACCGCACGCTGACAAAATCGGAAGTGCAACCGTAAGTGAACACTGCCCTAAACATGAAATATCCTGAATTGTAAGTACCCTTTTATATGACATAATATAATCCTCCTATAAAATAACTAAAATGTTTTAATTTCTCACTAGTTTAACCTTGTTTGGCATTATTGAAAAGCCCCATTTTAATTATTTTTTACATGGTCAGATTAATATACTTACTACATCCTCGCATATATACGCAGCCCCTGCTTCCTCAAGCTCCTGCCTGCTTCCATAGCCAAACAAAACTCCGAGGCAGTCAATACCGCATTCCCTTGCTCCAATAACATCAAATTTTGTGTCTCCAATCATGAGAACCCTATTTCTGTCAGTGACATTAAGGGTATCAAGGGCATATTCGATAACCAGACTCTTTTTATTACGCGTTCCCCCCATGTCAGCTCCTGCAACAATCGTAAAATACTGACTGATTTGAAGATCATCCACAATAAGCTTTGCAAACCTTTCAGGCTTTGAGGTTGCAACCGCAAGGGTTTTCCCCTCCTCAAACATAGTCTTAAGCAGTTCCCTCATGCCGTCATATATATTATTTTCATAAATACCTTTTTCGGCATAAACACTGCGGTAATCGGCTACCGCCTTATCCGCCTGTTCATCATTCATTCCGTAAAAGTCCTTAAAGGAATCAATAAGGGGTGGACCTACAAACCTATTTAATTCTGACATATCACTGACGCTAATCCCCTGCTGTTTTAACGCATAGGCAACCGAATTTTTAATGCCGGGTCCTGTATCCGTAAGCGTTCCATCAAGATCAAACAAAAAAACGTCATATTTATCTGTAATATTCATGCGATAACTCCTTTTTATTTTAACGTCATAGCAATAAAAATATAACTTAAATTTTCCTATATGGATACAGGTCATTTCTAAAGTCAAATTAACTTTGTATTGCAAACGTAAGCTCTGCGATTACCGCAATCTTTCCGTCTACCTTTGCCGTTGCCTTTCCATAGCCCACAGGTCCTTTTCGCTCCGTAAGCTCACATTCCATTTCTATTACATCGCCGGGTACAATCTGCTTTTTAAATCTTGCATTTTTTATTCCGCCGAAAAATACAATTTTTCCCTTATTTTCCTCTTCCGTTAAAATTGCGATTGCTCCCACCTGTGCAAGAGCTTCAACAACAAGCACTCCGGGCATAACATGCTGCTGTGGGAAATGTCCTAAAAACTGCATTTCATTTACAGAAACGCATTTGACTCCCTTCGCCCATTTTCCCGGTTCATAATCCGTAACCCTGTCAACAAGCTGAAATGGGTATCTGTGTGGAAGTATTTCCTGAATCTGATTTGAATTTAACTCCATATTAATCCTCCCACTTCTTGATAATTATACACGCATTATGTCCACCAAAACCAAGTGAATTTGATGCCGCATACTCTACCTGTACATTCCTTCCCTCATTTGGTACGATATCAAGATCACATTCCTCATCCGGAACCTGATAATTTATAGTTGCAGGTATAAAGCCATCATGAACAGCCATTGTTGTAAACACAGCTTCCACTGCTCCACTTCCTCCGAGAAGATGACCTGTCATTGACTTTGTAGAACTAACCATAAGCTTATATGCATGGTCGCCAAAGGCCGCTTTTATCGCCTTTGTCTCACAGGCTTCATTTAAACGGGTTGATGTTCCATGTGCATTTATATATCCAATATCCTCAGGACTTATTCCTGCATCCTTTATTGCCATTGTCATACATGCAGCTCCACCTTCACCATTTGGTTCAGGTGCAGTTATGTGATATGCATCACAGGTTGCCCCATATCCAACAATTTCTCCATAAATCTTTGCATTACGTGCCTTAGCGTGCTCGTACTCCTCTATAACAAGCGCTGCAGCACCCTCACCCATAACAAAACCGCTTCTTTCCTTGTCGAACGGAATTGACGCTCTATTTGGGTCATCTGTTACATTTAATGCCTGCATTGCAGTAAATCCGCCTATCCCCAAATCTGTGATACAGCTTTCTGAACCACCGCAAATCATAACATCTGCATATCCGTCCCTGACATAATGGAAGGCGTCTCCTATAGCGTTATTTCCACTGGCACATGCAGTTACAACACATGTACACATGCCCTTAAATCCAAAACGGATGGCAATATTTCCTGCCGCCATATTAGCGATAGTCATAGGGATATAAAATGGTGATACCTTATCAAAGCCACGTCTTTGGCCTGTAACCATATTTGCCTCTGTTGATGCCATTCCACCAATTCCACTGGAGAATATTACACCACAGCGTGAGCTGTCCTCTTTTTCCATGTCAAGCTTACTGTCATTAAAAGCCTCATCAGCCGCCACAAGTGCAAACTGTGAATATCGGTCCATTCTTCGTGCTTCCTTTTTATCGATAACAGCAGATGAATCAAAATTTTTAACCTCGCCTGCCACCTTAACTGCATGATTTGTAACATCAAGACTTGTTATCAGGCCTATTCCACAAACACCTTTTTTTACATTTTCCCATGTGTCACTCAAATTGTTTCCCAATGGATTTACAGTACCCATACCTGTTATAACGACTCTTCTTTTCATTTCTGAAATTTCCTTTCTTTTTTGTAAAAATTACATTGCCATGCCACCGTCAACACATATTACCTGCCCGGTTATGTATCTTGCTTCATTAGATGCAAGGAAGGTCACAAGATTTGCCACATCCTCACACTTACCGATTGTCCGCATCGGTATGGATTTCATGGTTTCCTCAACTACCGTCTCCGGAAGCTTTGCAGTCATATCAGTCTCAATAAATCCCGGTGCAACTGCGTTTACAGTTATTCCTCTTGAGGCAAGTTCCTTTGCAACTGACTTTGTCATGCCAATCAATCCTGCCTTACTTGCCGAATAATTAACCTGTCCTGCATTTCCTCTCACACCGACAACACTGCTTATATTTATTATTTTTCCCGCTCTCTGCTTAAGCATAAGCTTTGAAACACCCTTTATACAGAGAAAGGCACCTTTTAGATTTGTGTCTATTACCTGATCAAAATCTGTCTCATTCATTTTCAAAAGAAGATTGTCTCTTGTGATACCTGCATTATTTACAAGTATATCAATGCTTCCGAATGTTTCCTTTACGGTATCCACAAGCTTTGTAACATCATCCGCAACTGAAACATCTGCCGCAACAGCTAAAGCCTTGACGCCAAATTCTTCACAAAGCCTTACAGTTTCATCAGCAGATGCCGCACTGCTTGCATAGCATGTAACAACATTGGCGCCTGCCTTTGCCAGTGCCAGGCATATGGCTCTCCCAATCCCCCGGCTTCCACCTGTAACTATAGCAGTTTTATTTTCTAAACTCATCCTTTCATTTCCTTTCTACCAACAAAATAAAAATGTAAACAACATTAACAACAGCGTGAGAATACTTTCCAGATTCATTCTTCAATCCCTATCTAACCAAATATGTGAAAAACAATATCAACAGAATAAAAATAAACATCGTATATCCTCCTATACAGCACCAAGAGCAGCAAGTGTAGCATTCAGGCTGTCCATATCTTCAACCGAATATGTAGTAAGGGCTCTGTCAATTTTCTTAACAAAACCGCTTAATGTCTTACCCGGTCCAATCTCAACAAAGGTATCTACGCCCTGTTCTATCATATATTTTATGGAGTCCTCAAAATATACACTGCTTTGAACCTGAAGCTCAAGCATTTCAGGTATTGTTTTTCCCGGTTCAAGCTCCTTACCTGTTGCATTGAAAAGCACAGGGAAATTCATTTCTCCAAAATGTTCATTTTTAAATCTCTCGGCAAGCTTGTCTCCTGCCGGCTTCATAAGAGAGGTATGGAATGGTCCGCTTACAGCCACAGGAACAATTCTCCTCGCTCCCTTCTCCATCATAAGCTCACCGGCTCTTGTAATAACAGGGGTATCTCCTGAAACCGTAACCTGAACAGGGGTATTGTAGTTTGCCACCTCTGCAATATGGTAGGGATTGTCAGCAAACTCCTCCTCTGCCTGTTTACAGCACTCCTTTATAGTCTCTCTGTCAAGGCTCATAACCGCTATCATTCCCGTGTCACGTCCGGTAACAGCCTCCTCCATCGACTTACCTCTGTATGCCACAAGGTCTATCACCTGCTTTTCGTCAAACACTCCGGAAGCATAGAGAGCTGAATATTCTCCAAGAGAAAGTCCTGCCGCAATTTCCGGCTTTATTCCCTTTGCCTGAAGTATTTTTGTAACTCCGACTGCAAATGCAACCATACATGGCTGAGTGTATCTTGTCTGTCCAAGCTGCTCTATAGGTCCCTCAAAGCAACATTTCTTAACATCAAAATCAAGTTCAACATTGTCAAACACTTCCGCAAATTCAGGGTAATTATCATATAAATCCTTACCCATTCCAACATGCTGGCTACCCTGTCCTGCATATAAAAATCCTATTTTCATGGCTTACACCTCCATATTATCCACATATAATTAAAAATCGAATCATGTCATTACATGCTCCAATTTTGATTTACCTTCGCAAGTTCTGCCTTTGCCCCCTCATAAAGCTCCTCGAGTATTTGGGCAACAGGCTTTATCTCCTTGACAAGACCACAGACCTGTCCTGCCATAAGAGAGCCGTTTTTTGTATCTCCGTCAAGAACTGCCTTTCTTAAAGAGCCAAGTGTAAGCTGTTCAAGCTCGTCCCTTGTAACGCCCTGAGACTCCATTTTAAGGTATTCCCTTGTCATGTTATTTTTAATTACTCTGACAGGCGCTCCCGCTGAACGTCCCGTCACAGCTGTTCCGTTATCCTTCGCCTTTACAACCGCCTGCTTGTAATTTTCATGTATCGGACATTCGTTGCTTGCAAGAAGGCATGTACCTATCTGAACTCCGATAGCTCCAAGTGCCAATGCCGCAACCATTCCCCTTCCGTCTGCTATACCACCTGCAGCAATAACAGGAATATCCACTGCATCAACAACCATTGGAACAAGCGCCATTGTGGTCATTTCGCCCACGTGTCCGCCGCTCTCACCGCCTTCTGCAATAACTGCATCAGCACCCATACGCTCCATACGCTTAGCCAAAGCTACGCTTGCAACAACCGGAATAACCTTGCTTCCTGAAGCCTTCCAATCCGCTATATATTTCTCGGGACTTCCTGCTCCCGTTGTAATGACATCAACCTTTTCCTCTGTAAGCATTTTTGCAATATTGTCAACATCAGGATTCATGAGCATAAGGTTCACACCAAAGGGCTTGTCCGTAAGTGCACGGCACTTGTCAATTTCCTCCTTTATTCTTGCAGCGTCAAAGCCACCTGACGCAATAAGTCCAAGACCGCCGGCATTTGAAACCGCAGCAGCAAATTCTCCAAGTGCTATATTTGCCATACCGCCCTGAATAATCGGGTATTTTATGCCAAGAAATTCATTTAATCTCATACATGTACTCCTTTATATTTTTATATTTTATCAGACATACGAAACAACAATCATCACAAGACAATTATTCCAATAAGAATGCCTACCACTCAAGATATGCTCCGCCCCATGTAAGTCCGCCGCCAAAACCGACGCATATAACCTTCATTCCGGCTTTCAGCATACCCTTTTCATTCATCTCATTCATAACAAGCGGAATACTTGCAGATGATGTATTTCCATATTCATCAAGGTTTACATAAAACTTATCAAGAGGCTGTTTTACCTTCTTTGCAACCGACTCGATTATTCTCAGATTTGCCTGATGGCATATAAAATAATCTATGTCGTCAGCTGAAACCGAAGCCTTTTCAAGAAGCTCTTTTACGGCTTTTGCCACCGTACTTACTGCAAACTTAAACACTTCGCTTCCCACCATATGTACAAACCTGTCTGTAGTATTCCCATTTGGACATACAAGAACCTCATCATTTCCCCTTGAACCAAGAACATAACAGAATTTATTTGAATCATTAAGCTCAATTACCGCTGCTCCTGCGCCATCACCAAAAAGCACACATGTGCTTCTATCCGTCATATCAAGCATACGTGAAAGAGTTTCACTTCCAACAATAACGCCATATTTTTTGCCACTCTGCATAAGAAGTCCTCTTGCCGTTACCATTGCATATGTAAAGCCCGAGCAGGCAGCATTTATGTCCATGCACGGTATTCCCTCAGGAAGCCCCAGCTTAGCCTGTATCATACACGCCATGGAGGGTGTAAGGTTGTCGGGCTTAACCGTGGCAACGATACATGCTCCAATTTCGGACTTGTCAATATCAGCCCTTTCAAGTGCTTCACTTACAGCCGCAAGCGCCATTGATAAATTTGTTTCATCCTCAACAAAATGTCTTCTTCTTATGCCTGTCCTTGATGATATCCACTCATCGTTTGTATCTACGATTTTACTTAAATCATCATTTGTAACAATCTTAGGTGGTGCGTAATGACCCGTAGATACAATTCGTAATCCTTCTTTTAACATAACTTTGATTTCTTCCCTCCAAAAATATATACATAATATTAAAGCACATTCAGAAAATCCTGATCTATATTTCTAAACTTTTTGTATCTGTGCCTGCTCAAATCATCAGGACTCATCTTACTGTACTTCTCAAGCTCCCTGCCGATAAATCTGTCAGTAAGCTTAAATACTGCCTTCGGATTTATGTGCGCTCCCCCTACAGGCTCAGGAATAATCGCATCAATAACGTGAAATTCCTTTAAATCCTGTGCCGTAAGCTTCATCATGCTGCATGCCTCATTGCTTCTTGTAGAATCCTTCCAGAGAATGCTCGCATATCCCTCAGGAGACAGTATGGAATAAACTGCATTTTCGAGCATGAGAACACTGTTTGCAACACCGATTGCAAGGGCACCTCCGCTGCTTCCTTCTCCTGTTACAATAGCGATTACAGGTACCTTCAATCCGCTCATTTTTGCAAGGTTTGTTGCAATTGCGGTTCCCTGTCCGTTTGTCTCAGCCTCAAGTCCCGGATAAGCGCCCGGTGTATCTATAAATGTGATAATAGGACGTCCAAATTTTTCTGCCTGTTTCATAAGTCTGAGTGCTTTACGATAACCTTCCGGTCCCGGCATTCCAAAATTACATTTTATATTTTCGTTTAAATCATTTCCCTTTCTGTGACCCAAAACAGTAACGGGAAGTCCCTTATAAAGGGCAATACCGCCAAATATGCTTCCGTCCTCTTTACCAAGTGCATCACCCTTTTGCTCAAAGAAATCTTCAAATATGGCATCTATATATTCCGTAACCTTAGGTCTTTTTTTATGTCTTGCAATATAAACCTTGTCGTGTGGCTCAAGATTTTTGCACATCTTTATAAGATCATGTCTTTCTCTTTTCAGGACATACATTTTTGCCTCGTCCTTGCATTCCTGTGACATAATATTTTCTATTTCCTTGTCAATTTCCGTTATTCTCTCATCAATTACTTTTACCATAGCTACTTACCTCTCTTACAGTGAAGTCGAAGAATATGCGCCAGCACCTCTCTCATTTTGTTCCTTGGAACTACCTGGTCTACAAAACCATGCTCCTGCTGAAATTCGGACCTTTGAAAGCCCTCTGGAAGCTTCTCGCCTATAGTCTGTTCTATTACTCTCGGTCCAGCAAAGCCTATAAGCGCCTCAGGCTCTGCAAGAATTATATCTCCAAGGGTTGCAAAGCTTGCAGTTACACCGCCCGTAGTCGGGTGGGTAAGAACAGAAATGTATAACCCTCCATGTCTGTTAAAACGTTCAACTGCGGCACTTGTCTTCGCCATCTGCATAAGTGAAATTATTCCCTCCTGCATTCTTGCCCCGCCGCTTGCCGTAAAAATAATAAGAGGAAGCTTCTTCTTGTCAGCATATTCAACAGCATTGGTAACTTTTTCACCAACTGTCATCCCCATACTTCCCATAAGAAATTTACTGCTCATAACTGCAATTACAGCCTCATATCCGTCAATTTTTCCTACACCTGTATATACGGCCTCCTCCATTCCCGTTTTTTCCTGGAGAGATTTTATTTTTTCCTCATACTCAGGATAATTTAAAGGATTTGAAAATGCTACTTTGCATTTGAGCGGTTTGAACGTACCCGGATCCACAAGAAATCTCACACGCCTGTCAGCAGGAATTACAAAATGATATCCACATGCCATACAGACATTCATATTTTCCTTAATGTCTGCCTTTCTAAATGTCTGCTTACATTTAGGACAATTCAGCGTATCATCTACCGACCTTTCATCCCTCACATTTGCATCTGTTCTTTCCTCCGTATTTTCACTGTCCAAAACTGCATCAGTAGGAGTCTCCTCCTTTTTGCCGTTTTTCTTAAACAGCTCACTGATTCCTAATTTCATTTTAAATTCCACCTTTGTCTTTATTTGATAGGAAACTTTTTCTCTGTCTGCTATACAATCACAGCAGAACATTATTGACTAATTTTACCATGTAGTCAATTAAAAGTCAATACGGCGAAACGGCTGAACCCCTTTATTTTACGTGGTTTTTAAGACTATTTGACATCGTTCGTAGAGTTAAAATTTGTATACGAATATTATATTATGAAGTTATTGATAACAGCATATCGAAACCTATGGTAAGCACTTTTGTAAAACATTTGTAAAATTTTGTAAAATTTTTTTAAAATTTTACTATGAAAAATTTAAATACTGTGGTAAACTAGGTATGTTATTTTTTCGGGGAGAATATAGAAATGTTATTTTTACTTTTACTTATAATAATATACAGCGTAATATACCTTGCTATATATATACTTGCACACTTTGACGGAAGAATGGTTAAGCCGCTTACAATAATGACTGTCGGCATGCTTGTACTGCTCCTTCTTACGGCAGCCTATATTTTATCTTTGGGTCATTGGTACATAAGTGTTGTTATATGCATGATTATGCTTGGTCTTGGGCAGTTTTTCCTTTATCTTTTAAAATATTAAGCTATTCCGCAGGCTTCCTTTGCAAGCCTGTCAGCTTCATCATTTCCTTCTATTCCCGAGTGCCCCTTCACATGCTTAAAATTAAGCTCTATCTTATCCTTTATACTCTGTATAAAATCGTAGTAAGCAGCCGTTCCTTTTTTGTTCCTTTTCCATTTATCCGTTGCCCACATTTCAATTCCTGCGTAATCATAATATATATCAAGCTCTTTTACGCCAAGCTCAATTGCTTTTTTTATGGCAGCCGTACTTCCCAATACCTCGCCTGCAACATTTCTCATTGATGCCATTTCAGGGTCGCTGCCTGAACCCTTTATCACATGCTTTTCTCCTGATACAACAACAAAACCGCCATAGCCGTACACACCGGTCGCAGCATTGTACGAGCCGTCAACGTAAGCGTAAGCTTTTACCGGTATTCTCGCCTTTGCTGTATAGTTACAGACATCTATTTTTAAAACGGAAACATTTGCAAGCATTTCCTCTGTAAAATCAAAATCCTTTCCGGTCTGGTGAAGCATCAGCTTTTTAAGCCCATACTTTTTATTTTCCACATCACTGAGAAGAAACGCTTTTCCGTTACACATTATGCTTTTGTATGCGTAGCCATAGCTGCATGCCGTATCACCTGCAACAAGTCCATGCTCCGTATCTAATTCCACTGCAACGAGAAGACCATTTTCACCTGCGGATTTTATTGCCTTTATTTTTGTACCGTCAACTGCACCATGCAGATAAAATGTAAGCCTTCCCTCGGTATCAAAATCATAGCCGTAGTTCATCGGAATTATATGTATTCTTTCATCATAGTTAAATCCGATACGGCATACCTTGCAATCCTCAAGTATTCCCTTTATATCCTTCAAATCTGTAAGTTGTCTGTCTTTTCTCCGCATTTCCATAAAAACTCCTATTACTTTAAGCATCCTGATTTTACTTTGCAAAATGGGGCTATCCTTGTATGACAGCCCCTAAATAAACATATTATTATTTTAAATTATTTCAGGATATTCCCTCATATTTTTATTTACCTCATCAATATGAAGTCCCTTGTATCCGTCAACCATGTTGTATGCCGCCTGCATATCCTCTGCGATTTGAAGCATATCAAGGGATACTCCTGTAGTTATATCATCAATTGATATTTCAAATTCGCCTGCATTTGTGGTTATTGCATCCTCTGGCTCATTGTACGGCTCATTTACAAGAAGCTTTTTGACCTCTGAACTAAAGCTTGGAGCAGCCTTCGGAAGTGAAATATATCTCTGATTTGCCGTTCTTTCCTCGTAGCCCTCCTTCAGAACACAAAGCTTATCTCCCTCTCCTATTGCACGTACAAAATCAGTTGCTGCCAAATTCATGACAGTATCACGATTTTCGTTTGTGGTGGACACAAACATTACGTTAAGGTTCTGAAGTGTAGGTATTTTCTCAGAATATGCAACCGCAAGCATTTTTTCAGGCGCATATGTTCCTACACCTATCAGGAAATCCCTGTATAGCTTTTCCATCTCCTGCTTAACCATGACAATTCTGCCATTATCTATATTAGACTCATTTTCAACCATAAGTCTTATAAGTCCTTCTTTAAGCTCAATAACCTTCGCCTGTGTTACATAATCGGAAGGAAGATATTTGCGGTTTACAGGATTTTTGAGTATTTTCTTAACCTTTACTTCACCCGCAGCGCCAAGATCTTCGACTGCATATTTAAGATCGTCTCCAAACTGGGAATATATTTCCTGAAGACTTTCCGCCTTCTGCCTAAGTGACCTTATTATATCTCCAAAAACATCCTGCTTGTCCATCTCGTCGATAAGGATGCTTCGTTCTTTTGCCAAAGTTTCCTTGATACATGCGTCATAATATCCGTTTTCTGTCTCTTTTTTTGCATTCGGAAACGTGAAAAATCTTTTTGCCATCATATCCTTTATGGATTCAATTATTCTCGTATACTCGTTGTTGTGCTGATATGATTTGTGCAGCTCCGACATTTTTTTGACTTCCGCAATGAGATTTCTGTCCTGCTCGCTGTTTCCTATTCCTGCTGCTCCAATAAGCTCAATGACACCAAAGGGGCCGTACTCCTTAAGACACCTTGTAATAAACTCATCAACAGAAATGCGAAGCCTGTTTTTCAGTGATTTTATTGTTATGTTAATGTCAGCTTCAAAGCCTGCAAGACTATTTGCCAACCGGATTCTTAAATTATCCTGCCCCTTTTTTACAAGCTTATATACCGGCTTTTCAAACTGCCTTATCTTTATAATACCAGGCATGTTAAGACCTATGTCATCTCCTGCCTTGCCCTCCAAAAATACTTTAAGCTCGAAAAACAGCGCATCAATGTCCTTCCTTACCTGAGGGTTATTCAAAGGAGATTCAAACAGCTGTTTGTAGCTTTCACTGAATATCTGATATTCACAAATGTTTTCCATTTCCCTGACAGGTATTCTGTAGTCAACAGAGCTTATAACCTTAAAGCCGTTGTTTGCTGATTTATCTAATAAAACATCCCTTAAAAGCCTGCGTTCCCCGGTACCATTATCATTTCCAATATATTTGTTGCTTGCAATTTTGTATAAAAACTCTGCAACATCACTGTATATACTTTCTTCAGGGAGATATCCCTGCTCATCCTTTTTACCTGAAACAAGCATACATGAATCGAATATATTATCCTTCATGCTTAATCTGTGGGTTGTACTCTCAAATCTGTATGCCTCATCCTTCTCTACAAGATGCATAAAATAATTTATTTCCTTTAGGGTTGCACAGCCATTTGCATTGAGAAGCGATACCTTTTCAGTATCCTCCCTGAGCTTAAGATTTCCATAAAGCACATCAGGCATAAGAAGGCATGCACCTATCCTAAAATTATTCCACTTTCTCGACCTTGCAAAAGCTTTTATATTATATGCCACATCTGAAATAATTCCGCTTCCCGTTCCTCCTGCGACACTGGAAACAATAAGCACATCAAGCTTTCCCGTTGCAGATTTATCATACAACTCCTGAAGGCGCTCAAATAAAAGGATACGAATATCCTCATATGCATTTGAGAACATAAGGCGTCCTATCTGTCTGTTGCCGTTTGCACCTCCCATTCCGATTGTAAGCTCGGGAAAATCCTCCTGCATCCAATTTGCCAGATTCGGGTGAACCGGATTATTTTTAATTCCGTTTGAGAGTATATTTTCAAGATTAGGTCTGTAAATACTAAAGACCTCAAGAGCGTTAAGACCTACACCCATTTTGCTTTCCTCAATGGTGTCCTCCATTGAAGGTATGTCTGAATCTATGAGAAGAAAGCTGATATTGTCCTCGTGAGTAATCTCATTCATCAGTCGTCCCTTAAGGCTGGTGACAACCTTTCCGCCTACTCCGCCTAAGCCGATAACGAGAAAATCACCATTAAACTTATTCTCGTCATCCTCTTTTCCAAAAATACGAATATCCTTTAATTTACTAAATTCTTCCTTTTGAGTATCAATAAGTATCATTACATATTCCCCCACTATCCATTGAACATCACGGCATCAAAATATATCGTATTAAAATCGTATAAATACCCCACCACGTGATATTTTATCATTATGACAGCATATTTGCAAGGCAATATATCAACGAATGTCATATCCTTTACATGTTCTAAATTCTAACCAATCTTCCCAATCCCACAACCGTTTAAACTACCATATACTGCTTCTTGTAGTTTTCATATACAAGCTCCGCATCATAATCAGGGGCATAAGGTTCTGCCGCTTTACCTTTTAATCAAACACCCTGCTATATTATTCTGAAATAAGCTTTTCATATATCTTTTCTACGTCATATTCAGGTGCAAACCCATCGGCTATGTCATATATCCGTTTTACCTGTTCCAAATCCTCCTCCAACTCCTCAGCTATGACCTCGGGAGTTTTTGATTTTTGTATTTTTCGGCAAATTAAAATGATTAGTTTTTTTATTTCTCCCTGCTTTATTCCCTGTGCTATTCCCCGCTCTATGCCCTGTTCTATGCCTTGTTCTATTCCTTTTGCGTGTCCATCCTCAAATGCCTCCTCACGCTCCATCTTTATATGCAATTCCTCGTCATATTCAAATATACTCATACTTACCACCTCTGCCTTATTCTGCAAAAGAAATTCCTTTAATATTCCTTCATCAATACATTCGTCAACAGCTCTTGTTACCGCTGCCTCAAGTGGCATGCCCTTATTGTACTCACGGATTTTTGAAACGTACTGCATATACTGGAACAGGTCAGGACATTTTTCCATAAGCGCATCATTGTAACCTGAATTAATGTTAAGCTGTGTCACAACAAGTTCAAGGCTTACGTCCGCGGTCTTTGTCATGTATGCATCCGATAACCGATATTCCTTGCACTCCGGCTGTTTTTCCCTGCCGTTGTAAAATACGATAAACTTGGGTGTAGGAAGCTTAATCAGCTTCCTCGAATAAATATTTTTATGTACCATAAGCTTTTCAAATACCCTTGAAACATATCCCAGATATCGAAGTGGCATATTGGGATTTACCGTAGACTGCTGCTCATACATGTCAAGGGTAAAGTCAATGACACATGCAACGTCATTTTTACAGCTCATGTATATGGCATTTTCAAGTGTGACAATTTCCAGCTCATCCGGATTATCGTATTCCGTCCCATTTACACCATTGTATAGTGCAAGCAGTTTTCTCTTATCCCTGTGAAGCATGCGGAATACCGTATCCTTATGGTCACGCCTCGCAGCCTGCCAACCTGTAAGTTCTTGCCACTGCTCCCATGTAAGTAATTCCTGTTTTCTGTCATTTTTTACTTCATTTTTCATTGGGTTTCCTCCTTTTGAATACCGCAGGAGGTTTTCCAATTTAGGCGGCTTGCCGAGATTCTTTTTGTCTTGTTGCACACGGAAATAAAAATATCTGGCAAAACATCCGCATCACATCATCCTTCCCAAATACGGACAACCCCTCTGCTTAAATTGTAATGTAAATGAACTTAAAGCATTGAAGTTCCGAATTTTTCTGATTTTTTGAATGAGGACATTTCCTCAAAACAGAATAGAAAGATAAATGCTTTAGGAAAATAATAGCACAATAGCGTATATAACGCAAGGTGTTTTTATTACTTCTGAAAATAAAAAACCACTCTTGCGGACTCAACTGTTTTATTTTCTGAGCCATATTCAAGAGTGGTTTTGTTAAAAAGGGTTAGTGACTAAACTGTCTGTTATTAATGTTCTGCTTGTTTTTCTTACATATTGTCTTTCTTCATCTTCTTTATACAAAGAGCTAGTAATACAATTGTTGTAAGCATCACAACAGGCAAAGCTGTAACAGGGAAGTTGTCGCCGGTATCCGCTGATTTTGCTACTGTTTTCACATCCTCATATACAAGTGCATACAGGGAGAATTTGCCCGTGGTAAATGTCACTGTATTCGGATTATTATCCTCATCCGGTAATTCCTCTGCTATGCCGTCATGTAATCTTATGACTGAGAATTTTCTGTTGTCAGAAATGTATGCTGCCGGCACGTCAATGGTTATTGTTATTGCCTTGTCAAGTTCATGTACATTACCCGATGCAATTCCATTAATTTTTCTTACGAGGTTCATATCCAGAATTACAGCTATTTTTCTTTGCTTTGCGACTGCCTTTATTGCAGCAAGCTCGCTCTGTTCAACACTTGCTGCTGACACTGTAGAAATGGCAATGTCTACCTTAAGCACTTTTCCGCTTGCTATCTCTAATTCCGTAAATGCGGAAGTGATAAGATTAGCATGGGCATCGTCATTGAGTTTTATATCCGGTACATCTTCGCCTTTGTCGATGAAAACAGGCGAAGTTTGGTCTACAACATCAGGCAGCTCTGGTCCGTCTACATCTCCTGTTGCAGAAATTATTACATCGTACGCTGGAATTTCCTTTGTTAAAGCTTCATCTTTGAAAAATTTATCACATTCCGAACAATGCCAACATTCGATATTTCCTGATTCTGTCTCTGTTGCTTCTTTGGCATCTATTTTTATTGCATTATGTGTGCCGAGTTTTCCTGTAATGCTGTCAAGCTTGGTTGTTTTATCTGTATCGAAGTTCCTTTCACATACTGAACAATAGTAGTGTTCTATAGTTCCCGGTTTCACACAAGTTCCGTTCGTTGCAGGAACCAATTTCAGATCATGGTCTCCAAACTCTCCGCTAATGAAGACTTTGTCAAGCTGAGTTATGCCGTTCTCATCCGCGAAGATCTTACCGCATTCATTCACCGTACACTCATAGTGTTCTATAATCTCCCTTTCCTGACAGGTTCCTGGCTTCGCAGGGACTAAATTTATTTTATGGCTTCCGTGTGTTCCATCTTTGATTTCGGCATCACTAATCTCAGTTTTTCCATCTTCATTAGAGAATTTTTTATTACATGTCTTACACATATAGTATTCTTTGGTTCCCTGTGTTTGACAGTCTGCTCCCGTCACCGCATCAACTTTTTCAAGTTTTGCAGGATGGTTTCCAAACGCTCCCTTTGCGATTTCTTCATCACTAATCTCAGTTTTTCCATCTTCATCAGAGAATTTCATACTACATGTCTTACACGTATAATGTTCTTTGGTTCCCTGTTTTGTACAGTCTTCTCCCGGCTTCGCTTCAACTTTTGTTAGTGCTGTAGGATGGTTTCCATAATTTCCTTTTGCGATTTCTTCAGCACTAATCTTAGTTTTTCCGGTTGCATCAGTGAATGTTTCATTACATGTCTCACAAGTATAGTATTCTTTGGTTCCCTGTTTTGTACAGTCTTCTCCCGACTTCGCTTCAACTTTTGTTAGTGCTGTAGGATGGTTTCCTTTTGCAGTAGGGATTTCTCCCTCAATCTCATGTTGACCATCCTTATCAGAGAATATTTTTTTGCAATTCTCCTCCTGACATTCCCAGTATTCTACGGTTCCTTCTTTCACACATGTTCCTTTTGCTTCATAATATTTTAGGTCACTATGCGGACACACATCATTAGTCTCTTTGTTTTGGTTATCATCTCCAGTCTGTCCTCCCTGTTGGTCAGGGTCAGACTCCTCAGACGATGTCATTGTGTTATCCTTTGTGTCCTCACTGCTTGGTTGGGGATTGTCACCACTTTCGATATTTTCGTCCTTTCCATCCAATGAGGTACTATTATTGGTAATTTCATTTACAGTATCAGCAGGCGTATCCGTATTCTTTTCATCCGCAAACACACTCAGCGAGCTGCAAATAAGAGCCACTAAAAGCACTGCTACAAACATCTTTTTTAAACTCTTTTTCATTTTTGTTCCTCCTACTATTATATTTTAAATATATAAACGTCTATTGCCTTCTCTAATTATCCTTATCTCCTCCTTCATTCATAATGTCTTTTTGTAAAAGTGTACTTTTTCATAATTAAAAAAAGGGAAAAAAACCTTCCGAACGGTCGGTCACAGTTCTCATAACTACCGAAATATTTTCGGTTTTCTATTAGATTTTTATATTTTTTAAGCTTTTTTATGTAAACTCTTGAAATAATTTGCTAATGATGATATTATAATGAACAAGTAACGTTTCTGTTGCTTTTGTTCGAAAAAGTACACTTTTTCAAACAAAATGTCTTTATGTCAGACTTTCTAGCTTTACTGCCTTAGAATAAAATGTTCCTATTGGCATTTCACAGGCATCTGCTGCTTGTTGAAGTGTTATTTTTTTACTTCTCCATGCCATATGGACTTCCTGAAAGTTATTTGGAAGCGGTTGTGGGGGCCGTCCAAATTTTACGCCCCTTGCTTTAGCAGCCTCTATTCCTTCCGCCTGACGTTTCTTGATATTTTCACGCTCATTTTGTGCCACAAACGAAAGAATTTGAAGCACAATGTCTGCAATAAATGTTCCCATCAAATCTTTACCTGTACGCGTGTCCAACAACGGCATATCAATAACGCAAATATCTACGTCTTTTTCCTTTGTCAAAATATGCCACTGATTCTGAATCTCCTTATAATTTCTCCCCAAGCGGTCAATACTGACAATATACAGCAGGTCGCCCGCCTTCAAGCGTTTCATCATTTTCTTATATTGAGGTCTGTCAAAATCCTTTCCTGACCGTTTATCAATATACAAGTTTTCCTTTGGAATATTTTTTTCCCACATTGCATCTAACTGCCTGTTTTCGTTCTGATCCATGCTAGATACCCGAATGTATCCGTAAACCTGTCCGGTCATATTCATTTAATCATCTCCTTTCGCATATTACTGTGTTTTATTTTTCCCCATTTCATACGTAACATTTCCATTTGGGTATTTCAAGCAATTTTGTCCTTGAGATTAACAGCATTAAAAAAACTGCCCTTCCGTTTCAAGCCAAACATCTATCAACGAAAACGACAGTTTTTATGTTATGTTTGTTATTCTTCCATTTCTTATATGCTTACTTTAGTCTCTACCGGATGTTTGATTATCTCTGTCCAAGCATCCTAAATTGCCATATACTGCTTCTTATAGTTTTCATATACAAGCTCCACATCATAATCCGGAGCATAAGGTTCTGCGGCTTTACATATTTCTGATATAATCTTGAAATCCTCATCAAGTTCCTCAGAGATTACTTTCGCTTCTTTTGATTTTTTCAGCTTACGGCATGTCAGTTTCGTAAGATTTTTATATTCACCTTCACCAAATGCCACTTTAACCGCCTGCTGTTTCTCTTCCTCAAATAATCTTCCTACCTGTGTCATTCTAATCCACTCCCTCACATAATTGCTGGTATTTCTGTCTATTACCTTGTCGGTAAAAACAAGGGTTCCCGAAAGCAAAAATACCATTTTTTCTTTATCAGTTA